>NZ_AP014836.1:706666-1060000 GCF_002356115.1 Candidatus Nitrosoglobus terrae
TTAATAATTTACGGCAAACGATTGCTGATATGATGGGTATACCCGTTCATATCAATATTCAGGAGATACGGAAACCTGAGTTAGATGCTACCCTTGTTGCAGTAAGTGTAGCGCAACAGCTTGAACGTCGAATTATGTTCCGCCGAGCGATGAAGCGTGCCGTTACTAATGCTATGCGTGTAGGTGCTCAAGGTATCAGAATAAAAATTTCTGGACGCTTAAATGGAGCGGAAATTGCCCGTAGCGAATGGTACCGAGAAGGGAGAGTGCCTTTGCATACCTTACGTGCTAATATCGATTATAGCTTTGCTGAAGCGAAAACTACTTATGGGGTTCTTGGTGTTAAGGTGTGGATATTTAAAGGGGAAGTGTTTGAGCAGCTAGATCAGCAAGTTAATATAGGGGAATCGGCGATAGGTAATTTAAGGTGATATAAAATGTTGCAGCCGAAAAGAACTAAATTCCGTAAACAGCAAAAAGGTAGGAATCGCGGGCAGGCGCTTAGAGGTAGTTATGTAGATTTTGGTGAGTATGGATTGAAGGCTATTGGTAGAGGGCAGATTACAGCGCGGCAAATTGAATCTGCTAGACGCGCTATGACAAGATATATTAAACGAGGTGGAAAAATCTGGATTAGAATTTTTCCAGACAAACCAATTACCCAGAAACCACTCGAAGTACGCCAAGGAAAAGGCAAAGGTAATGTAGAATACTGGGCTATTAATATACAGCCAGGCTGCATTCTTTATGAAATGGAAGGTGTGGCAGAGGAAGTAGCAAGAAGGGCTTTTGAGCTAGCTGCAGCTAAGCTACCTATTAAAACAGTATTTGTTACACGGACGGTCATGTAATGAAAGGTCAAGAGCTAAGGATGAAGACAACCGAGGATCTACAAAGAGAGCTCTTAGATCTTTCTAGAGAGCAATTTAAATTGCGGATGCAGAGAAGCGGGGATCAGTTAGCTAAAAATAGCGAACTAAACCGAGTTCGGCGGGATATTGCACGGATCAAAACTATACTGACTGAAAAACAGGGAGGGTAATAAAAGTATGAATGACCAAGATAAACCTCTACGTAGAATTATTGGGCGTGTAATAAGTAATAAAATGAATAAAACTATTACAGTGCTTGTGGAGCGTAGAGTAGCCCATCCTATTTATAAGAAATATATAAAACGTTCTACGAAATTACATGCTCATGATGAAAATAATGAGTGCCAAGCAGGAGATGTTGTTGCGGTTACATCGACGCGCCCTTTATCAAAAACTAAAGCTTGGAAGTTAGTTAGTATCGTTGAGCATGCTCGCTGATTACCACACTTTTTATTTTTTATAGAATATAGTAAGTATTTAATTGGAGAGTAGCAAATGATTCAAATGCAGACTAGCCTAGATGCAGCAGATAATAGTGGTGCCCGGCGACTTGTTTGCATCAAAGTATTGGGTGGATCGAAACGCCGTTACGCAGAAATTGGCGATATTATTAAAGTTGCAGTAAAAGAAGCTACTCCTAGAAGCAGAGTTAGAAAAGGCGAAGTATATAATGCGGTAATTGTACGGACTAGAAAAGGTGTTCGCCGTGCTGATGGATCGTTAATTCGGTTTGATAATAACGCAGCAGTATTATTGAATAATCAATTACAACCTATAGGTACTAGAATATTTGGGCCTGTAACTCGAGAGCTGCGCAGTGAGAGTTTTATGCGGATTGTGTCTTTGGCGCCGGAAGTATTGTAGGAGTATTCAGTAATGCGTAGAGTACGAGCAGGAGATCAGGTTATTGTTATTACTGGAAGAGATAAGGGAAAACAGGGAAAAATTTTACGCGTACTGTCGAATAATCGTGTAATTATAGAAAATATTAATATGCTGAAACATCATGATCGTCCTAATCCAGCTGCGGGAAAACCAGGAGGGATCATTGAAAAAGAAGGGTCGATTCATATTTCTAATATTATGCTCTATAATTCCGCTAAAGATAAAGGTGATAGAATAGGGTTTAAGAGACTAGAAGATACCCGTAAGGTGCGTTATTTTAAGTCAGATGGCGAAATTATCGATATTTAGTTAGTAATCTAGTAGAGAATTATTTAATTTAAAGGTTAGATTATGCTTGTTTTTAAGCATGAGCGGTAAATTTAATATGGCAAGATTACAAAAATATTATCAGGATGTTGTTATTAATCGGCTACGGGATCGATCAAGTTATTGCTCTATTATGGCAGTGCCCCGCATTGAAAAGCTTACTCTAAATATGGGGGTAGGAGAGGCAACTGGGGATAAGAAAATTTTAGAGCGGGCGGTAGATGACATGGCTAAAATTTCTGGGCAGAAACCAATGATTACACGGGCAAGGAAATCGATAGCTGGATTTAAGATTCGCGAAGATTGGCCTATTGGCTGTAAAGTTACTCTGCGCCGTAAGCGAATGTACGAGTTTTTGGATCGGTTAATTAATGTTGCTATTCCTAGGATTAGAGATTTCCGAGGATTTAGCCCTAACTCTTTTGATGGAAGAGGTAATTATAATATGGGGATTCGTGAGCAAATTATATTCCCAGAGATTGATTACGATCAAATCGATGCTATACGAGGAATGAATATTACTATAACAACTACGGCAAAAACGGATGATGAAGGTCGAGCGTTACTAAAAGAATTTAATTTTCCGTTTAGGTCTTAAAGATTAAAGGGCTGTAATGTCAAAAAAATGCATGATTAATCGTGAGCTAAAACGAGTTCAAGTAGCTCGTAAGTATGCGATGAAACGTACAGAGCTAAAATCACGGATCTTTGACCCTAGCCTTAGTTTAGCTGAGCAACAGAAAGCCATATATGAGTTTCGTAGCTTACCGAGAGATTCTTCAGTTATACGTCAGCGAAGACGCTGCTGTATAACTGGTAGGCCTCGTGGATATATGCGTAAGTTTGGCTTATCTCGTAATAAATTACGCGAGGCAGCGATGCAAGGGGATGTCCCTGGGATAACTAAAGCTAGCTGGTAAGTATATGTTAAAAGATATTTAATTGTAAATGTAAAGAGGCTGAAAATAATACTGTGAGTATGACAGATCCCATCTCAGATATGCTGACACGGATACGTAATAGCCAAAGCGCGAGTAAGCGGGAAGTTAGTATGCCTTCATCAAAGCTAAAACAGGGTATTGCCTGCGTTTTAAAAGAGGAGGGTTATATCGAAGATTATAGGGTGGTGAATGGTACAAAACCCATATTAGTAATATGCTTGAAATACTATAATGGTAAGGCGGTGATTGAAGAGATACAGAGAGTAAGCCGCCCAGGGTTACGCGTGTATAGAGGTAAAGATAAATTACCTAGAATTCGCAACGGACTAGGTATTACTGTCGTTTCTACATCTCGTGGTGTTATGACTGATAAGACTGCAAGATCTATCAGGGAAGGCGGTGAGGTACTATGTTATGTTGCTTAGAGGAGCAAAATAGTATGTCGAGGGTTGCTAATAATCCTGTACTGATCCCAGAAGGTGTTGAGGTCTCAGTATCTGAAAACGATATTAAGGTGAAAGGGGTAAAAGGATCTCTTTCTCTCCCCATCCATAAATTAGTGCAAATTACCCAAAAAGAACGTACATTAAATTTCTTGCCTAAGAAGTTGGGAAAGCATGCCGAAGCGTTAAGTGGAACATTTCGATCTTTAGTAAATAATATGGTTCGAGGAGTAAATCAAGGGTTTGAGGAGCGTTTACAGTTAGTTGGCGTTGGATATCGAGCACAAATTCAAGGAAAAAAGCTCTTACTTAACCTAGGCTATTCTCATCCTATTGAATTTATTGTACCTATAGGTCTTACCGTTGAGACACCAAGCCCGACTGATGTAATAGTTAAGGGAGCAGATAAGCGGCAGGTTGGCCAAGCTGCAGCGAATATTCGTAATTTTAGGGTACCTGAGCCTTATAAGGGAAAAGGTATTCGTTATACAAGCGAAATAATTGTACGCAAAGAAGCTAAGAAGAAGTAATGGCGATTAAAGGCAATAAATGGCATGGATAAAAAAATAGCAAGGTTGCGGCGAGCAATTAAAACAAGATGCAGACTCCACAGTCTGGGAGTAGTAAGATTAGCGGTTCATCGTACTTCTAAACATATTTATGCGCAGATCATTAAACCAATAAGCGGGGACATTATTGTTAGTGCATCAACAGTAGAGTTGAGCTTAAGGCAGGAGCTAAAGAATAATACTGGTAATAAGGAGGCAGCGATGGTCATTGGCAAAAGAATTGCTGAACGAGCTAAAGCAAAAGGTATTCATAGTATCGCTTTTGATCGTTCTGGTTATAGATATCATGGTCGAGTAAAAGCGTTAGCAGACGCGGCTCGTGAAGGCGGATTACAGTTTTAAAGGTTAGTTTGATGGCACAACAAATAGATCGCCGGGCAATGGGAGATGGGTTACTAGAAAAGTTAGTTGGTGTAAGGCGTGTTGCAAAAGTTGTGAAAGGCGGGCGTCAGTTTGGCTTTTCAGCTTTAACAGTAGTAGGTGATGGTAAAGGGCGTATTGGGTTTGGGCGAGGGAAGGCTCGAGAAGTTCCTTCTGCTATTCAAAAAGCTATGGAAAACGCAAGAAAGAACATGATTTCTATCCCTCTAAAAGGGGATACGTTACAGTATCCAATTATTGCTCGTTATGGCGCAGCTAAAATCTATATGCAGCCTGCTTCTGAAGGGACGGGGATTATTGCTGGGGGCGCAATGAGATCTGTTTTTGAAGTTATAGGTATACATAATGTTTTAGCGAAATGTGTTGGTTCAGCAAACGCTGTGAACGTTGTGAGAGCTACTGTTAGAGGGCTCGCACAAATGTCGGACCCAGATAGCATTGCTGCTAAGCGTGGCAAGAGCCTCAAGGAAATTGCTGGTGAATAATAGAGATGCAAAAGGTAATTAAGGTAACATTATTGAAGAGCCCGATAGGGCGATTGGTAAAGCATAAAGCATGTATTATCGGGCTGGGTCTTCGGCGAATTGGTCAAACAGTTGAAGTTATTGATACCCCAGAGAATCGAGGGATGATTAGGAAAACCTCTTATCTTCTTAGAGTGGGGGAAAGTTAAAATGCGGTTAAATACGATTTCCCCAAATGAAGGCAGTAGGCAGATAAAAAAGCGCGTAGGGCGAGGTATAGGCAGCGGTCTTGGAAAAACTTGTGGCCGTGGCCATAAAGGTCAAAAAGCTCGATCGGGGGGCTTTCATAAAATTGGATTTGAGGGTGGTCAGCTACCTTTACAAAGGCGAGTTCCTAAAATTGGCTTTAATTCTCGTAAATCGCGTTTCTCAGCTCAAGTGCACCTTAGCCAGCTTAGCAATATTGAAAGCGATACTATAAATATACTTACCCTTGTTAAGGAGGGTTTAATTCCTTTCAGAGTTAAACAAGTTAAAGTAATTGTATCGGGTGGAGTTATTAATCGAGCGATAAATCTGCAAGGTATTAAAGTATCTGCGAATGCACGCCGAGCTATTGAAGCAGCAGGTGGTCGAATCGAGGAGTAAATTGTGGCTAATAAGGGCACCTATAAAAAATCGTTTGATCGAGATAATTTTAATAACCTAATAGAGTTACGGCACAGGCTATATTTTGTCATAGGTGCGCTGCTAGTCTATAGAATTGGTACATTTATTCCTGTTCCCGGAATTGATCCTATTGCATTAGCTGCCTTATTTGAACAGCAACGGGGCACTATTCTGGATATGTTTAATATGTTTTCTGGGGGTGCCCTACAGCGTTTATCTGTTTTTGCATTAGGTATTATGCCTTATATCTCGGCATCTATTATTATACAATTGCTAACGACAGTTCATCCAAAACTGGAACAATTACGAAAGGAAGGGGCGTCAGGGCGGCGAAAAATTACTCAATATACACGTTATAGCACGCTAATCTTAGCTGCTGTGCAATCAGTTGGGGTAGCTATTGCATTAGAATCACAACAAGTAGGAGGAGCTTCTGTTGTTATTGAAATAGGGTTAGTTTTTAGGATAACAGCAGTAGTGACACTCGTAAGCGGAACTCTATTCTTAATGTGGTTAGGAGAGCAGATCACTGAGCGTGGCATAGGGAATGGGATTTCACTAATTATTTTTGCAGGTATAGTTGCAGGGTTACCATCAGCATTAGGCGGAACGTTAGAACTAGCTAGGACTGGAGAACTACATATTTTTACAGTATTGACACTTTTAGTATTAATCGTATTAGTAACCGCATTTGTAGTGTTTATGGAGCGAGCTCAACGACGTATACCGGTACATTATGCTAAGCAGCAACATGGAAGAAGAACATATGGGGGGCAGATTAGCCATTTGCCACTAAAAATAAATATGTCTGGAGTTATTCCTCCCATTTTTGCGTCAAGTATTATCCTTTTCCCAGCAACTGTAGCGAATTGGTTTGGCGCTGGTGAAGGGATGGGCTGGCTTAGGAACTTATCAGCCATCCTTTCTCCTGGGCAGCCTATCTATGTATTTTTATATGCTATAGCTATTGTTTTCTTCTGTTTTTTTTATACGGCACTTGTTTTTAATCCAAAAGAGACAGCGGATAATTTAAAAAAATCAGGAGCATTCATTCCGGGTATACGGCCAGGGATGCAAACAGCTAGATATATCGATAATGTTATGGGTCACCTTACCTTAGGTGGTGCAATTTATATTACCGGTGTATGCCTTTTACCAGAATTTTTAATATTATATTGGAATGTGCCTTTTTATTTTGGAGGTACTTCTTTATTGATTATTGTAGTTGTTGTTATGGATTTTGTAGCTCAAATACAAGCGCATTTGATGTCTCATCAATATGAGAGCTTATTAAAAAAATCTCAGCTAAAAGGAGGCGCTGGGGCTGCTGGAGGAGGGAGAGGGAGTAGCTTGCTATATTAATTAAATTAAATTAGGCTAGGCGGCTAGGAAAATTAGGAGTATAAGATAATAATGAAGGTTCGCGCCTCGGTAAAGAAGGTTTGCCGTTATTGTAAAATTGTACGGCGGAAAAATGTGGTTCGTATTATATGTAAGGATGCCCGTCATAAGCAACGCCAAGGATAGATTATCCGCAGCATGCAGCATATATATATAGGTAATTGATGAGCTAGTGGCAAAAATATACACGACCTACGATAATAATAAGCTTACCCCTGCGTAAGGGTTTATGGAGATAAAGTAATGGCACGTATTGCTGGAGTTAATATCCCTGTACATAAGCACACAGTAATTGCGCTTACATCTATTTATGGAATAGGCTTAGCGCGTGCTAGGAAAATATGTGAAGCAGCTGGGGTAGCTTTTGATAAAAAAGTTAGGGATCTCTCCGATACCGATCTAGATGAATTGAGGGCTAGGATTGCTAAGTTTTCAGTAGAAGGGGATTTACGGCGTGAGGTAAGCATGGATATTAAACGATTAATGGATATAAGTTGTTATCGGGGGATTCGTCATAGAAGAGGTCTTCCAGTGCGAGGTCAACGTACTCAAACCAATGCAAGGACGCGCAAGGGACCGAGAAGATTAGCAAAATAGATAGTTGGATAAGCACCATGGTAAAGGTAAAAACAAGTGTAAAAAAACGAATTAAAAAAATTGTAATTGATGGCGTTGCACATATTCACGCTTCTTTTAATAATACAATTATTACGATTAGCGATCGCCAAGGAAATACATTGGCATGGGCAACATCGGGCGGCAGTGGATTCCGCGGCTCTCGCAAGAGTACGCCATTTGCTGCACAGGTGGCTGCAGAGAAAGCTGGAAGAGTAGCACAAGAAATGGGAATGAAAAATTTAGAAGTACGGGTTAAAGGACCAGGTCCGGGGCGTGAATCTGCTGCTCGTGCTCTAAATAATGTAGGATTTAAAATCACAAATATTATAGATATAACCCCTATTCCTCATAATGGGTGCCGTCCTCCCAAGAAGCGAAGAGTTTAAAAAGGAGATCTTATATTGGCTAAGTATACAGGCCCCAAGCTTAAGCAGGCGCGACGCGAAGGTACGGATCTATTTCTAAAAAGCGGTATTCGGCCTATTGATTCTAAATGTAAAATCGATCAAGTACCTGGCCAACATGGAACAGGGTCTAAGCGCGCCCGCATATCAGATTATGCATTGCAGCTACGCGAGAAGCAGAAACTGCGCCGCATGTATGGTATATTGGAAAATCAGTTTCGATGCTACTATAAGAAGGCTGTTCGACATAAAGGATCTACGGGTGAGAATCTACTTAAATTACTTGAATCGCGTCTTGATAATGTAGTTTATAGGATGGGTTTTAGTAGTACTCGCGCAGAGGCTAGACAGCTTGTCAACCATAGAGGGGTTCTTGTTAATGGTAGGGGTATAAATATTCCTTCTTATCAAGTGCAAACTGAAGATCTGATATCTATTAGAGAGAGATCTAAGAAGCAGGATCGGATAAAGTTTGCACTTGAGTTAGCCCAAGGGCGTGCAGAGCTTAGCTGGATAGAAGTTGATATTAATAAGCTGGAAGGTGTATTTAAAAGGATTCCAGATCGTAGTGAGCTTGCTTCTGATATCCAAGAAAACCTAGTTGTTGAACTTTACTCAAAGTAAGAGAATATTAGTCCCAATAAGAAAAGCCCTGCTTTCTAATATACTCCAACGTAATATTAACCCTCCCTAAAGGGGAAATACAGTATCTATGTCAGTATCTGAGTTTCTTAAACCTAGGATAGTAAATGTTGAGCAAATCAATAGCTATATAGCTAAAGTTACGCTAGAACCGCTAGAGCGTGGATTTGGGCATACACTTGGGAATGCTCTACGCCGAATTTTGCTGTCATCAATGCCAGGTTGTGCTATTATCGAAGCACAAATTAATCAAGTACTGCATGAATATACTGCTAAGGATGGAGTACAGGAAGATATAACAGAAATTTTGCTTAACCTGAAAGGGGTTGCAGTTAAGCTACATGGGCGTAATGAGGTTACTTTAATATTAAATAGTAAAGGTCCCGGAAAGATAACAGCGGGAGATATAGAACTTGAGCATGATGTAGAGATTGTTAATCCAGATCACGTGGTGGCTCATCTTACACATTCTGGTGAGATTAATATTATTATGAAAGCTGCCCGTGGCCGAGGTTATCAGCCGGCTTCAACGCGGCTTACAGAAGAAGATCAGTCTATTGGGCGATTAGTTCTTGATGCCTCCTTTAGTCCTATTCGTAGAGTAGCCTATGAAGTGGATAGCGCTCGTGTTGAGCAACGAACTGATTTAGATAAGTTAATTATAGAGATTGAAACAAACGGTACAATATCCCCGGATGAAGCAATACGAAAAGCGGCAACAATCCTACAAGATCAATTGACGGCTTTTGTTGAACTAGAAAATAAAGTAAAAGGATCTAAAGAGGAAAAAATGCTCCAGGTTGATCCTATACTGTTACAACCAATAGATGATTTAGAGCTGACAGTGCGATCAGTAAATTGTCTAAAAGCAGAAAATATTTATTATGTTGGAGATCTTATTCAACGAACAGAAGTTGGATTGTTAAAGACGCCAAATTTAGGAAAGAAGTCGCTGACAGAGATTAAAGATGTGCTAGCTTCGCGAGGACTCTCTTTAGGGACACGTCTAGATAACTGGCCACCTACAGAGATACAAAGTGATACTAGGGCATCTTCTGTTTAATAAATAAGGAAAGGAGAAAAATTATGCGCCACCGCTGTAGCGGAAGGAAGCTCAACCGAACTGGTGCTCATCGTAGATTAATGTTCCGCAATATGGCTGTTTCTTTGATTAACCATGAGATAATTAATACAACTCTACCTAAAGCAAAAGAATTTAGACGTATTGTTGAACCATTAATTACTTTGGCTAAGGAAGATTCGGTACCTAATCGACGATTAGCATTTTCGCGATTAAGAGATAGGAAAGCAGTAATTAAGCTGTTTAATGAATTAGGCCCTCATTATCAAGGGCGTCCCGGTGGCTATCTACGAATCTTAAAAAATGGGTTTCGGGCAGGAGATAAGGCACCAATGGCATTTGTAGAGCTAGTTGAACGTTCACGCCCTAATGCATAAACTTTAACTTTTTACTCTATAAATCTAAGATTTTGTTTTGTAGCGAGATCTTCTTTATGGCAGGCAGTAGTGAGGCTGAATATAGGCTTTATAGGTTTAGAGAGAATCAGATTATTTTTGTTCCATAGCTAAGATAATTAACGTTAATATCATTGCCGAGCCAGTAGCGTCTAGTTATAGGATTGTAATGAAGACCTGTCAGATTGTTAATTGTTAGATTCGATGCTCGACACCAACTTTCTAGCTCAGAAGGACGGATAAATCGCCGATAGTCATGAGTACCCTTAGGTAATAATCTTAGGGTGTACTCAGCGCCAATAATGCCGAATAAATAAGCTTTTGGAGTCCGATTAATCGTAGAAAAAAATGCTTTCCCATCAGGCTTAAGTAGCTGCGAACAGGAGGCGATAACACTGCTAGGCTTTGGCACATGTTCTAGCATTTCTAGACTGATAACTATATCAAAGAATTCAGCTTTTTTTTCTGCAAACTGCTCCACGCTGATTTGCTGATAATCAATTTCTAGGCCATTTTCTAAAGCATGTAAGCGTGCTACAGATAAAGGGGTGCTACCCAAATCGATTCCTGTTACTTTAGCACCGAGTCTAGCTAGCGCTTCTGTTAAGATACCACCACCACAGCCTACATCTAATACTTGCTTACCGTCTAAAGCGCAATAGCTACGAATGTATTCTAAGCGAAGCGGATTAATATCATGGAGGGGTTTAAATTCGCTTTCATAATCCCACCACTTGTGGGCTAGTTGCTCGAATTTAGTTATCTCCCTAGGGTCAACATTAGCTAATTTTTCTTTCATATGGATTTTTTGCTTCCTTTATCTTTTTTTCCCAGGTCTTAGTATTAGATAAAATGAATGATTCATCTAAGGTTATAAATTGATATTTTTTTATGACTTGTTGACCCGCTATCCACACATCACTAACTTTATCTCGACTTGCTGCATAAACTATTTGAGAAGCTGGGTTATAGATAGGTTGAGTTTCTAGCTTGCCAAGATCAATTGCGATTATATCAGCAGCTTTACCTATCTCTAAAGAACCAATCTCTTGTTCTAATCCTAAAGCTTTTGCCCCATTCAAAGTAGCCATACGGAGCGCTTGATTAACGGTAATAACTTTGGCATCGTGAGCTACTGTTTTCGCTAATAAGGTTGCAAGCCGCATTTCTGTAAACATATCTAAATCATTATTACTCGCTGCACTATCAGTGCCCAATGCGATATTTACTCCTGCTTGATATAGCTTTGCTATCGGGCAGAAACCATTAGCAAGCTTCAGGTTAGACTCGGGGCAGTGGACAATATGAGCACCCTTAGCTGCAATTATTTGAATTTCTTCATTAGTAAGTTGTGTCATATGAACCGCGAGGAGCTGGGGCGAAAGTAATTCTAATCGTTGCAGTCGTTCTAAGGGCCTAATACCATACTGGGTTAAACTTTGGTTTATTTCATCTTCTGTTTCATGGATGTGCATATGCACTGGAAGATGGAGTTCTTTAGCCAGAATAGCGATTTGCATTAAGGATTTATCGCTAACAGTATAAGGGGCATGAGGGGCAAGAGCAGTTTTGATAAGAGGATGATTCTGGTATTTATTATTTAACTCTAACCCTTTACGAATATAGTCTTGGGGGTTTTTAGCCCAAACGCTAGGGAAATCGATAGTAATCATACCAATAACTGCGCGTATACCAGTTTCAGCTGCTACTTGAGCTACTACCTCAGGAAAAAAGTACATATCATTAAAGCAGGTTATTCCTCCACGAAGCATTTCAGCAATTGCTAAAAGAGCCCCATCACGAATAAAAGTCTCGCTTATCCATTTCGCTTCAGCCGGCCAAATATGATCATTAAGCCACTCCATGAGAGGTAGATCATCTGCGAGCCCACGTAGAAGAGACATAGGACTGTGGGTATGGGCATTAATAAAGCCGGGCATTAGGGCATGTTGTGAGAATTCGATTTGATTCTGTCCTTGGTAGTAGGTTTTAATTTTTTCTGTTGGAGCACAGTCTATAATCCGTCCTTGATGGATAGCGAGGCTATAGCCCTCTAATACTTGATCGTCTGGGGTAATGGGAATAATCCAAGGAGCCTGAATTATAGTATCAATATTTTGCATAATAGAGGGTTGAGGGTTATAGATGAATAAAATAACTGCAGAAGTATAACCTTATTATATTTGATATTATAACAATAGGTGTATTAGCAAGAGGATAGTTAGGGTTTTTAATAATTAATATTAAGTGATATTTTTTATTTTGCTTGCTAGCTATTTGGCAGTAAAGAAATGGATATAGATTATAGGGTTATTTGAGTATAAAAAAGCGGTAAGCACTATTGCCTTGATGAGCGTAGTGAGAGAATAAGTAACTCAACACTATATTTTGGGCTTTTTAATCTTTTAAACTGGATATAACATAAAGTGTTAAGCACTAAATATGACGCAATTCGCGCTGTGATTTGGGCTGAAATGGGTGTGCAATTTTTGGATCAGCGTCGTCTTCCAGAGGAAGAAACTTATCAGGTTGCAACCCGCGCCTCTGAGGTGGCTGAGGCTATTACTAAAATGGTAGTACGAGGCGCGCCTGCAATTGGGATTGCTGCGGCCTATGGGGTAGTGCTTGCAGCAAGAGCTCGTTTTTCTGAATCCAGTTTAAGCTGGAGACAGCTTATTGAAGCCGATTTATGCGCATTAGCAGCGGCTCGACCTACTGCAGTTAATCTTTTTTGGGCTTTAGCTAGAATGCGTTCTCGCATCAAGGATCTTCCGGATAATGTTGATCCGGAGGCTGTTTTGCTTGCTGAGGCTCAGTCTATTCACTTAGAAGATATCGAAGCTAATTATCAAATGAGTAAGCTAGGAGCCGCTCTGATTGAAGGGTCAGCAAATGTATTGACTCATTGTAATACAGGCTCTTTAGCAACCGGTGGTTTTGGTACTGCGCTTGGAGTTATTCGTCATGCTTATAGTAAGGGGCAAATTAAAAAAGTGTTTGCGGATGAAACTCGCCCTTGGCTGCAAGGAGCGCGGCTTACTGCATGGGAGTTGATGCGTGATCAAATACCAACCGTACTTATTGCCGATAGTGTTGCTCCTTATTTGCTAGGGCAAGGTCAGATTCAATGGGTAATTATTGGTGCAGATCGGATTGCAGCTAATGGGGATACCGCTAATAAAATAGGATCTTATAGCTTAGCTTTGGCTGCCCGTCACCATGGAGTGCGTTTTATGGTAGTAGCTCCAACTTCAACAATCGATTGGAGCTTATCTAGTGGTAGTGAGATTCCTATAGAGCAACGTCCCCAGGAAGAAATTCTGACTTTGGCTGGCAAGGCTGTCGCCATGCCAGGTACTGAAGTCTATAATCCTGCTTTTGATGTCACGCCTGCTGATCTGATTGATGCTCTTGTTACTGAGAAGGGAGTAATTCTTCAGCCTAATAGTAATCGTATGAAAACCCTTTTAGCTTAACTATGAATAGCTGCATCTATCACTTCTCGAGTAAGCTGTGGTGTGAATAACTTGATAAAGGCATAAATATACCCCCGTAGATAAACACCGCGACGAATCCCGATATGGGTTGTGCTAGGTTCAAATAGGTGACTGGCATCGATAGCTTTAAGCGGGGCATCTTGAATTGGATCAAACGCCATGCTGGCTATAATTCCAATACCTAGCCCTAAGTGGAGATAAGTCTTAATAACATCGGCATCCGTAGCAGTTAGAACGACATTTGGTATTAATCCTTTACTCGTAAAAGCCTTATCAAGCTTAGATCGGCCCGTAAAACCAAATACATAGGTCACAATAGGGTATTGTGCTACCGCTTCTAAAGTTAGAGGCTGGCATGTAAGTAGAGGGTGCTCTGGTGGAACGATTACACTTCGATTCCAATTATAGCAAGGCAACAGAATTAGCTCTTCAAATGATTCAATAGCTTCGGTAGCAATTGCTAAATCTACAACACCGGTAGCCGCCATTTCAGCGATTTGAGGAGGAGTGCCTTGGAACATCTTTAAACGAACATTAGGGTAACAATCTCTGAATGTTTTGATTACTAATGGGAGGATATAACGGGCTTGAGTGTGAGTGGTAGCAATAGAAAGTATTCCTTGACGATCATCAGTAGCTTCTGCGCTTACTTCTTTAATATTATTTACTTCCTGTAAGATACGTTCAATCATCCTTAAGATTACAACCCCAATTGGGGTTATCCCTGTAAGTCTTTTTCCGTGACGCTCAAATATAAGTATACCCAGTTCTTGTTCTAAGAGATGGATTTGATTGCTCACCCCTGGCTGAGTGGTGTGAAGTGCTTGTGCAGCAGCAGATATATTATATTTTCGTCGTGCTACTTCGCGTACAAGCTGTAATTGTCGTAGTTTCATAGTTATTTAGTATAATTAAAAATTATATCTATAAAGAATAATATATTTTGATATGATATTTGTTAAGCATTACAATTTCCATGAGCTTCCTGTTTTTTAAAAAGGAAATAATAATAGGATTAAGATAAATGGGATTGGGATATGTTATTGCTGGGTTAGTTGTTGGTTTTATGGTTGGGTTAACGGGCGTTGGTGGTGGATCGTTAATGACTCCGTTACTAATTTTTGGTTTTGGGCTTCCACCGCTAACGGCGGTAGGAACGGACTTATTATTTGCAGCACTCACTAAAATTGGGGGTATTGGGGCTCATTGGCGGCACCATACCATTCAGTGGCGAGTAGTCGGATTTCTAGCTCTAGGGAGTATTCCGGCAACGCTGATAACGTTACAAATACTAAAGTTATTTCAGAATCACGATCAGAAATTAGAAAACTTGATCAATACAGCTTTAGGGGTGGCTTTAGTTTTAACGGCTCTATCATTGCCTCTGAAGAGTTGGTTACAAAGCATAAGCATAAAAGGTAGGTTGCCTAGATTGTTGCAGATATTTATCTTGCTGCGATGGAATCCGCGTTTCACTGCGATAAGTACTGTTGTGATGGGAGGAGTATTAGGTTTTTTGGTTACCTTATCCTCTGTTGGAGCTGGGGCGTTAGGTGCAGTAATATTATTATATCTTTACCCTAGATTGCGAATGGCTCAGATTGTAGCTACAGATATTGCCCATGCTGTACCTTTAACCGCTATCGCAGGTATTGGGCACTGGTATTTAGGATCAGTGGATATAATGCTTTTGGGTAATTTACTTTTGGGTTCTTTACCTGGAGTTTATTTAGGTAGCCAAGCAGGCGTATATGTTTCGGAAAAGATTACGCGAGTAGCTTTATCTGCTTTACTCATGTTTATAGGTATTAAATTTATTTTTTAAAAAGGAAGAATACAATAGTGGATAGCCTAACAAGAGAGGATTTATTAGCAAGTAAAGTTGAGATGGTATCTTCGCTATTGATCTCAATTGAAGGCAATTATATTCCTACTTGTTTTGCCTGTAGTTTTGGAGTTGAGGATATAGTGCTTGCAGATCTTATTTGTAAGCATGCACCGAGGATAGAGATATTTACTTTGGATACGGGTCGTTTGCCCCAAGAGACTTACGATGTAATGCAAAAAATTAAAGATCGCTATGATCGGGAAATAATTCTCTATTTTCCAGAACCCCAAGCCGTAGAGGCTTATGCGAGAGAATACGGGCCAAACGGCTTTTACAAATCGACTATGTTGCGTAAAGAGTGTTGTTATATTCGTAAGGTAGAGCCTTTAAGGCGAGCGTTATCTGGAAAAAAAGCTTGGATTAGCGGGGTACGGCGAGAGCAATCAATAACTCGTAAAGAGCTATCACTCTCTGAGTGGGATAAAGAATATGGGTTACAGAAATTTAACCCCTTGATTGATTGGAGTGAAGATGATGTTTGGAGCTATATACGCCAATTTGGGCTACCTTATAATGCTTTGCACGATAAAGGTTATGCCAGTATCGGCTGTGCGCCGTGTACCCGTGCTATTACTGTAGGTGAAGATATTCGTGCCGGAAGATGGTGGTGGGAAGATGCTATCACGAAAGAATGTGGCCTACATACAAAGAATTATTCTCAAGGTAGATTAAAGGCTAAATCGGCAGTATAGCTTGTAGTAAATATTTATCGGCAAATGGGAAGTTATGAAATCGTATCATCTGACTCATCTAAAACAGCTTGAAGCAGAATCAATATTTATTATGCGTGAGGTAGCAGCCACGTTTGAACAGCCAGCGCTGCTGTTCTCCGGAGGTAAGGATTCTATAGTTATGGTGTGGCTGGCCAAAAAAGCTTTTTGGCCTGCTAAGCTACCATTTCCTTTGTTGCATATTGATACTGGGCATAATTTCCCGGAAACTTTAGCGTTTAGGGACGATTTTGTAGCGAAAATGGAGGCGAAACTGATTATTAGGTTAGTGCAGGATTCTATTGATAAAGGGCGCGCTGTCGAGGAGAAGGGATTAAATGCTAGCCGTAATAAACTGCAGACGGTCACTTTATTAGATGCTATTGAAGAGCTTAAGATTGACGCCGCTTTTGGAGGTGGACGCCGTGATGAAGAAAAAGCACGGGCTAAAGAAAGAATTTTTTCTCACCGAGATGAGTTTGGCCAATGGGATCCTAAGAATCAGAGACCTGAATTATGGGGGCTTTTCAATGACCGCAAACATATAGGTGAACATTTCCGGGTATTTCCACTTAGTAATTGGACTGAAATGGATATTTGGCAATATATTGCTCAAGAGCATATAACTATTCCTAGCATCTACTTTAGCCATGAAAGAGAAATTACTAAGCGAGATGGAATGTTGCTATCTAATTCTCCTTATATTGTTTTAGCTAGGGGAGAGATTCTAGAGCGACGGCGTGTTCGCTGCCGAACAGTAGGGGATATGACTTGTACTGGGGTGGTAGAATCTGAGGCGACTACCATTGAGGATATTATTCAGGAAGTAGCAGCAGCTAGAGTAACTGAGCGCGGAGGGAGAGCTGACGATAAGCGTTCAGAAGCTGCAATGGAAGATCGTAAAAGGCAGGGTTATTTTTAAAGTTATGAATGGATCCTTACAATCACAATATCTATCCATGGATTTATTAAGGCTTACTACTGCCGGTAGTGTGGATGATGGTAAAAGTACTTTAATTGGTCGTCTACTTTATGATTCAAAATCTATTTTTGAAGATCAGTTAGAGGCGATTCAAAAAAGTAGCCAGCAGCAGAGTAATGGTCAGATTAATTTAGCATTATTAACAGACGGTTTACGGGCAGAGCGTGAGCAAGGTATTACGATTGATGTCGCCTATCGTTATTTTGCTACCCCTAAACGTAAGTTTATTATTGCTGATACCCCAGGTCATATACAATATACCCGAAATATGGTCACTGGAGCTTCAACTGCTAATTTAGCTATTGTATTAGTAGATGCGCGTCATGGAATAATTGAGCAAACTCGTCGTCATGCCTCAATTACTTCTCTGTTAGAGCTTCCTCATCTTGTATTGTGTATTAATAAGATGGACCTAGTAGAATATAAGGAAGAAGTTTTTGATCGTATCAAAAATGAGTTTGAGGATTTTGCAGCTAAGCTAGACATTCCTGATATTCACTATATTCCTATAAGTGCATTTTATGGGGATAACGTGGTTGAGAAATCTGAGCGTATGCCGTGGTATCAGGGGGGTACGCTACTTTATATACTGGAAAATGTACATATTGGCAGTGACTATAATCATATTGATAGCCGTTTTCCAGTACAATACGTTATTCGTCCTCACTCCGATAGCTATCATGATTATCGCGGCTATGCTGGGCGCGTGGAAGGCGGTATTTTTCGACTGGGAGATGAAATTATAGCGCTTCCTTCAGGATTATCTACCCGTATTAAATCTATTAATACTATGGATGGCGTAATAGATGAGGCATTTGCGCCTATGTCGGTAACTCTTACCTTAGAGGATGATATTGATATCAGCCGAGGGGATATGATTGTTAAACCTACTAACCAACCTCAATCTACTCAAGATATTGAGTTAATGGTCTGCTGGTTGCATGAAACACCTTTAATCCCGGGAGGTAAATATGCTATCAAGCATACTACTAAAGATGCCCGCTGCGTAGTTAAAGAGGTGCGTTATAAATTGGATATTACCACCTTAAGCCGAGTTGAGGATAAAGTAGCACTAGAGCTTAACGATATTGGCCGAGTTAAAATTCGAACAACAAGCCCGCTGTTTTTTGATAGTTATCGTAAGAATAGGGGAACAGGTAGCTTAATTCTTATTAATGAATTTACTAATGAGACTGTAGGCGCGGGGATGATTATTTAGCTTATAAATAGAATGTCTTTATTTAGACAGTTGAGCTGTAAAACTAGCTCGAGAGCTACTAGTCAAGGTGTATTGTTTTGGTGCTTAACAGTTTAATTTAGGGGTAGGGGCCTACATACGGATATCAGTATGGGTGATGCAATGTGGGTATGGTTAGCTCTACCAAGTACCGTAATATGGTTAGCTGTCCTTATTGTGCCATGGCTGCCGTGGCTGAATCGAGAGTATCTTGAACCAGATTCAGTAACCACTGTTAGCAAAGATGATATGGATCTTTCAGAAGTTACAGTGTTAGTGCCAGCGCGTAATGAGGTAGGAACTATTGCCGCCACTGTTGAAGCTTTATATACCCAAGGGGTTGGCTTGCGAATCTTGGTGATTGATGATCAATCGGAAGATAGAACAGCAGACTTAGCGCGCACTGCAGGCGCAACTGTGTTACAGGGCGCACCGCTTCTCCAAGGCTGGACAGGCAAATTATGGGCTTTAGAGCAGGGGTTAGCTCATGTTCAAACGCCCCTTACATTGTTATTAGATGGTGATATTGTACTTAAGCCTAACCTATTAGCTGCACTTTTACATCATAAACGTGAGTCTGGGGCACAGCTTGTTTCTTTAATGGCAGATTTACGCCGTATTAGCTTCTGGGATTGCCTGTTGTTGCCTGCTTTTGTGTATTATTTCAAATTGTTATATCCGTTTGCTATTTCTAATTCACGTAGCCCATGGGTGGCTGCAGCGGCAGGCGGTTGTATATTGGTAGAGACTGAAGTGCTTCGTACTATTGGAGCTTTCAGCTCAATGCGAGATGCGCTAATTGATGATTGTACACTAGCACGACAAGTAAAGGAGGCGGGCGGTCGTATTTGGATTGGCCTTAGCCGGGGGGTTGTGAGCTATCGGCTCTATACCAGTTTTAATGCTATATATCAAATGATAGCACGTTCTGCATATACTCAGCTTCGTTACTCACTATGGTTATTATGGGCGGTAACTGTAGTTTTTATTGTTGCATATTGGTTACCGTTAGTAGTATTGCTGATAGGTACCGGTATTAGCCGTATGGTAGCTTTTACGGCATTTATTGCGATGCTGATAAGCTATATACCAACATTGTATTATTATCGTGTCTCGCCATATTTTGCCTTACTGCTACCTGTGACGGGTACCTTGTATCTTGCGATGACTTGGGGTTCAGCGCTACGTTACTGGCGTGGTGTACGCTCTAGCTGGAAAGGTCGAAACTATACACGCTGAAATAGATAGTAGAGTAGGTATCTTAAGCAAAATCCATAGAGATGACGGATAGGGGGTTTTATAAACTAAGGATACTAAAAACACTTGCTTTATTGATATCCCTTAATTTGAGTTAATTATAGATATACCTATAAATTCTGGGATTGTATAAAGGCTGCTATGGAAATTTGCTAAGAAAATGCCCTTAGAGCATTTTAATATTGAATAAAATTCTTCTATGTGTTGTTGATAGATAGATTAGAATTTGCTTAGAACTGTATAAATCTATCATAAATATTTTATTGTTAGTTGATCTGCATATTATTTATCTTATAGATAAGCTATAAGAGTAATGAAGTTTGTAGTGTTATTATATTAATAGAGATCATCAGCTATTGGTATTACTTCTTTATGATTGGGAAGTGGGGTTTATTATTTTTTAAGCCTTAAACTCTATAGGGAAAAAAGGAGCTGGCGTGGTTATGCTTTGTCACGGAGCTTTCAGGGTATGAAGTGAATGAGCTCTGTAGCATAATTCTACTTCTCCTAGGAAGGCGGGAAGTTATTAGGCAATGCTGAATAGTAAAGTAAGCTCTTTTTTGAAGTCACAGAGGCTGCGGGCAGTAGTTATTATTCATGATATTATTGCTGTTTGCTTAGCTTGGGTATTTAGTTATCTTACTCGCTATAACCTATCACCCTATTCGGTAGATTGGGAGTCATGTCTCAATACTTTACCTGTTATTGTCATAGTCCAAAGTATTATTTTAATTTGGACTGGGCTTTACCGAGGGCTATGGCGTTTTGCAAGTATTCCTGATTTATTGAATATTATCCGTGCGATTGGTTATGGGGCTCTTTTTGTCGCATTAGTACTTTTTTTGATTAACCGTCTAGATAGCGTGCCCCGAAGTACACTACTACTTTATCCTATTTTTTCATTGCTTTTACTTGCAATTCCTCGGCTTGCTTATCGGATATGGAAGGATCGTCGATTTACTTTAACTGCAAATCCTTATCGAGAGCGGGTTCTTATTCTAGGGGCTGGTCGTGCTGGTGATTTACTGGCGCGTGATATGCTAGGTGAAGGTAATTATTTACCAGTTGCTTTTTTAGATGATCGACGTGAATTAATAGGACGGCAAGTACGAGGAATTCCAGTAGTAGGAGTATTAGAACAGCTACCTACTAAAGTAGATGAAATGTCCGTGGATATTGTTGTTATTGCGATGCCTTCAGCCAATAGTGGGCAGATGTGTCGAGTTGTTTCATTCTGTGAGCAAGTAAAAATTCCTTACCGTACTTTACCCCGGTTGCAGGATTTAGTTTCAGGACAAGCTAGTATTAGAGAGCTGCGCGAGGTGGCAATTGATGATTTGCTAGGGCGGGATGAAGTGCTTTTAGATGAGGCTCATATTTACCAAGGTTTTGCAAATAAATCTCTACTGGTCAGTGGAGGGGGAGGATCTATTGGATCTGAGCTTTGTCGGCAGTTGGCTCGTTTTGAGCCTGCCGATCTCATCATAATGGATAATAATGAATATCGACTCTATTCCATTGAGCAGGAGTTACGTCAAAAATTCTCTAAAATTAATCTTCATATATATTTGTGTGATATATGTGATAGAGCTGAGATCAAGGAAATTTTAATACGCCACCTTCCAGAGGTAGTATTTCATGCAGCAGCTTATAAACATGTGCCTCTCCTTGAAAGACAGGCACGACAGGCTGTGCGAAATAATGTATTTGGAACTCGTTGTTTGGCTGAGGCAGTAGAGCAGGCCGGATGTGGAGTTTTTGTCCTAATTTCCACTGATAAGGCGGTTAATCCAATGAGTATCATGGGTGCAAGTAAGCGAATAGCAGAGCTTCTCTGTCAGAATCTTAGCCGAGGTAGCCAGACACGGTTCATTGTAGTGCGTTTCGGTAATGTACTTGGGTCAGCAGGAAGTGTGGTGCCCTTATTTCAGGCACAGATTGCGGCAGGCGGGCCAGTTACAGTCACTCATCCGGAAATGAGTCGCTACTTTATGACTATCTCTGAGGCTTGCCATCTGATTACTCAAGCAGCAATGATAGGTGAAGGAGGAGAAATATTTGTCCTTGATATGGGTGAATCAATTAAGATTACTGAGCTTGCTGAGCAAATGATTCGCCTCTCTGGTCAAGTACTAGGCGCAGGGGTAGAAATTGTTTATACAGGATCTCGGCCAGGGGAGAAGCTTCATGAAGAATTGTTTTATAAGCATGAGGCCCCTTTAGCTACTAAGTCACCAAAGATTCTATTAGCACGCCATGGCGCTATTAACTGGGAAAACTTAGAACAAGGGCTGCGAGAGTTAGAAGCAGCTTGTAATTTAGGAGATGAAGAGCAGGTGAAACAAGTATTGTATCGATTAGTACCAAAGATTGATGCAGAGACTGAGTTTCAGCAAATAAGTACTGAGGCGATAGCGGTCAGAGGAAAATAAGGGTGAAATCAATTACTAAGGCTGTATTTCCTGTAGCTGGACTAGGCACTCGTTTCCTTCCTGCAACTAAAGCAAGCCCAAAAGAGATGCTTCCCATTGTGGATAAGCCTTTGCTTCAATATGCTGTTGAGGAAGCCGTTGAGGCAGGTATTAAAGTAATGATCTTTGTAACTGGGCGTAATAAATGGCCAATTCCTGATCATTTCGATAAAGCCTATGAATTGGAAGCTGAGCTGGAAAAGCGGGGTAATAATAAATTATTAACATTAGTGCGGAATATTATTCCTAAGGATATTACTTGTGTTTATATTCGCCAAGAAGAAACCTTAGGATTAGGTCATGCAGTGCTCTGCGCTGCCCCTGTTGTAGATGATCAGCCTTTTGCTGTGATTCTCGCCGATGATTTAATCCATACAAGTGATGAAGGCTGTCTTTTGCAGATGGTCAAGCAATTTAGTAAGCATCGCTGTAGTTTAGTGGGTGTTGAAGAGATAGATCTTGGAAACGCGGAACAATATGGCATTATCCAGCCTGGCTTAACTGAAGGTCGAGAGTATAAGGTAGAAGGAATTGTTGAGAAGCCTACACCAGCGGCTGCCCCTTCTTCATTGGCAGTAGTGGGTCGCTATATTTTAACGCCTCGTATCTTTGATTTATTACGAACTACTACTAGCGGTGTTGGTGGTGAGATTCAGCTGACAGATGCACTAGCAGCTTTATTGAAGCAGGAATATATGTTTGCTTACCGTTTTAGTGGCAAGCGCTATGATTGCGGCAGTAAATTAGGTTATCTTCAAGCTACAGTAGAGTATGGGCTTAAGCACTCTGAGTTAGGCCAACCTTTTAGAGATTATCTGTATACCCTACTGGATTATCATCAAGACGTTTAAAACTTATAATTTTATTTTTGAAATTTGAGAGGTGATAGGAAAACTGATTTTATTTGGATATTGTTTAGTATTTTTTGATAATTACAGTGTATCTTTATGCTTTAAGAAAAAAATCTTATATCTATCTAGGTAATTCTTTAATTAATTAAAGAATTACCTACCTTAGACGTAATTATAGTTAATAAAAATAGCCAATTTATTTTTAATTTTGTAGATTGAGTATAAAAAATTTACTTCCTTTCTAGAAAGAAGATGTTTTACCTATCAGTTTAGGTAATAGTAAAATTCTATGAGAGTAGCAGAATAAAAATAGAAGATTCAGAATGAGAATTCTTGTAAGTAATGATGATGGCTATTTAGCACGTGGTATTCGTGTGCTTGCAGATTGCTTAACCGAGATTGCTGAAGTTACCGTAATAGCACCCGATCGAGATCGCAGTGGCGCTAGCCACTCTTTAACTTTAGATAGACCTTTGCGCGTAAGTTTCGGAGAGAATGGATTTTATTGTGTAGAGAGTACCCCAACTGATTGTGTACATTTAGGGATTACAGGTTTGCTAAAAGAAGAACCTAATATGGTGGTTTCAGGAATTAACGCAGGCGCAAACTTAGGTGACGATGTTATTTATTCAGGCACAGTAGCTGCTGCTATGGAAGGGCGGTTTTTAGGTTTACCAGCTATTGCTGTGTCTTTAGCGTCTGCTAAACCTGATCACTTTGACACTGCAGCTTGGGTAGCTCGTCGATTTGTAATGAGGCTTATAGAAGATCCATTGCCAGCTAATACAATTCTTAATATTAATGTACCTGACTTGCCTCGCGCAAAAATTACCGGTTTTGAAGCTACTCGCCTAGGTTATCGGCATCGATCAGAGGCTATAATTAAAGATATTGATCCTAGAGGGCGCCCTATTTATTGGGTGGGCCCAGCAGGTAAGAGCCAAGACGCAGGCCCGGGCACTGATTTTTATGCTATAGCCCGGGGAGTGGTTTCCATTACTCCTATTCAAGTGGATCTAACTCGTTATGAGGCTCTGGATAAAATAGCTGGATGGTTACGCAGAATTCCTATTTGATGAAAAAAAGATCCTCTGGTACTAGGGTCGCCTCTCAACGTAGTCGAGATTGGCTTATTCAGCAATTGTATGAGGAGGGTATTATAAATTCCGAGGTACTTAAGGTAATGGGAAGGACACCTCGGGATATTTTTGTTGACGAAGCGCTTTCAAGTCGTGCTTATGAAAATACCGCTTTACCTATTGGTTTTGGGCAGACTCTCTCTCAACCTTATATAGTAGCCCGTATGACTGAATCGCTACTAGTGGGAGGGCCACTTCAGAAAGTCTTGGAGGTTGGTACGGGCTCTGGGTATCAGACCACAGTTTTAGCCCGTTTAGCAGGGTTAGTTTACACGATAGAGAGAATCAAACCTCTGCTTATTCAGGCTCAGATGCGCTTTAGTCAGCTTGGCATTACTAATATTCGCGCTAAATATGCAGATGGTTTTGAGGGCTGGCCCGCTTGCGGTCCCTATCAGGGTATATTAGTGACGGCTGCCCCTACAGAGATACCTCAACAATTGCTTAAGCAGTTAGCTGTAGGGGGAAGAATGGTTATTCCGGTAGGCACTACCAAAGTACAATCTTTAATAACTGTCACTAAAACTGTAGATGGCTTTGAGATGAAAACCTTAGAGAGGGTTAGTTTTGTACCTCTAGTAGGAGACAAAATTTGAAAAAACTTAGTGGGATCTTATACTTATTTTATAACACGATTATAGGGATCAATGCGTGGTAATTTTTGCTTACAGAGAGATGTTTATAATTAGAAGTGGGATATTTTAGCTATATCGGTAATTAGATCATTAAAAACTCCTATCTGGAAGTTCGCTTGTGGTTTTAATAGTACAGGAAAGTAAACCTTGTATATGATCAGCGTAACTTCTACCCCTTTAGTATGGTTTACCTCTTTTTTTTTAGTTTTAAATTAATAGATAATATGTAAGCCGTATTTTATATTTTAAATCATTTGGTTTTAGTGCGTTTTTTATTAGTTATTGTTATTTTTTTTACGGGCTGCGGTATTTTTGGGTCAGGACCTCATGTGTCTTATTACACTGTTAAGCCGGGAGATACTTTATATACTATTGGTTGGGCATATGGTTTGGACTATAAGAACTTGGCTAGCTGGAATGAAATAGATTCTCCTTACACTATCTATGTAGGACAGAAATTACGCTTAACCTCTCTCTCAGAGGATCCTCTTAAACACCAAGGTGCTCCTAAACTAAAGCAAAGAATTGATAATAATAACGTAGAGATCCAGCCTAAATTAGCAACTCGGCCTCCACTAAATAAAATTCAACCTACTTCGTCTAAGAAACATCTTATATCTTGGCGCTGGCCTACTGAAGGAAAAATTATTCAGAGTTTCTCTAATACTACTCTTGATCGGAAAGGAATAGATATTGTTGGGCAGTTAGGACAACCCGTAGTTGCGGCTGCTGATGGTGAGGTGGTTTATAGTGGGATGGGGCTACCACGTTATGGTAAGTTGATTATTATTAAGCATAATAATAGTTTTCTTAGCGCCTATGCTCATAATCGATTATTAGTAACTGAGGAAGGTAGCCTAGTGAAAGGGGGGCAAAAGATTGCTGAAATGGGGCGTAGTGGGACTGATCAGGTCAAGCTTCATTTTGAAATTCGTTATAATGGCCAGCCAGTAGATCCTTTAAATTACCTTCCTAAGCTATAAATGGATTAATAGCTTTTTCTCATATATTAAATGAATTATAGAGAGGGATTAATGATAGAAAAAAATACGGTAATACAGCGAATTAATAGCCTTATGGAGCGATTAAAGGCTTTACGGGGGTATCTTTGACTTTGCAGGAAAGCAAGAGCAATTACTGGAAGTTGAACGGGAGCTAATGGAGTCCTCTATCTGGAGTCAGCCAGAGCGGGCGCAAAAACTGGGTCAAGAGCGGGCACAGTTAAAAGCTATAGTAGATTCATTGACAGAACTAAGAGAGGAAATTACCCAAGCAAAGGAATTATTTGAACTTGCAGTGGCTGAAGATGATCAGAGTATTGCTTGGGAGGTAACGACTGAATTAGATGCGATAGAACAACACTTAACAAAGCTAGAGTTTCGCCGTATGTTTTCAGGTGAAATGGATTCCAGCTCTGCTTACTTGGATATTCAGTCAGGATCTGGGGGTACAGAGGCTCAAGATTGGGCAAATATGCTATTAAGAATGTATCTGCGCTGGGGCGAGAAACATGGTTTTAAAACTGAGCTTAGCGAAGTCTCTGAAGGAGAAGTGGCTGGAATTAAAAGTGCAACTATTCATTTTGAAGGGGAATGGGCTTTTGGTTGGCTAAGAACTGAAACAGGGATTCATCGTTTAGTGCGCAAATCGCCATTTGATTCAGGGAATCGGCGCCATACTTCTTTTGCCTCGGTATTTGTTTATCCTGAGATAGATGAGAGGATAGATATTGAGATAAATTCCGCAGATTTACGTATTGATACCTACCGAGCTAGTGGCGCGGGGGGGCAGCATGTTAATCGAACTGATTCGGCAGTCAGAATTACTCACCTGCCTACTAATACCGTTGCTCAATGCCAAAGTGAGCGATCACAGCATCAAAACAAAGCTCATGCCATGGCACAACTTCGGGCTAAATTATATGAATTAGAAATGCGTGCACGGCAAGCACAAAAGCAGGCGGCAGAGGAGGCCAAAGCGGATATTGGTTGGGGTAGTCAGATTCGTAGCTATGTCTTAGATCAATCTCGGATTAAGGATTTGCGTACTAATGTTGAAGTGGGTAATACTCAAGCAGTATTAGACGGAGATTTGGATTTATTTATTGAAGCAAGCCTTAAGAATGGACTTTAGGTTTATTGAGTAACTCATTTTATTAAAGCGCACATAATTAATAGTGGGGCTGGGATAATGAAATTAAAGATAACGCAAAATGGCTGAACAGGAAGAAAGTGATCTAATTGCTCAGAGACGAGCAAAGTTGGCTGATCTTCGTCAGCAGGGAAATCCCTTTCCCAATGATTTTCAACGTAACGCAATAGCCAATAAGTTGCATGCGGAGTACAGTCATAAAAGTGCTGATGAGTTAGAATCTAAACCTTTGCGGGTTAAGGTGGCAGGTCGGATGATGACCCGACGGATCATGGGTAAGGCGAGCTTTGTCCATATTCAAGATATGTCAGGTCAGATGCAGCTTTATATTCGTAGTGATAGTTTAATTATAGGGGATTATCAGGAATTTAAGCGCTGGGATATTGGAGATATTGTAGGAGCTGAAGGTTTGTTGATGAAAACCCAGAGTGGTGAGCTTTCGGTTCGAGTCGATCATTTGCAGCTGATTACGAAATCTTTGCGCCCGTTACCTGAAAAATTTCATGGTTTAGCAGATCAAGAAACCCGCTATCGCCAGCGTTATCTAGATCTTATCATGAACGAAGCAACTCGAGAGACCTTTCGTCGGCGTAGTCGTATTATTAATCATATTCGCCATTATCTGGTAGATCGGGGGTTTTTAGAAGTGGAAACGCCCATGATGCAGGCTATCCCCGGAGGTGCATTAGCTCGGCCTTTTATTACCTATCACAATGCGTTAGATATGGAGTTATTCCTGCGCATTGCCCCAGAGCTCTATCTTAAGCGTCTTGTGGTTGGTGGCTTTGAAAAGGTCTTTGAAATTAACCGTAATTTCCGTAATGAAGGGCTTTCTACTCGCCATAATCCTGAATTCACTATGCTGGAATTTTACCAAGCGTATGCTACTTATGAGGATTTGATGAATGTTACTGAATCCATGATGAGGGAGCTGGCACAGACAATATTAGGAACAACTACAATCACTTACCAAGGTGAAGAATATGATTTTGGCAGTCCCTTTGCTTGTATGACTCTCAAAGAGTCTATTCTTCATTATCACTCCAATATAAGGCCAGAGGATTTAGAAACGCTTTCTACAGCGCGTAAAGTTGCTGATTATTTAAAAATTCCGCTTCAGAAAAATTATGGCCTAGGTAAGATTCAGCTTGAAATTTTTGAAAAAACAATAGAGCCTAAGCTTAAAAACCCTACCTTTATTACTGCTTACCCAACTGAAGTTTCCCCTTTAGCTCGACGTAATAGTGCTGATCCGTTTATTACTGATCGATTTGAGTTTTTTGTGGGGGGACGAGAGATTGCAAATGGTTTTTCTGAGCTCAATGATGCTGAAGATCAAGCTGAACGTTTTCGATTACAGCTACAGGATAAAGAGGCTGGGGATCTGGAAGCAATGCCTTTTGATATGGACTATATTTGTGCACTTGAGTATGGTATGCCTCCTACGGCAGGAGAAGGGATAGGTATCGATCGAGTGGTAATGTTATTTACTGACGCTTCGTCGATCCGGGATGTATTATTGTTTCCCCATATGCGGCCGCAAGAGAGGCCAGTGGAATCCTAGATCCAAGATGAAGGTTAATCTCCAGCCTGCATATATCCTGAGCTTACGCCCTTATCGAGAAACAAGCGCCTTAGTAGAGGTTTTTACTCAAAACTATGGTCGAGTAGGTCTAGTCGCTAAGGGCGTAAGACAGCAGCGTTCTAAGATTGCCGGTTTATTGCAGCCATTTCGCTCTTTACTGCTCTCTTGGGTTGGGCGGGGAGATTTAGTTACTTTAGTCAGCGCTGAGATTACCGATGGAGATCTTACCCTAGTGGGAGAAGGGCTGGTATGTGCTTTTTATCTAAATGAGCTACTGCTGCGCTTATTATCCCGTTATGATCCATTTGAAGCACTATTTTTAGTCTATACACGCTCATTACTATCACTAACTAATCTGCAGCAGCGCCAGCAGGCTTTACGTTTATTTGAGCGGGATCTACTCGCTCATTTAGGATACGGGCCTCTGCTGCAATATGAAGCGGATACCTATCAACCTATAGAGGCGGAACAATGGTATAACTATAAGGCGGAAAAAGGCCCGCAGCGCTTTCATACAGAAGATTTAGAGGGGATGAGGATCCAAGGGCGTACGCTGTTAAATTTAGCTCAAGGTCAATTAACAGATCCTGTTAGCCTACGTGAATCTAAGTATTTACTGCGATGGTTACTGTCCTTTTACTTAGGTAGTAAGCCGCTAAAAAGCCAGTATTTACTAAAAGAACTTCGTCAGTTTTCTAATAATGATAAAAAAAGAGCCGCCCATGATCACAAATAACACTATTTTGTTAGGGATTAACATTGATCATGTAGCTACGTTACGTCAAGCTCGGGGGACTCGATACCCTGATCCAGTACAGGCAGCAATTGAGGCTGAACAAGCTGGAGCTGATGGTATTACCTTACATCTTCGAGAAGATCGTCGTCATATTCAAGAGCGAGATGTAGCCTTATTAAAAGATATTTTACTTAGTAAGATGAATCTAGAAATGGCAGTTACTGAGGACATGTTAGTGATTGCTGAGAAGTATCGCCCCGAAGATTGTTGCTTAGTACCAGAACGACGGGAAGAGCTTACCACTGAAGGGGGATTAGATGTAGTGAATCAATTTGATCGTATCTTTGAGGCTTGCACTCGTCTCCGAGAAGCTGGAATTAAAGTTTCCTTATTTATTGATCCTGACCCTTATCAAGTTGAAGCGGCAACTCGGGCTTTAGCGCCTGTCATTGAGATTCATACCGGTCATTTTGCTAATGCTACTAATAAAGTAAGTTACCAGCAGGAACTTCAGCGAATTACCAAAGCGATAGCGGCGGGGCGGGAGGCTGGGCTACAAATTAATGCTGGGCATGGATTAAACTACTATAATGTGAGTACCATTGCCGCAATCCCTGATGTTGTTGAGCTTAATATTGGTCATGCTATTGTTGCTCGTGCTTTATTTATAGGGATACAGCCAGCTGTTAGAGAAATGAAGCGCCTAATGAGAGAGGCTCGGAGGTGATTTTTGGAATTGGTACTGATATTGTACAGATTTCTAGGATGATGATGTTGCTTGAGCGCTATGGTGAGCGTTTCCCTCAGCGTATTCTCACTAGTGATGAATTTAAAGAGTTTTTACTGGATAAGCGACCTGCCCATTTTCTTGCTAAGCGTTTTGCTGCTAAGGAAGCCGCTGCTAAAGCCCTTGGCACAGGTTTTAGAAGTGGCTTACAGCTTCGCCATATTGGTGTTAGCCATACTAAGATGGGGCAGCCATTTTTAAAATGGCTGGGGCAGGCTGACGAGTTAATTCAATTTTTAGGTATTGATCGAGCATTACTTAGCCTTGCTGATGAAAAAGATTATGCGGTAGCCTTTGTTACTTTGCTTATAGGAGATAGCAAAAAAACCAAATCGCTAAACTTAAATCCAGTAGAGCAAATATAATGATAGTACTGATAGCGATGAGGTATTTTGGCGCGCTCTTTTGCATTAGCAATGCTGAAGTGGGTCATCAGATTTTAAGGAGCGCTTACGGCTAGTATGAATTATCCTTCGATTGAAAATTTCGTTGGCCATACCCCGTTAGTCAAACTCCAACGTCTATCCTGTGGGACGAATAATACTATATTAGTAAAACTAGAGGGTAATAACCCTGCTGGTTCAGTTAAGGATCGGTCTGCGATAAGTATGATTCATCGCGCAGAGCGGAGAGGGGAAATTAAATCTGGAGATACATTAATAGAGGCCACTAGCGGCAATACCGGGATTGCGCTTGCTATGGCTGCTGCTATTAAAAACTACCAAATGGTATTAATTATGCCAGAGAGTATGAGTGTAGAGCGGAGAGCAGTCATGAAGTCCTTTGGTGCCAAAATTATTTTAGTATCTCAAGATGAGGGAATGGAAGGAGCGCGTGACTTAGCCTTAGAGATGCAGGTACAAGGAAAGGGTCGGGTACTGGATCAATTTTCTAATCCAGATAACCCTCAGGCTCATTATGAAGGAACAGCCCCTGAGATTTGGCATGATACAGGGGGTACTGTAACCCATTTTGTGAGTGCAATGGGAACTACTGGCACAATTATGGGAGTTTCTCGTTATCTTAAGGCTCAAAACCCAAATATTAAAATTATTGGTGTTCAGCCTATGGAGGGCGCTAGCATTCCCGGAATTCGTCGCTGGCCAGAAGCCTATTTACCTAAAATTTACGATCCAACTAGGGTAGATAGAATTATTGATATTTCTCAGCAAGAAGCAGAAGAGATTACCCAGCAACTTGCGGCGCAAGAGGGGATATTTGCGGGGATTTCCTCTGGAGGAGCAGTTGCAGCATCATTACGCCTAGCTCAAGAGATAAAGGATAGCACGATTGTAACTATCATCTGTGATCGCGGCGATCGTTATCTTTCAACTTCAGCTTTTCTTAGCTAAAAATTTGCCTAAGATTGGATTTTATGAGCTATTGAGTAAGAATAGCCACCTAAAAGCTGTTAAAATTATATTTACATATCGTCTTAGTGCCTTTTCCATAAGGTATTTTCATATTTTTATCAGCTTATTGGCGCTTAGCGGCAAAGATAGTTGTGAATGTTTTTGTCCTTTGTTTCGGGTAGTTCTGCTATTCTTATTTTAATTATTGAAAGAAGAATGTAAGTATTTTTTACTCACCATAGAGTTTGTACTGATAAAGATCAGAAATACGCTACCCCAATTACTACCTAAAAGTAAAGGAAGGCATGAAAGATAAAATTAAAACGATTACTGGTAGCTATTATTCTACGCAAAATTTGCGGATAGGCGTTGTTGCAGCTCAATTTAATGAATTTATTGTCGTTAGCTTATTAGATGGTGCCATAGATACTTTACTTCGGCATGGAGTAGCGGCTAAGAATATTGAAATCGTTCGAGTTCCAGGGGCATATGAATTGCCATTGGCGGTGCAAGCTATGGCTCGACGAGGTGGATTTGACGGTTTAGTAGCTTTAGGCGTAGTTATTCGAGGGGTCACACCACATTTTGAGTATGTTGCTGGTGAGTGTAGCAAAGGTCTTGGGATTGTTTCATTACAGCATAATTTACCTGTTGGTTTTGGAGTGCTAACTGTCGATACTATTGAACAGGCTATAGAGCGAGCAGGCACTAAATCTGGAAATAAAGGAGTAGATGCGGCACTTTCTGTGATTGAAATGGTCGATGTATTGCGGCAAATTCATAAGCTAGAGGGTCTGGAAGCATGAGTAATAGTCGTTCTAAGGCTCGCGCAGCAGCTTTGCAAGGCCTTTATCAATGGCAATTAACTGGGCAGGATATTAGCAGTATTGATACTGAATTTATCATAGATCAAAATTTAATTAATGTTGACAAAGCTTATTTTCAAAAATTGCTCAGCGGAGTGATTCAGCATCAGCGCGAGTTAGATAGTTGCATTGAGCCATTCTTAGATCGACCCATTAATGAAGTGAATCTAGTTGAATATGCTATTTTAAGGATAGGGGCTTTTGAGTTTCTTTTTTGTGCTGATATTCCCTACCGAGTAGTATTAAATGAGGCGATTGAACTTGCTAAGTGTTTTGGTGCCGAACATGGTCATCGTTATATTAACGGTATTCTTGATAAGGTAGCTCGTAAGGTTCGGGCTGCAGAGTTTCAAGCTAGATCCCAGTGATGATAATTGCCTTTTTTCAGTAGATATTAATTCAACGGTTATTAGATTAGCTGATATTTTTCGTGATCATCCGTGACTATAGATGAGTTTTCTTTAATTAATGAGTTTTTTACCAATTGTACTCATAAACGAGATGATGTAAGCCTTGCTATAGGTGATGATTGCGCTTTAGCTACTGTCCCACTAGGTTATGAGCTTGCTATTTCTATAGATACCCTAATTGAAGGAATACACTTTACTGCGGCAATTAATCCTGCTGCTTTAGGGCATAAAGCCCTAGCAGTGGGGCTAAGTGATTTAGCGGCCATGGGTGCTACTCCAGCTTGGGCGACTTTAGCACTAACTCTTCCTAGAGTTGATCGGATTTGGTTAGCACAATTTACCCAAGGGTTAAGTGAGCTTGCAGTAAATCATGGCGTGCAGCTAATAGGAGGGGATACTACCCGAGGTTCACTAGCGGTCACTATGCAATTACATGGATTTGTACCTAAAGGAAAGGCTTTGAGGCGTGATAAGGCTTGCGTAGGCGATGGGATTTATGTAACGGGTACTTTAGGCGACGCTGGACTCGCGCTTCAGGCACGTTTGAAGGGCAGGGAACTAATGCCAGAAAATTTGTTTTATGCCGAGAATCGTCTAGATTGGCCACGGCCCCGTGTGCCTGAAGCTCAGGCTATACGCTCTTTAGCCCATGCTGCCATTGATATCTCTGATGGTCTTGCTGCGGATCTGAGACATATCCTGAATCGTAGTGGTGTTGGGGCAGTAATTGAAATGGAATCTCTACCTCTTTCGCAGCCGCTGCAATCCTCTCTTGAGAGAATAGAAGCTTTGACATTAGCACTGACTGCAGGTGATGACTATGAGTTATGCATTACGGCTCCCCTTCAAGCTTACCAGCAGATGCAAGTATTATTGTCAAATTTTGGTTGTTCCCTGACATTCATTGGGGTAATTACAGAAGGATCAGATTTACGTTGTTGCCTGAAAGATGGGACAATATTTACTCCTCAATATGAAGGTTATCGTCACTTTTAATTTTTATGGCTGAGTTTACTGTAAAGAGCAACTTACGTCGTATATTAACTAACCCTATCTATTTCTTGGCTTTTGGTTTTGGTTTTGGCCTTGCCCCTAGAGCTCCAGGTACTTTTGGTACGTTGCCTGCATTACCTATTTATTTATGGATTCAAGACTGGCCTTTGTTATGGTACATCTTATTAGTATTTATCTTATTTTTAGCGGGTATTTGGATTTGCCAAGTGACGGCGAGAGATCTAGAAATTAAAGATCCTCCATGTATTGTTTGGGATGAGTTTGTAGGTTTTTTAGTGACTATGATAGTAGCCCCTAGTGGTGGAGGTTGGGTATGGTTGCTAGGCGGGTTTATTTTTTTTCGCCTATTTGATATTTGGAAACCTTGGCCTATTTATATACTGGATCGTCGCTTATCAGGGGGGTTAGGGATTATGCTTGATGATGTTGTAGCAGGTATTTTTGCTGCCTCTATGCTTGTTTGTTTTCAATGGATGATAGAGAGACTGTGTTAAAAATTATGGCCTATTGGAGGAGTTGCCCCTTTTTCTATTTTTTAGAGCTAATGTTTGCAGCGGCATGTTTTAAATAAGCATAAATCATTTCCGCTAACTGTTTTTGTTGTTCTTGGGTTAGAGGTTGATTTTCATCATTGCGAATAAAAAAAACATCGACAACTTGAGTACCTAGCGTGGTAATTTTAGCGTTAGTGAGTTGTATTTGGCAGTTGACTAGCGCTTGGCTAATCTGTGAAAGGAGACCTGGCCAGTTATTGGTGATTAATTCCATGATAGTACAGTGATTACGATGATCCTCACTAAAACTAATTTTAGTAGGGAATTGAAATAGCTTCAGTTTCCGTGAAATAAACCTAGGACGGTAAGGTTGAGTATGATCAGGATCAATTAAATGTTGAGTTAATGTTTCTTGTATTTCTCGCAAACGCAACTCCAGATCGGCCCCGGCATTGACAGCTGCTACTTCACGAACGATGAAGCTTTCTAGAATAAAGCCATGGCGAGTAGTTAGGATTCGAGCATCCAAAACATCTAAATCAAGCTGAGTCATAGTGCTGGTAGTTACAGTAAAAATAAGCCTATGAGCTTTAGCATAGATAAATACTTCTACCGTACTAGGTTCTAGATTATGGATACGTACTAAAGATCTAGGCATTTCGTTATGATAGCTTCCTTGAGCAAGTGCCTCTGCATGCCAGCATATTTCATCAGGTGTATGCCGTAGAAAATAATCGATATCAATTTCGCTCCATAGAGAGTTAAGCGCTTGCTTAGTCCAACCTTTTCCTAGCAATATTTCTTGAGCCTTGTGTTGAACATCATGGATATGATCAAATTTATCAATCGAATGATCTAAACCTCGTCGTAATGTTTGTTGAGTTGCGATATAGAGCTTGCTTAGTAAAGCATCTTTCCAGCTATTCCAAAGACTAGGGTTAGTAGCGCGAATATCTGCAACAGTGAGTAAGTAGAGATGGTTTAAATGGGTTTCATCTCCAACTTTTATAGCAAATTCTTTAATTATTTCTGGATCATTAATATCACGCCGTTGAGCTGTCATGGACATGATCAAGTGATGGGTAACTAACCAAGCAACTAAGCGAGAGTCGTGGAGACTAAACCCATGGAAGAGACAAAACTCCAAAGCATCCTTAGCGCCAAGCTCACTATGATCGCCGCCGCGTCCTTTGGCAATATCATGGAAGAGACCTGCAAGATAGAGTAGTTCAGGCTTAGGGATATACCGAAATACTTCTGAGCATAGAGGGAATTCATGGGCATATTTCGGAAGAGTGAATCGTCGTAGATTACGGATTAGGAATAAAGTATGCTCATCAACAGTATAAACATGGAACATATCGTATTGCATTTGGCCAACAATTTTGCCAAAGACGGGTAGATAGACCCCAAGTATACTGTATTTGTTCATACGCTGGAGCGTGCGTGCAACTCCATAAGGCTGGCGGATGATCTTGATAAATAATTTACGATTAGCAAGTTTGGCACGAAAGCGATCATCAATAATCGAGTAATTCTCCCGAATAAGCCGAGCAGTTGAAGCTCGTATACCTTTAATGTATTGAGGATATTTTTGGAGTAAAAGGAAAATTTCTAATAAGGCGGAAGGAACACGGTTAAATACTTTAGAATCAGTGGCCTCGATAAATCCATTACGAATCTGAAAGCGCTTGTTAATAGAGCGAATGTTGGTTTTTTCATTAATGAGAAAAAATTCTTCTTCAAATAATTGTAATAATATTTCATTAAGACTCTCTATACTCCTAGCAGTTCGATAATAATCCTTCATGAGCTGCTCGACCGCTAAATGCGATCCTTGATCGTGGTAGCCTAGTTGCTTAGCAATGGCTATTTGATAATCAAACAAAAGCCGATCTTCACTACGATTAGCTAAGGTATGGAGGCTATAACGGATCTGCCAAAGAAAAGCTTGGTTTTCTAATAGTTCCTTTTGCTCTGATGATGTTAAAAACCCACGCTGTAAGAGGTTGAGACTATCGATAGATCCAGTATTAAAATGGCGTTTTAGTACCCACTGAATAGTTTGTAGATCCCGTAGCCCGCTAGGGCCTTCCTTGATGTTAGGCTCTAGATTATAGGCAGTATCGTGATATTTATGATGGCGTACCGTCTGTTCAGTCCGCTTAGCGAGAAAAAATTGGCGGCTATCCCAAGTGATTTTTGGAGAAATAGCTTTCTGTAAAGTTTTGAATAAATGCTTTGGCCCAAAGATCAGGCGAGCTTCCATAAGGCTAGTAATAAATGAGAGATCAGCGCGGGCAGCCTCTTGGCACTGCTCCACTGTACGTACACTATGCCCTATATCTAGACCAATATCCCATAAGAAAGTAATAAAGCGACTGATACTATCTTGTAAGATAGGGTCAGGCTCTTTTTCTAATAATAGAAGAATATCGATATCGGAGTAAGGATGCAGCGTACCTCTTCCATATCCGCCAACGGCAATTAGTGTAGTGTGATCAGCAGATTTCATATAAAGGGGGTAGGCTTGGATAAGAATTTGATCTACTAACCAAGCGTGGAGTGATAACAGATCAGCGGCTGGCGTTCCCGTAAGAAAGGACTGTTTTAGTGATTTTATCCCTTCCTGCAGAAAGGATCGAAATAGGGGTAGTGGGTTTTTATTTGTATTAATTTGATTAGAGAGAGTAATAGGGGCAAATAGTTTTTGAAAAATAAGGTGAGACACATTTAAATAAAGTAGAGAGATGATTTAAAGGTTGTCTCCGGGTCTAATTGTAAGTACCTCGAAACTGTTTTCAGTAACTAGTACTGTATGTTCCCATTGGGCTGAAAGGCTATGATCTTTGGTTACGGCGGTCCACTGATCTGGCAAGATTTTTATATGACGCTTGCCCACATTTACCATAGGCTCAATAGTGAAAATCATACCTGTCTCTAGCCTAAGACCGGTATTTGGAGTGCCATAATGGAGTATTTGCGGGTCTTCGTGAAAAACACGACCAATGCCATGCCCACAGAACTCTCTAACAATAGAGAAATGATTAGCCTCAGCATGAGTTTGAATGGCATAGCCAATATCCCCTAGATGAACACCGGGTTTTACCATTTTGATCCCAATGCACATACATTCATAGCTGATCTGTGATACTCGTTTAGCAATAATACTAGGTTCTCCAACAAAGAACATTTTGCTAGTATCCCCATGGTAGCCATCTTTAATTACTGTGATATCAATATTAATAATATCACCTTTTTTGAGCTGTTTATTGCTAGGAATCCCATGGCAAACTACGTGATTTACAGAGGTGCAAATAGATTTAGGGAAGCCCCGATAGTTAAGGGGAGCGGGGATAGCTTTTTGGACATTAGTAATGTAATCGTGGCAAAGAGTATTTAGTTCTTCAGTTGTCACTCCAGGTTTTACATAGGGTCGGATCATATCTAGCACGTCGGCAGCAAGACGGCCCGCAATCCTCATTTTCTCAATTTCCTCTGGGGTTTTGATAGTCACCGGCATGAGCTGTGATATATTATAGTCATTCTGAAAAATTTAAATTTTTACCCTGTAAGTAAAGATTAAGTACTACAATTTAACTATTGTAGTACTATGGAGCTTTATGGTATAAAGCCCGCGCTTTAAAAGCAAATAAAATCACACGTACATCGGCACATATACTAGGGTGCCTTTAGTAAGGTTAGTATCTGGGATGTACGGAGGAAGAACCCTAACATGAGGTAAAATGTACCATGGCAAATGTTACTATGCGTCAAATGCTAGAGGCTGGAGTTCATTTTGGCCACCAAGCCCGCTACTGGAATCCAAGAATGGCTCCTTATATTTTTGGTAAGCGTAATAATATCCATATTATTAATTTAGAAGAAACGCTTCCATTATATATTGAAGCCACAAATTTTTTAGGAAAATTAGCTGCAAATAGAGGTACAGTTTTATTTGTAGGCACTAAACGAGCTGCTCAAGAAGCTATTCATGAGGAGGCGCAGCGGTGCGGTATGCCTTATGTCAATCGGCGCTGGCTAGGAGGTATGCTAACTAATTTTCAAACAGTTAGACAGTCAGTTAAACGTTTACACGATGTAGAAGCTATGCTTCAGGATGGTAGCCTAGATCGGCTGAAAAAAAGAGAATCATTGATGATAAGACGTGATCGAGATAAGCTTGAGCGTAGTCTTGGGGGTATTAAGAATATGGCTCATCTTCCTGATGCTTTGTTTATTATCGATGTGGAGCATGAGCGTATTGCAGTGGATGAGGCGGAGAAATTAGGTATCCCAGTGGTAGCAGTAGTAGATACTAATAGTAATCCTAAAAAAATAGATTATATTATTCCAGGCAATGACGATGCTATTCGCGCTATTCGTCTTTATGCTTGTGGGGTTGCTGATGCAATTATTGATGGCCGTACGACAGCAATCGCTAATAGTGCTAGCAAGGCTAATAGGGATGAGTTCGTAGAGATGGATGAAACTAACGAAAGGGAGATACCACTACCTGAACTATCAGCCGATGGATCTGTGGCAGTAGATAATAGTAATTCTGCACGGCAATAACTAAGTGGTTTAGAACTGCAAGGCTCTGGCTTTGAAAGCTATCCTTGCATTTAACTTTGCCTCAGCTATCAAAAGGAACAGAATAATGACGGTTACAGCAGCCCAAGTCAAAGAATTACGTGAGCGTACTGGCTCTGGAATGATGGAATGTAAGAAAGCTTTGATAGAAACAGGGGGCGATATTGAGTCTGCTATAGAATGGATGCGCAAGCAGGGATTAGCTAAAGCAGATAGGAAGGCAGGTCGAGTAGCTGCCGAAGGTATTATCACTACTGCTATGAGCGATGATGGCTCTAGAGCAGCAATGGTAGAGATTAATTCTGAGACCGACTTTGTCTCTAAGAATGATGATTTTCGTCGATTTGCTATAGCTATAGCGGAAAAAATATTAGCTGCCCATCCTACGACTTTGGATGAACTTCTTTCTATGCCATTAGATCCGGATAAGAAGAGTATTAATGAGGTACGTCAAATACTAATTGCTAAAATTGGTGAAAATATTAATGTGCGTCGTTTTACATGTGTTGAAGCGAAAAATGGTCGTATTGGTTGTTATATTCACGGCGATAGGATAGGAGTGTTGGTAGCAATAGAAGGCGGAAGCGATGAATTGGCCAAAGACTTAGCAATGCATATTACTGCTAGTAAACCGCAGGCGATCACATCAGAGGGTATTTCAACAGAAGTATTGGATAAGGAGCGAGAGATTTTAATTGCCCAAGCTAAAGATAGTGGTAAGTCTGCTGAGATTATAGAAAAGATGGTTGAAGGACGATTACAAAAATTTTTAAGCGAAGTGACTCTATTGGGTCAATCCTTTGTTAAGGATCCTGATACTAAAGTAAGTGAATTACTTAAAATTGCAGGTGCTAACGTTAGTCGTTTTGAACGTTTTGAAGTAGGTGAAGGGGTTGAGAAAAAAATAGGTAATTTTGCTGAAGAGGTAAGATTACAGCTCCAAGGAGGCTGATCAAATGCCTAAATACCGGCGTATCTTACTGAAATTTAGTGGTGAGGCGCTAATGGGGAAAGTAAGCTATGGTATTGATCCTGAAATGGCGCAACAAATTGCCCAAGAACTACAAGAATTAAATAGTATGGGCATTGAAATCGGTTTAGTGATTGGTGGGGGTAATATTTTTCGTGGCGCTGGACTAGCTGCTGCAGGCATGGATCGAGTAACTGCCGATCATATGGGTATGTTGGCAACAGTAATGAATGCTTTGGCACTACAAGATGCCTTAGAAAGATTTAATGTATTCTGTCGAGTAATGTCAGCTATTCGTATTAATGAGGTCTGTGAGGATTATATCCGTCGTCGTGCTATCCGTCACTTAGAAAAAGGACGCCTAGTCATTTTTGCTGCAGGTACTGGCAATCCTTTTTTTACCACTGATACAGCTGCCAGTCTTCGCGCAATCGAGATTGGAGCAGAATTACTTATTAAAGCAACTAAAGTAGATGGTATTTACTCAGCTGATCCACTGATAAATCCTAACGCGCAGTTTTTCCCTAAATTAAATTATGATCAAGTTATAGAGCATAAACTTGCAGTTATGGATGCAACTGCAATTATAATGTGTAGAGATCATTCTCTACCATTGCGTATCTTTGATATGTATAAGGCTGGAGCCTTAACTCGTATTATTAAAGGTGAGGATGTAGGAACATTAGTTGCTTAGAGAGTAATCATAATGATTAATGAGATCTGTGAAGATACAGCCGATCGAATGCGCAAGAGTATTGATGCGCTTAAACAAGCTTTTGCCAAGTTACGAGCTAATCGAGCACATACCAGCCTCCTTGATCACATTACCGTCCTATACTATGGTGTTAACACACCATTGAGTCAAGTTGCTAGCGTCTCTGTAGAGGATGCTCGAACTTTAGTGGTATCTCCTTGGGAAAAGCAAATTGTCCCTGTGATTGAAAAGGCTATCATGGCATCTGAGCTAGGGCTTAATCCAGTTACGGCTGGGACAGTTATTCGAGTACCTTTACCGCCCTTAACAGAAGAGCGACGTAAGGAGATGGTTCGTATTGTCAGGCAAGAAGCGGAAGGGGCTCGGGTTGCTATGCGAAATATTCGGCGTGATAGTAATCATATCGTAAAAGAACTGGTTAAGGAAAAAGAGATTAGTGAAGATGATCAACGGCATGCTGAAGAGACTATACAGGGAATCACAGATAACTATATTGCTCAGGTTGATAACCTTTTAGCAGCAAAAGAGCAGGATTTAATGGAAATTTGATATATCCTACTATATTTAGAATATAAATAGGATCTAATGAATAGCGGACAGGCTAGTAGCTTACCATTAAAAATACCTCGCCATGTTGCCATTATCATGGATGGTAATGGTCGTTGGGCAAAGCAGCGAAAAAAACCGCGTTTTTATGGGCATAGAGCTGGAGTTGAATCCGTAGAGGTAGTTTTAAAAGCCTGCGCAAAGGTAGGTATAGAAGTGCTCACTTTGTTTGCTTTTAGCAGCGAGAATTGGCATCGCCCAGCCCAAGAGGTTCAGATTTTGATGAACTTGTTTAAGGCTGCTCTTTCGAGCCGATTGAATCAATTTCAGAGTCAAAATATCCGCTTCCGTGTTATTGGTGATCGGAGCGGATTTTCTAAATCACTGCAGATAGAAATAGCAAAAGCTGAGGTACTAACAGCAAAGAATGAGGGGATTACGCTGATTATAGCAGCTAATTATGGAGGGCGATGGGATATTGCCCAAGCTGCAAGGAAAATTGCTGTTGAAGCAAAAAATGGCCAGCTAACAGTAGATTCTATTACCACTGAAGTTTTTGCAGATCATCTGTCTTTAGCTGATTTACCAGAACCTGATTTGTTTATCCGCACTGGCGGTGAGCAACGGATCAGTAATTTTCTACTGTGGCAGCTAGCTTATACTGAATTTTATTTTACTGATACATTGTGGCCAGATTTTGATGAGGCTGCTTTTATCTTAGCAATTAATAGCTTCTCCCAACGAGAACGCCGTTTTGGAAGGACATCAGAGCAAATGAAGTCTTTATATCGTGCTTAAGCAGAGGTTAATTACCGCTGCTATTTTAATACCCTCGATAATATCAGCTGTGCTTTTTCTCCCTACAAAGGTATTCTCTTGGCTATTAGTATTTGTAATTGCTATAGGGGCTTGGGAATGGGCAGGTTTAATCCGAATCCAGACGATAAGAGGACGATTATTCTATGCTATAGCAGTCTTATTGTTACTATGGGTAAGCTGTTTTTTACCTTTAGTATTCATACTTGTAACAAGTGTAATTTGGTGGAGTATCTGTGCGTTGTTGTTAATGAGATGGTCAAAGAAAAGACCTTATCATCCAATAATAGCAACGTTTACAATCGGGATTATCGCGGGAGTTTTAGTTCTTATACCTACATGGCAAGCTATTATAAGCCTGCATTCATTACCTGTAATTGGCCCAAAATGGGTGTTGTTCCTTTTTATTTTAGTATGGCTAGCGGATAGTGCTGCCTATATAGTGGGGCGTAAGTTTGGACATACCCGTCTGGCTCCGGCGCTCAGCCCCGGAAAAACTTGGGAGGGAGTCTATGGGGCTATTATAGCGAGCTTACTGTTTTCATTTATAGGATCAGAAGTTTTTGAGCTTTCTGGGGACATATGGTGGGTTTTTTGGGGATTGGGATTGTTAACAATTTTATTTTCTATAATAGGCGATCTACTGGAAAGTTTGTTCAAACGTATAAGTGCTGTTAAGGATAGTGGTTATCTACTACCAGGGCATGGCGGGGTGTTAGATCGGGTAGATAGTCTAACTGCGGCATCGCCAGTGTTTGCGCTAGGCATTTGGGTGTTGGAGCGGTTGCAATGATAGGGGTTAGCATACTAGGCTCAACGGGCTCTATTGGGGTGAGTACCCTTGATGTGTTATCGCGTTACCCAGAACGCTATCGAGTCGAGGCTTTATCGGCAAATAATTCAGTAGAAAAGCTATATCAGCAATGTCTTAAATTTCGACCGATCCATGCGGTTATGGTTGACCCTAATGCAGCCGAACTACTGTACCAACGATTACAACCTATTGCTCCTGGAATTAAAGTAAGTAGCGGTAGTAGCGCTTTAGAAGCTATAGCTTCATCTTCTAATACTGATTACGTTATGGCTGCTATTGTAGGTGCCGCTGGTTTATTGCCCACATTAGCTGCAGCAAAAGCAGGTAAGCGAATTTTGCTAGCCAATAAAGAAGCGCTTGTTATGAGCGGCCAGCTATTTATGGATGCAGTTTTTGAGAGAGGTGCTGAGTTGCTTCCAATTGATAGTGAACATAATGCTCTTTGGCAGTGTATGCCTACAGGGAAGCATAATATCCCTTTAGATAATAAAGGAGTGCGACGTATTCTATTAACTGCATCAGGTGGTCCTTTTAGAGATAAAGAGTTTCATGAGCTGGAAAATGTGACTCCGGATGAAGCTTGTGCTCACCCTAACTGGGATATGGGGCGTAAAATATCGGTGGACTCGGCCTCTATGATGAATAAGGGGCTAGAAGTCATTGAAGCATATTGGCTATTTGGAGCTACTATTCAGCAAATTGAAGTGGTATTACATCCTCAAAGCATTATTCACTCAATGATAGAGTATATTGATGGCTCTGTTTTAGCGCAATTGGGTAATCCAGATATGCGAATACCTATCGCTTACGGATTGGCTTGGCCAGATCGTTTAGAATCGGGGGTAGCTTCTTTAGATCTGTTTACAGTAGGCCAATTAACTTTTCGTCAACCTGATCAGCAGCGCTTTCCTTGCTTAAAGCTTGCCTATGCAGCATTAGAGCGTGGGGGTACCTGTAGCACTATTCTAAATGCAGCTAATGAGGTTGCAGTACAAGCATTTCTTGAGCAGCGTATTCGATTTACTCAAATCCCAGCTCTTATCGAATGGGTGCTGGGTATGGTAACACCTACTGCAGCTGATTCTCTTGTTGCTGTCTTACAAAGCGATGCAGTAGCTCGGTATGTAGCTGAAGAACAAGTACAGCGGTGGGAATCATGTTTATTGCATTAAGTATACTTGCTTTTACTATAGCTATTGGGTTACTGGTTGCTGTACACGAATATGGACATTTTTGGGTGGCGAGGCGATCAGGGATTAAAGTTCTTCGCTTTGCAATAGGTTTTGGTTGGCCTTTGTGGCGCTGGCATGGCAAAGATCAGGTTGAATATGTAATTGGATCGATTCCGCTTGGAGGCTATGTAAAAATGCTTGACGAGCGTGAAGGAGACGTAGCTAAAGAGGATCTTGCTCGCGCTTTTAATCGACAATCTTTGAAGATTAGAAGTACTGTTGCTGCTGCTGGGCCGGCAGCAAATATTTTATTTGCCATTGTTGCCTATTGGCTGGTATTTGTTTTTGGTATTTCCGGAATTAAACCTATTATTGGTGAAATAATTACTAATACTCCTGCAGATAAAGCTGGATTCCGATCTGGTGAGGAGATTATTGCTGTAGGGGAAGAATCTACCCCTACATGGGCATCGGTGGGTAATGCAATATTTATAGCCTCCCAGCGCAGATCTCAGGTTTTGGTAACTGCCTCTGGTGTTGATGGGAATCGAGTCTTAAATTTAAGCTTATATCAGGTAGATAACGATCCTGAAAAAGCTAAGGATATGCTACGACAGTTAGGAATACAGCCGAAGCAGCCATTACTTCCTGCTGTGATTGGAAAAATTTTACCTGGAGAGCCGGCAAGCCAAGCAGGCTTTCAGCCTGGAGATCGAATTTTATTAGCCGAAGGCCAGCCTATTCATACTTGGGATGAATGGGTGAAATTTGTACGAGATCACCCTAATATATCTTTTAATGTAGAAGTTGAGCGTGGATCGGAACGTTTAATCTTGATCTTGCAGCCGGCAGCGGTAAAAGGAGAGAATGGGGATTCTGTGGGTCGTATTGGGGCAGCGCCAAGTTCTTTAGGCGAACTACCAGAGGAGCTACGAGCTACTTTGAGGTATTCTCCTTTAGCGGCAGTACCTCAGGCTATTAAGAAGGTTTGGGAAATTGGATCCTTAACCGTTATGATGATCGGGAAGATGCTGTTGGGGGAAACATCGACTAAATCTATTAGTGGTCCCATTACAATAGCGGAGTATGCTGGGTATAGTGCTCAGATTGGTTTTACTTCCTTTCTTAATTTTCTTGCTGTGGTAAGTATCAGCTTAGGGGTGCTCAATTTACTGCCTGTGCCCGTATTGGATGGTGGGCATTTATTATATAATTTTATTGAGCTGCTGCGGGGTAAACCGCTTTCAGAGAGATCTCAAATATTAGGCCATCAAATGGGTGTTGTAATATTAATTGGTTTAATGTGTGTAGCTTTCTACAATGATTTAGCTCGTTTATTTGCTCAGTAAAAAAATGCTACATAGTAGAGCTATTAAAGAACAGTTAAATGGGGGGGATTTTTGGGCTTTATTATAAGAAGCGAATTGTCATTGCTGCTGTTGTAGGATTAACGTTAATTAATAAAGTGTTAGCGGCAGAGTTTCAGCCATTTGTGGTTAAGGATATACGAATTGAAGGATTGCAGCGTATATCAGCAGGTACAGTTTTCAATTATCTCCCAATTAAAATAGGCGATACAGTTGATAGCCAGCGAGTTAGGGATATTATTCATGAATTATTTAAGACTCGGTTTTTTAAAGATATTCAGGTAGGGCATGATGGTAATATCTTAACTATAATAGCTGTTGAACGACCAACAATTACGAGTATCAAATTTATAGGTAATAAGGAGATAAAAGGTGATCAGCTAGCAAAGGCACTTAAACAAGTGGGGTTTACAGAAGGCCGAGTGTTTGATCGATCGTTACTGGAAAAAGTAGAGTTAGAACTACAACGACAATACTTTAGTCGAGGTAAATATGGAGTTAAGATTAATACTACAGTTACCCCCTTAACGCGTAATCGAGTTGCTATTACGGTAGATGTTAAAGAAGGTGCCATAGCTAAAATTGGTAGGATTAATATTGTTGGTAATCATGCTTTTAAAGAAAAAGACATTTTAAGCGTATTTCAGTTACATACTCCCAATTTATTGTCTTTTTTTACCCACGCTGATCAATATTCTCGGCAAAAATTGGCAGCTGATCTTGAATCTTTACGATCTTATTATTTAGATCGAGGCTATATCAATCTTAGCATTGACTCTACCCAAGTTTCAATTACTCCTGATAAAAAGCGAGTATTTATTACAATCAATATTACGGAAGGTGATCGTTATTGGATTGGTGAGGTTAAGCTAGCAGGAGATCTCATTCTACCGTTAGAGAAACTATTTAGCGCGTTAACTGTAAACTCAGGGGATATTTTCTCACGTAAAGCGGTATCAGAAAGTACAGCGCATATCACTGATCTGTTAGGGAATAAAGGGTATGCATTTGCCAATGTGAATGCAATGCCAGAGATAAGTGAGAGTGAGAAGAAAGTAAATTTAACTTTTTTTATTGATCCGGGTAAACGGGCTTATGTTCGACGAGTAAATATCTCTGGAAATACTAAAACCCGAGATGAAGTGATTCGTCGAGAAATGCGCCAACAAGAAGGAGGTTGGGTATCTACTGAGCTTATTAATCGCTCGAAATTGCGCATCCAGCGCCTAGGTTACTTTAAGGATGTTAATATAGAGACACAACCGGTTCCCGGGTCGCCTGATCAAGTTGATGTAAACCTTAGTGTGGTAGAGCACCCATCTGGATCTATTTCGGCAGGGTTAGGTTTCTCTCAAGCTCAAGGTTTTATCTTCAATACGAGTATTTCTCAGCAAAATTTTCTTGGAAGCGGTAAGCACGTTAATCTTAGCTTCAATAATAGTCAGATTTATACTATTTATAGCCTTGGTTACACTGATCCTTACTTTACTATTGATGGTGTAAGTCGCGGATTTAATTTTTACTACCGCAAAACTAATCCAGTTTTTGGTAATATTGCTAGTTATACAACCAATGTCTATGGTGGAGATATGACTTTTGGTATCCCAATTACTGAAACTGATATGTTAAACCTTGGGGTAGGCTATCAAAATATACAAGTTGGTCTAAGCGATATCTCTCCGGTAGAGTTTGAAAATTTTGTAAATAGTGAAGGAAACCGTTTTAATATTTTTAATGTTAATTTTGGTTGGGCGCATGATGGACGGGATAGTGCTCTTTTTCCAACAAGAGGTAGCTACCAAAATGTTTTTGGTAAGATTACTGCGCCGATAGGCGGTCGTAGCTTAGAATTTTATGAGGTTGGGTATCAACAAAGTTGGTATCATCCCCTGAGTAAATCCTTAATTTTTATGCTCCATGGTGATATGGCTTATGGGGGGGTTTATGGTAGTACGAGCGTATTTCCATTCTTTGAAAACTTTTATGCCGGCGGTATAAATAGTGTACGTGGATTCCGGCCTAATACGCTTGGCCCAAAGACAGCAGAGGGGGCCGCATTAGGAGGAAATCTCAAAATTATAGGTAATGCTGAGGTATTTTTCCCAGTTCCCTTTGTGGAAAAATTTAAGTCTGTACGTTTAAGCACTTTTATTGATGCGGGTAATGTCTATGGTGAATATCAAAGCATTAATCTTGGAGATCTACGTTATTCGGCTGGAGTCTCAGCTATTTGGCTTTCACCATTCGGAACGCTGCGATTTAGCATGGCAAAAGCACTTAATGTTCAGCCAGGTGACCAGCCGCAAATATTTCAGTTCTCTATGGGCACCCAATTTTAGTTTATCTTAAAAGGATTACGGATGTAGTTCGTAAAACAAGGGTGCATGATATTCCTTAGCGATGTTGCGTAGTGGAACACGGAGATTGAGGGCTGATAATATTCTGTATAATCTATAATCTATAATCTTTATCGGGCTAGAGTGTGGTCACAATAAGGCGACCTTAAGGGTATGATTAAGATACCAGCGATGCGATGGATGGGGTTAAACCTGACCGATGCCTCCATTTTGGCTACCGCGAGGTGAAGCTTGCAGAGGCGGCCACTTAACGATAGCTTGATAACTTGGTAAGTCTAAGCAACCATAGAGGCTCCGATGAAGCAGGAAAAACGCAGTGAGCAGCTTGGTAAAAATCAAGCCGATGAATGTACATAAGCTGATAATTGCAATACGTAACTTGTAACTGTAACAAATATTTTTTAAGTGTTAGAGGTAGCCTTATGGTAAGGGTAGGCAAATTATTTAAATTAATAACATTAGTGAGTGTTTTGTCGCTGAACTGGGGGATGATTGCCACTGCAGAGTCGCTTGATCTGAAAATTGGCGCGGTGAACGCTGTTAAATTATTGGATGAAGCCCCTCAGAAAGATGTAGCATTGGAGAGATTAAAAAAGGAATTTGAAGGGCGTAATAGAGAACTAATTGCGCAACAAAAAGAAGCCCAGGCTTTAGAAGATAAGCTTAATCGCGATGGGGCTATTATGCGTGAGTCTGATCGTGAAGAGCTAAAACGAAAGGTTATGGGTAAAAACCGTGATCTTAAGCGGCTCCAAGATACATTCCAAGAAGACTATAATATACGTCGTAATGAAGAGTTTAGAAAACTACAAGAAGATATTGCTAAGGCAATTATTAGTTTAGCTGAAAAAAGAAAATACGATCTTGTAGTTTATGAAGGGGTTATCTACGCTAGTAATAGAGTAGATATCACTGCTGATGTGCTTAAATTGCTAAAAGCTCAGCACAGCCGCTAGTTTAATATTTTATTAGCATTATTAGCATGATGTTTCTTAGCTAATTTTAAAATTTGCCCCTATAAAGCCTACAGGAAGACTTTATTATTTTCCCATAAATTTTAATTTTTAATATAAGGTTTTTTCATTGGATATACGCGAAATACTTAAACATCTCCCTCATCGCTATCCCTTTCTACTAGTGGATAGGGTAATAGAATATATACCTGGGAAGTTCCTTATAGCGGTTAAAAACGTAAGCTATAATGAGCCTTACTTTCAAGGTCATTTTCCGGATTTACCTATTATGCCAGGAGTACTAATTCTTGAGTCTCTAGCTCAAGCTACAGGGATACTAGCTTTTAAAACAACAGAAGCTCTACCTTCTACTAATGAAGCGATCTACTATTTTGCCGGTATAGATAAAGCTCGATTTAAACGTCCCGTTGTTCCAGGGGATCAAATGCGCTTAGAAGTAGAGTTTGTACGCAGTTTACGTCATTTATGGAAATTTACTGGTAAGGTAACAGTAGAAGGGAACTTGGTCGCATCAGCCGATATAATGTGTTCCTATAAGGAAACTAATTAGTGATCGATCCTAGAGCGATTATCGATCCAAGCGCGCAGATTCATGAGACTGTTACTATAGGACCCTACTCGATTATTGGAGCAAATGTGCAGATTGGTGCTCAGACGTGGATTGGCCCTCATGTAGTGATTAAAGGCCCCACTCGTATTGGGGAGAGAAATAAAATATATCAATTTGCCTCTATTGGAGATATTCCTCAAGACAAAAAATATGATGGTGAAGATACACTGCTTGAAATTGGAATTGAAAATGTTATAAGAGAATACACAACGATTAACCGAGGTACTGTTCAAGGGGGTGGTGTTACAAGAATTGGGGATAATAATTGGATAATGGCGTATGTCCATATTGCCCATGATTGTATTGTAGGGAATCATACAACATTTGCTAACAATGCTTCTTTAGCGGGGCATGTGACTATTGAGGATTACGCAACTTTGGGAGGATATGTACTAGTTGCTCAATTTTGTAATATAGGTGCCTATAGCTTTTGTTCTATTGCTAGTGTGGTTCATAAAGATGTGCCTCCTTATGTATTAGTTGCTGGGCATATGGCAAAGCCTGTGAGTATCAATCTTATAGGTTTAAGGCGCGCTAATTTTAGTGAGGAGACAATACGTAATTTACGTAACGCTTATAAGTTACTTTATCGTTATGGATTACGTTTTGAGGATTCAATTAAGGAGCTAAAAAAAATTGCAGAGATAAATCCTGATGTTCAGGTATTTCTAAGTTTTCTTGAAAGGTCTAATCGAGGAATTATTCGGTAGGTAAATGTTTAAGCACTTAGGGTTATAAAATGACATTAGATATTTACGCATCAGATCAAGAAAAAGGCGAGGCTATAAAGCAGTGGTGGCGAGAAAGCGCTCGATGGATATTGTTAGGAATTATCATTGGATTATTAGCGCTTTTTGCTATCCGTAGCTGGACAAAATATAAGCATAACCGTGTTGTAGAGGCTTCGTCTCTCTATCAGCTTGTGCTGACTCAAAAGGATAATAACGAGATTTATAACAGTGCGAAACGAGTTATTGAAGCTTATAGTGATACGCCTTATGGATTATTTAGCATATTGGCACTAGCCAAGGAAGAGCAGTCTCGAGGTGATCTTAAAGCTGCTAGTTCCCATTTAGAGCAAGCATTAGAGCGTACGAAAAACCTAGAGCTTCAGCAAATTATATCTCTACGTGCTGCTCGTCTACTATTAGCAGAAGGTAACCCAGAGAAGTCCATAGCTACATTAGATAGGATTGATTCAGGGAATTTTGCTGCAGCTTACGCTGAGGTGCGCGGGGATTCTTATACAAAGCTTGGACGGCTACCAAAAGCAAGAATAGCTTACCAAGAGGCATTAGAGGGTTTTAAATTGCCAGATGAAAGATATCGGCAAATACTACAAATGAAGCTTGATAATATTGGCCAACCTTAATAAGGATATACTTCCTTAAAATTCTAAGCATAATTGTGATCATACGGATTTGATGTGGAAATACCCTCAAGTAAGTGGTACATGGATTAGACAGCTTTTTTTTACCCTACCTCTATTTTTAGGCTTAGGTGGGATTGGGTGCGATATGCTGCGCGAATATCTACCAGAATCTGATACTAGTGAGCCACCAATGGAGTTGGTGAAATTCTCTCCTGAGATTGCCGTTGAAGTTTTATGGTCTGCCAAGGTAGGAAAGGGGGGTAAGGATCACTATTTACAGCTCTCTCCTTTTGTTATTGATGATCGAATCATCATTGCTGATTATAGTGGCCAAGTAAGCGCTTTTAATGCTTCTACTGGAGAGCAGTTTTGGAAGCTCAAGCTAGATTTGGCTATTACGAGCGCTGGGGGTGGCGATGGTCTTATCATTCTAGGAACAGAAAATGGATTGGTTGAGGCACTAAATGGTGAGGAGGGATCAAAAGTTTGGCAGACTGATTTATCCAGCGAAATATTATCAACCCCTAGTGTTGATGATGGGGTTGTAGTTATTCGTTCTGTGGATGGTCTGGTTTATGGATTAGACGCCAGTAATGGCTCTCGATTATGGGTTTATCAATATAGTATTCCTACATTAACGCTTCGAGGAACCGCTGATCCTACAATTGCGGATGATAAGGTGATTGTTGGATTACCCGGTGGTAAGTTGGTTGCTCTATCTTTGAAAGACGGCCAACTGTTATGGGAACGAACGATTGTCGCTCCTCGCGGTAGAACTGAACTGGATCGGCTAGTGGATATTGATTCTAAGCCAATAGTAGATGGAGGGTATATTTATACCGTTACCTATAATGGCCGGATTGCCGCAGTATGGTTAGCAGACGGTGATATTTTCTGGACGAGAGAAATGTCATCCTATGCAGGCCTTAATGTAGAGGGAAATACTATTTATGTAACAGACACAGAAGATTATGTATGGGCATTAGAGAGTCGTACTGGTGCATCTCTTTGGCGCCAGTCTAAGCTGCTTAGGAGACGACTCACGGCTCCCATTCCCTATCAAAATTATATAGTTGTCGGTGATCTTGCGGGTTATCTTCATTGGCTGGCTAAAGATGATGGTCGTTTTGTAGCTCGCCTGCAAATAGGGAAGGCAGGAATTATTAATACTCCTTTAGTAGTAAATGATGTTTTATACGCTAATAGTGAAGAGGGTGTGTTGAAAGCTATTAAGATAGCCTCTGGATCAAAGGTGGACTCATAGACTCTTAATCCTCTTAAGGTAGGGAAGCCATCCTTAGTTTCTTGACATTACTCAGTCGATTTATAGGTTACGGTGTTTCTTTTAGATTCTATGTGACATATCCATATGAAAGCTGTTATTGCCTTAATTGGGCGCCCAAATGTTGGTAAATCCACTCTTTTTAACCGTCTTACCCGAAGTCGTGATGCTCTTGTTGCCGATCAACCTGGTGTGACTCGTGATCGGAAATATGGCATTGCCCATTGCGGAGAGCAAACATTTTTTGTAGTTGATACTGGAGGTATTACCGATCAAGGCTCCGAGATTGCGGGATTAATGTATGCGCAGACGCAGTTAGCGATAGAGGAAGCAGATATTATTTTATTTTTAGTGGATGGTCGTGAGGGGTTATCTGCATTAGATGAGACTATTGCCGATGAGCTACGCCATAGCCATAATAAATTACTGAAGCTAGTGGTCAACAAAGCTGAAAGGCAAGACAGAGAACTTATAGCCTCTGAATTTTATCGTTTAGGGCTAGGAGAACCCGCCATTATCTCAGCGCAGCAAGGCCAAGGGGTTGAGAGGATGGTACAAGATTTGTTAACCGCTTTACCTGCAATGGGAGGAAAAACAGATGAAATCCCCGCTAAAGGACTCCAATTTGCTGTTATTGGCCGCCCTAATGTAGGGAAATCAACGCTTGTTAATCGTCTTCTTGGTGAGGAGCGAGTTATTGCTTCTGAAGTGCCTGGTACTACAAGAGATAGCATCGCTATTCCTTTTTGCCGCCATGATAAGCCCTATACGTTAGTGGATACAGCTGGAATACGCCGTCGGTCAAAGGTCTTGGATGTACTAGAAAAATTCAGTATTGTTAAGGCTTTACAGGCCATAGCTGCGGCCCAAGTTGTGATCCTAGTGATTGATGCACGAGATAGCCTAGTAGATCAGGATTTGCATTTGGCTAGCTTAGCATTGGAAAGCGGGAAAGCAATAATTATTACCGTTAATAAATGGGATGGTTTATCACCCAATCAACGACAAGTGGTCACTTCAGATTTAGATAGACGGCTATCTTTTCTTGATTTTGCAAAAATACATTTTATTTCTGCTCTTCATGGCAGTGGTGTAGGCAATCTTTTCTCATCTATTGATGAAGCCTATCAATCAGCTAGCCGGCATCTTTCAACAGGTGAGCTTAATCAGGTTTTATCTGCTGCAATAGAGAGGCATCCTCTACCTGCAGTAAGAGGGAGACGGATTAAGCTTCGCTATGCTCATCAGGGAGGGCAGAATCCGCCTAAGATTATCATTCATGGTAATCAAACAGAATCAGTGCCTATCAGCTATAAGCGTTATCTTATTAGTTATTTTCGATCTGCTTTTTCACTAATAGGTACGCCGATAGCACTAGAATTTAGAACGGTAGAAAATCCTTTTAAAGGGCAAGCCAATCCCCTGACTCAACGCCAGCTACAAAAACGTAGGCGGCTTGTTCGTTTCCGTAAACATAAGGATAAATAGCGTAGCGGTGTATATAGGTGCTAAGATTTTCAAGATTTAATTGACGTGGAGTTGCTTATCTTGCTCAATTATGGCGTAGGCAGAGTGATTATGTATGGATTCAAAGTTCTCTGACTCTACTCTATACGCTAAGATCCGATCATCCGGATTTAAGCGCGCAGCGATATCACGTACCATATCCTCCACAAATTTTGGATTATCGTAAGCTTGTTCAGTGACGTATTTTTCATCTGGACGCTTAAGTAAGCTGTAGATCTCACAAGAAGCTTCTTCTTCCACTAGATCAATAATGTCCTCAATCCAGATAAAACCTTTTACTCGGGCTGTAACGGTGATATGAGATCTTTGATTGTGCGCTCCATAATCTGAGATTTTTTTTGAGCAGGGACAGAGACTGGTCACAGGGACTATAATTTTAATAACTACTTGCTGCTTATTTTGATTAGCTTCACCAATAAACGTGACTTGATAGTCCATTAAACTTTTAATTTTAGAAACAGGCGCTTGTTTGGCAATAAAGTAGGGAAAATCCATCTCTATATAGCCAGAATCAGCTTGAAGATAATAAGTCATTTCTTGAAGCATTTTTTTAAAAGATTGTATTGTAATCTCCCATTCTTGCTGGTTTAAAATTTCTATAAAACGAGACATATGCGTACCTTTTAAGTGATGAGGTAAGCCGACATACATATTAAAGTTAGCTACTGTATGCTGCCTCTCTCCACTACGGTCGCTAATACGTACTGGATGACGAATACCCTTAATCCCCACTTTATTAATAGCGATTTTTCGTTTATCAGCCTTTGCTTGCACATCTTCCATGGGCTGATCTCCTACTGCGACAATTTGACTTATCAAGGTTGATTCTCTTCTGTATAGCGTACACAAGCCCGTTCTGTTTCCCATAAGGTAATGGCACTTACCCGTACTTGCCCATTATTAATTTTTTTACTAAGGCTATGATAAAAAAAAGCGGCTAAATTTTCGGCAGTAGGATTAATTCGATCAAAGGGTGGAATCTCATTAAGATAGCGATGATCCAGCTGGGCACATAACGCTCGCGCGTGTCCCTTGACCGTCTTGAAATCCATCGCCATCCCTTGCTGATCTAGCACTTGGGCGGTAACCTCTACTTCTAGCTTCCAATTATGCCCATGCATACGTTGGCATTCTCCTGGATAGTTTCTTAAAGAATGGGCTGAAGCAAAATCAGTAAGGATTTTAAGTGTGTAAATTGCTGCCATTTTAATGCTGGAAGGTTAAGGATTAATAGTTGCGTGCCACGATAAAGTTAGCTAACCAGGCTAAACGTTCTGTCGGAGCCTCTATAGCTTGTAAGATCTGGTGCGCTTCTTCGAGTAAACCTTTGGCTCTTATTTTAGCCTGATCTAAGCCAAGTAAAGATGGATAAGTGGGTTTATCTCGGGCTAAATCAGATCCTTGAGGCTTGCCTAAAATAGCCGTATTACTTTCTACATCTAGAACATCATCCTGAATCTGAAAAGCTAGGCCAATGCATTGGGCAAATCGATCAAGATTTTCTAAGATACTTTGGCTGGCATTTGGACAGCATAAGGCTCCAAGTAAAACGCTAGCGCGGATCAACGCCCCTGTTTTAAGTTTATGCATGGCCTCCAATTCAGGGAGATTTAAGTATTTTCCCACCGACTCCAAATCAATAGCTTGGCCACCCGCCATTCCCCTAGATCCTGCGGCTTCTGCTAACAGGGCAAGCATTCTAATTTGGTTTTTTTCAGGAATGCCTAGAGCAGGATCTGAAAGTATCTGAAAAGCCAGCGATTGAAGTGCATCTCCTGTAAGAAGCGCAGTCGTCTCCCCAAATACTTTGTGACAGGTGGGATGTCCGCGTCGTAAATCGTCGTTATCCATGCTAGGTAGATCATCATGAACCAAAGAGTAAGCATGGATTAGTTCCACTGCAATAGCGGGTTTATCTAGGATTATTTCAGCCGCGCCTAAGGTAGCTCCAGTACTATAAACTAATAACGGACGCACCCGTTTGCCTTTACCTAAAACCGCATAGCGCATAGCTTCATGTAAATGCTTTGGTGGCAGAGTTGCTGAGGGAAGCGCCCGCTCTAGGGCTTGTTCAATACGATTTTGTAAATTCTTGAGCCAATTATCAGTGGATGATACGCTACTGTTCTTTGGGAAAGTCATTGATTTGGTCTTTTCCTTGCTTTTCCTGCAATATCTGGATTTTCTGCTCTGCATTACTAAGTGCTTCTTGGCAGAGACTCGCGAGTTTAATTCCCCGTTCGTATAATCGAAGAGATTCTTCTAGGTTGATACCCCCTTGCTCCATCTGTGAAACCAGTGTTTCTAATTCAGCAAGAGCAGCTTCAAAGTCAAGTTTATTGCGCTTAGTTACCATCTCACTTTAATCTTAAACCGATCGGGTAAACTAATTTAGGCCCTATTATTATCGTTAAGTGGTAAATTCTATGTTATATCACTAGAGCTGATCCTAGGCAAAGGCTAGGCTATACATATTTTGAAAATAAAAATTGTGTTATGGGTAAACTTATTAGAGGTTTATATAATCTGCGATCAGAGCATTTAGGTAGCGTGGCAACCATTGGTAATTTTGATGGGGTTCATTTAGGTCATGAAGCTGTGCTCAAGCAATTAGTTACTAAAGCAGCAGAGCTTCAAAGTCCATCGCTATTGATTACTTTTGAGCCTACACCTGATGAGTTTTTTATCTCAGAAGAAGCTCCTGCAAGATTAACTCGATTTCGAGAAAAGATTCAAAACCTCTGCCTATATTCAGTAAATTGGATCCTTTGTCTTCAGTTTAATCGCTCCTTAGCCGCAATGGAAGCTAAGGATTTTATTCGATCCGTATTAGTAGATCGATTGAGAATTCGTTACTTAGTTGCAGGAGATGATTTTCGTTTTGGCCGTGGCCGTCAAGGTAATTTTGCTTTACTGCAAGAGGCAGGGAGATATTATGGCTTTGAAGTGGCATATATGAATACTTTTTATCTAGAGAGTGAGCGAGTAAGCAGCACCCGTATTCGTAGCGTTTTAGCTCGTGGTGATTTTGCTGGAGCAGAAAAGCTTCTTGGGCGGCCTTATAGTATAAGTGGGCGTATTATTCAAGGAGATAAACGAGGACGAACACTGGGGTTTCCTACTGCTAATATAAGTTTACGTCGGCTTAAAATACCTTTTTACGGAGTTTTTGCTGTCGAAGTCTATGGGTTAGGAAAATTACCTTTACCTGGGGTTGCTAATCTAGGTATGCGGCCTACAGTTGAGGGGCGACGGCCTTTATTAGAAGTTCATCTCTTAAACTTTAAGGGAAATATCTACTATCATTATGTCCAAGTAGTTTTCCTTTATCAATTACGGCAAGAAGAGCGTTTTAATTCTTTATCTGCCTTATGTCAGCAAATTGAGAAGGATTGCGTAGCAGCAAAAAATTTCTTTGCTACCCGTTGAAACCTAATCTTAAGAGACATGAGTAAAATTGAGATCGTTTCATAGCGCTAAGATTTAATCGGGCTAGATCACTAAGTTACAGGGCTTGCTTGCAAGAAAACTATGGATGTTTTTAGCCACTTGTAGGACAAGATATTGGCGTGCCTCGTGGCTGCTCCAAGCGACATGAGGGGTAAGGATTAGGTTAGGGATATTGGGTGCAAATAAAGGATTACCTTGGTGAGGCGGTTCTTGGCTTAAAACATCTATTCCAGCGCCGCCAAGCTGACCTGCACATAAGGCATCAGCCAATGCCTGCTCATCTACAATTCCGCCTCTTGCGGTGTTGATAAGCAGCGCATTTGGGCGCATTAGCGCAAGTTCTTCACGGCCAATTAATCCAGTCGTCTCTTGTGTTAGCGGGCAGTGCACACTGAGTACATCCACCAGTGAGAGAAGATCTTTAAGCGGAATCCGCCCTGGTCTGCTGGGTGTATTTGCGCGCTGAGACACCAATATAGTCATACCGAAAGCAGTAGCAATTCGGGCTACTGCTCGACCTAGATCCCCATAACCGATAATACCGATCGTTTTCCCAGAAAGCTCTCGGCAAGGAAAATCAGGTACTGTAAAATAAGGACTGCGTTGCCAAATACCAGTGGTTATTGCTTGAGTAGTGGCGGTAAGATTTCGAGTTAGGCTCAGGATTAATGCAAACACATGTTCCACCACGGAAGCAGTACAGTAGCCTCGAACATTACATACGGCAATGCCGAGGCGATGTGCAGTTTCCAGATCTACATTATTGGTTCCAGTTGCAGCAATACAGATTAACTGTAGCTGAGAGGCTTGTTGTATAACTGATCCCGTCAGAATAGCTTTGTTAGTGACAACGACAGTAGCGTTCTGGATTCTATCAAGTATCTCACTGTCAGAGGAGCTATTTCCATAGTAAACCCATGGATGGATAGCCGCCTCTAGTGGTAAAAAATCTATATCATTTGGATGTAAAGTATCACGATCAAGGAATACAGCTAGCATACGTTTTTAATATTTGCTTTATATGATGGAATTATAGTTGTTATATTGACTTTTTAACTAAAAATTTAAAGGGCTAATTTAATTAATTATGCGCAATTACGCTTGTTTTGAGTATAAATCTTGCTTATATAGCAGTAGCGTTAGCTTATAATTTTCGATAGTGATAATAATATTGCGCTGTATGATTTATCTATGTTCTATAATAGGATGAAATAGGTACGGATAATAAGGCGATAGGATTAAGTTTGTTTATAAGGATACTAAGGTAAGTGACTAAAAAGCGGGTTTATAGGATTAAATTTATTAGCCAAGGAAAACTTTATGAGCTTTTTGCTCGGGAAGTAGGACAAAGTACTATGTATGGGTTTGTTGAGCTTGGAGAGATTATTTTTGGAGAAAAATCAGCAATGGTAGTTGATCCCTCTGAGGAGCACTTGAAAGCAGAGTTTGCAGGGGTAAAGCGAACTTATATTCCCATGCATTCAATCTTACGTATTGATGAAGTTAATAAGGAAGGGATCAACAAAATCACGGAGGTTACCAACACTGAAGGCAATATAGCCGTATTTCCTTCACCTTTGTATACCCCAGGAAAAGATAAAAAATAGAGAATAAAAAGTATAGTTAAACTTAGCCAGCGTTATAGAGAATTACGTTTCTCTTTCCTATGTTAGGCTGTGAGTAAATTCAATTTCATATAAGCTATGATTAAAGTTTATAGAACCTTAGAATTGTAGTCCTATCTCTGTTATTTTAACGGGAATAAGTCGATTATTTTTGCGACCATAGTGTGCTATAGGTTACACTGTTAAATAATCGTAACTGAATAGATCAGGGGGAACGATATGCTGGGTTTAGATACAGCTGATCTAAAAAAAGCAGAAAAAGGGATTAATAAAAACTATTTACCCTTGATGCTTCGTTATCAACAGGTACGTCAATTGAGCGAAAGACTGTGCCAACCCTTAGCTAGCGAAGATTATGTCATTCAGACTGTACCAGATGTTAGCCCGCCTAAATGGCATTTAGCCCATACCAGCTGGTTTTTTGAACAATTTATTTTAATCCCGAACCTAAAAGGTTACTCACCTTTCCACCCAATGTACGGCTATCTATTTAATTCTTATTATGAATCTGCTGGTCAATTTTGGCCTCGCTTCCAGCGAGGCCTTTTATCTCGGCCAACAGTGGCTGAGATTTATGAATATCGTCAGCATATAGATGAGAACATGGCCTCTTTAGCAATACAAATGGAGGCAAAGGAAGAATGGGAAACGCTAATAACTCCTTTGATTGAATTGGGAGTTAATCATGAGCAACAGCACCAAGAGTTACTACTGGCTGATCTTAAACATATTTTTGCTACTAACCCTTTACGCCCAGCCTACCAAAAGTTAGCTCGATCTGATCTAAAAGAAGGAGCGGAGATTAAAGGGCTAGATTGGTGTAAATTTAAAGGTGGCTTATTCTTTATAGGTCATGTTGGCAAGGATTTTGCTTACGATAATGAAGGACCCAGCCATCAAGTTTATCTACAACCTTTTCGTTTAGCTAGGCGGCTAATTACTAATGGTGAGTATTTAGCATTTATGGAAGCAGGCGGATATCAAGAACCTCGCTATTGGCTCTCTGATGGCTGGAGTTTTGCGCGTCAGCAGAACTGGCAAGCACCATTGTATTGGGAGCAACAGCATGAAAATTGGTGGTATATGACTTTAAATGGAATGCGGCCAGTGTGGAAAGAGGCTCCGGTATGCCATTTAAGCTATTATGAAGCTGATGCCTATGCGCGTTGGGTAGGTTATCGGCTGCCTACAGAAGCTGAGTGGGAGATGGCAGCTCAGACTCTGCCCTGTCAAGGAAATTTTTTGGATTCAGGGATGCTACAGCCATTGCCCGCGTCTATAATAGCAGGAGATACCTTGGATCAAGTTTTTGGAGATGTTTGGGAATGGACTGGAAGTCCTTACATACCTTATCCGGGTTATCAGCCACTATCAGGGGCTATGAGTGAGTATAATGGTAAGTTTATGTGTAACCAAATGATCTTGCGAGGGGGATCCTGTCTAAGTACTCGTGATCATTTACGCGCTTCTTATCGTAATTTCTTCCCTCCTCATAGCCGTTGGCAGTTTACAGGTCTTCGATTGGCGACAGATGCGTGAGCTTTACCCTTGCTAAGCGGCGGCGGAATGAACCCGCTTTCTATGATTACCACCCAGAACCTAGTCGATTTCGAGAAGATGTGCTATCAGGGCTGACAGGAAAGCAGCGACAGATCCCGCCTAAGTATTTTTATGATGAGCGAGGCTCTCGCCTATTTGATGCGATTTGCCAGTTACCTGAATATTATCCTACTCGTACTGAAATCAAGCTGTTGGAACGTTACGGGGCGGAAATGGCTCAGTGCATGGGTGAAGGTAGCATATTGGTAGAGTTTGGTAGTGGGAGTAGCCTGAAAATTCGTCTGCTTTTAGATGCATTACAGCCAGCTGCTTACTTGCCTATTGATATTTCAAGAAAACATTTATTGAATGCTGCTAGACGTTTGTCCCATGATTATCCAATGGTAGCTGTTCATGCTATTTGCGCTGATTATACGTGTCCTTTAGCTCTGCCTACATGCTTTATTAGCGGAGCTAAAACAGGTTTTTTTCCTGGATCGAGCATCGGTAATTTTGAGCCCTTGGAAGCGCTTCAGTTTCTTAAGCAAGTAGCCGCTTTACTAGGAAGGGGTAGTGGTTTACTTATAGGCGTAGATTTAAAAAAAGAGATAGCATTGCTTAATGCTGCTTATAATGATAGCCAAGGTATTACGGCTGCCTTTAGTTTAAATCTGTTGCAACGGATTAATCGAGAGTTAGAGGCTGATTTTGATCTGAGTGCCTTTGAACATCGTGCTTTTTACAATACGATTAAAGGGCGGGTGGAAATGCACCTCGTGAGCTGTAGAAGACAGATAGTAACGGTAAGTAATCAGCGCTTTGAATTTCAAGCAGAAGAAACCCTTCACATTGAAAATTCCTATAAATATAGTATCGAGGAATTTCAGCAACTGGCAAAAGTGGCAGGGTTTAAGCCTCAGCGAGTTTGGATAGATAAGGAATCTTTATTTAGCGTCCATTACTTATACCTTTAGCGCTGCTCTCTATTTCCTTTAAAAAATAAGCTAGAATAAACGCTTTTAACATTATCTTACTAGGACAGGCCATGTATAGCAAAGAAATGCGTATTGCCAATTATGATGAAGAGCTTGGGACTGCGTTGGCTGGCGAATTACGGCGACAGGAGGAGCATATTGAACTGATTGCTTCAGAGAACTACGTAAGCCCTCGGGTTTTAGAGGCTCAAGGTTCTGTGCTTACTAATAAATACGCTGAAGGTTACCCCAGAAAGCGGTATTACGGGGGGTGCGGATTCGTTGATATAGTAGAGCAATTAGCGATTGACCGAGCTAAAGCTTTGTTTGGAGCTGATTATGCTAATGTTCAGCCTCATTCTGGATCTCAAGCTAATGCTGCCGCTATGCTTGCGCTCTTGGATCCACATGATACGCTCATGGGAATGAGTCTTGCCCATGGTGGGCATTTAACTCATGGGGCTAAGGTTAATTTTTCTGGCAAGGTATTTAATGCTATTCAGTTTGGTATTAACCCAAATACGGGGTTTATTGATTATGATGAAGTAGAGCAGCTTGCAAAAGCCCATCGGCCTAAAATGATTATCGCTGGATTTACTGCTTATTCCCGGGTAGTCAATTGGCAACGGTTTCGAGAAATTGCCGATCAGGTAGGAGCTTATTTGTTAGCTGATATTGCGCATACGGCGGGGATGATCGCCGCTGGAATTTATCCCAGCCCGGTTCAGATTGCCGATATTACTACCAGTACTACCCATAAGACTTTGCGTGGCCCTCGATCTGGGTTGATTTTAGCCAAGGCAAACCCTGAAATTGAGAAAAAACTGAGCTCTATGGTGTTTCCAGGGATTCAGGGTGGGCCTTTAATGCATATTATTGCCGCTAAAGCAGTTGCATTTAAGGAGGCTATGGATCCGGTATTTAAAGATTATCAACAGCAGATAATACGTAATGCTCGTACTATGGCTGAGACTATTCAATCTCGTGGCTACAAGATTGTCTCTGGTGGAACAGACAGTCATTTGTTTTTAGTAGACCTTATTGATAAGGGTTTAACGGGTAAGGCCGCAGATGCAGCGCTAGGTCGAGCAAATATTACCGTGAATAAAAATGCAGTGCCTAATGATCCTCAGTCTCCCTTTGTAACAAGTGGAATTCGTATTGGAAGTCCCGCTATTACTACTCGCGGTTTTAAAGAACCCGAGGCTCGGGAGTTAGCGGGGTGGATCTGTAATGTGCTGGATAATATTGAAAATGAGGCTGTGATTGTGAGCACTAAGGAAAAAGTACTGGCGCTTTGCGCCCGTTTTCCGGTTTATAGTTAAAGAAGAGAAGTCCTGTAAAGCTGGAAATGCCAGCGTATAAGTATAAATTGTTGCAGGAGGAAAAGTTCCGAAGCAATATTTTTGCTTCTATGAAGGATAAACGATCCTCGAAGTAGGGCGCGATTGCTAGTCTATAAGTTAGGTCGATTGGCACTAATTTGTGAACGATAGTGTATATATGGCTCGGGCGCTCAAATTAGCTCGGCAGGGTTTATATACCACAGATCCTAATCCAAGGGTGGGCTGCGTGTTGGTGCGATCTGGCCAATGTGTAGGGGAAGGGTGGCATCAACAGACGGGTAATGCCCATGCGGAAATCAATGCCCTGCATCAAGCAGGCGCTCAGGCTCAAGGGGCTACTTGTTATGTCACTTTAGAGCCTTGTTGTCATCAGGGACGAACCCCCCCATGTACGGAGGCGCTGCTTAAAGCAGGTGTCAAACGTGTAGTGGCTGCTATGGAGGATCCTAATCCAAAAGTAGCCGGCCAAGGATTAGCACAGCTTAAGGCAGCTGGGATTCAAGTGGAGTGCGGGTTGCTACAGGAGGAAGCTCAGGCGCTTAATCGTGGCTTTATACAGCGGTTGCTTCAAGGTCGCCCTTGGGTTCGTTGTAAGTTAGCGATGAGCTTAGATGGGGCTACAGCGCTAGCTTCTGGTGAAAGCCAGTGGATTACTTCTCCGCCTGCTCGTCGTGATGTTCAGCGTTGGCGCGCTCAAAGTTCCGCTATTTTAACTGGAATTGGCACGGTACTTCGAGATAATCCCGCGCTTAATGTACGTTATGAAGAGTTGCCGAATGAGCTACTATCAGCCCCTGATCGCCAACCTTTGCGCATTATTTTAGATCGTAAGTTAGCTATTCCGGAAAGCGCTCGATTATTCTCGCTACCAGGGAAGATATTAATTGTTTGTGCTGATTCCTCTTTAGTAAAAGCAGAGCGATTGCGTCGTATGGGAGTAGAAGTGATAGCAATTCCAGCCACCCAGCAAGGCTTAGATCTTAAGGCTCTGATGGGAGTCCTAGCCCATCGAGAAATTAATGAGCTTCAAATAGAATGCGGTGCTCGATTGGCAGGGTCATTCCTTCAAGCTGGATTAATCGATGAATTGCTACTCTATATAGCCCCTAAAATTATGGGAGATGCTGCTTTGGGTTTATTCCGGTTACCTGGTATTCAGACTATGGATAATTGTATTGAGGTAGAAATAAAAGAAATCCGGGCAGTGGGGCGGGATTTGCGGCTATTAGCTAAAGTTAAATAAAACATAAACATGTTTACCGGAATTATAAAAGCTATCGGAGCCATGTTGGCGCTTCAAACCCAAGATAATGGGGTTAAGCTTCGAATTAGCAGTGGTAAATTAGATTTAGAAAAAATGGCTATCGGGGATAGTGTTGCTGTGAGCGGAGTTTGCTTAACAGTGGTTTATTTAACAGAAAATGCTTTTGAGTGTGATCTTTCTCAAGAAACCTTATCCCGCACTACTTTAGGAGATCTACAATTATGTAGCCAAGTTAACCTAGAGCCCGCCTTGACTCTAAAAGATCCTCTTGGTGGGCATTTGATCAGTGGGCACTGTGATGGTGTGGGTACGGTGCTTGAGCGCGTACCTGAGGGAGAGAGCGTACGTTTTTCTATCGCTGCTCCCGTAGCGCTTGCCCGATATATTGCTGAGAAAGGATCTATTGCTGTGGATGGGGTAAGCCTTACTGTAAATGCAGTACAGGATAATATATTTGAGGTCAATATTATTCCTCATACCTTACGGGCAACTACCTTAAATGAATACCAGCCAGGCCGAAAGATAAATCTAGAAGCCGATCTTTTAGCCCGTTATTTGGAGCGACTGCTACTTCATGATTCAATAGCGTCATCGCGGCGAAACATTGGGAAAATCCTCTTTGATCATCACAGTTCTGATTGCTAGCTTATTATGCCTTTAAGCAAGATAAAAGCTATTATCCAAGATATCCGCCAAGGAAAAATGGTGATTTTAATGGACGATGAAGGTCGAGAAAATGAAGGCGACCTGATGATGGCAGCCTCCAAGGTAACGGCCCAGGATATTAATTTTATGGCTCGTTATGGGCGCGGTCTTATTTGCCTTACCTTGACTGAGGAACGCTGTCGCCAGCTTCGGTTACCCTTGATGGTAGTAGATAATAATACTAAGCATAATACTAACTTTACCGTATCTATCGAAGCGGCAACAGGTATAACTACTGGAATTTCAGCCGTAGATCGAGCCCGTACTGTGCAGGCGGCAGTAGCGCCCGGGGCTAGGCCGGAAGATCTGGTTCAACCTGGGCATATTTTCCCTCTGATGGCGCGGCCGGGTGGAGTGCTAACTCGAACGGGTCATACTGAAGCTGGTTGTGATTTAGCACGGCTAGCGGGTCTGGAATCGGCAGCGGTTATTGTAGAAATCCTCAATGAAGATGGGACGATGGCTCGCCGGCCAGATTTAGAGGTTTTTGCTGAGCGTCACGGCCTGAAACTAGGCACGATAGCGGATCTGATTCATTATCGCTTGGAGCATGAACAATCAATAGCTAAAATAACAGAATGCAGCCTTCCTACAGCACAAGGAATATTTCGCCTTTTGGCTTACCAAGATCTAGTAGATCAGCAACTCCATTTTGCCTTGATCAGAGGGGAAATCGATCCTGAAGAGGCCATTTTAGTGCGAGTGCATATGGCTGATACTTTAGGTGATATCCTTCAGGTGCAGCGTAGTGATTGTGGTTGGCCGTTGCGAGATACCATGACTCGTATTGCTCAGGCTGGTACGGGGGTAGTGGTGATTTTGCGTAGACAGGAACCTGCTCATGAACTCATTGAGCGAATCCAAAACTATCGGCTAGAAGATCAGGGGGTTTCTTTGCCCCAGCAAGCCCCGGCGAATGATTTACGCACCTATGGTGTAGGTGCTCAGATCTTAAGGGATCTGGGTATACGCAGGATGCGGATTATGGGAGCACCAAAACGGATGCACGGGCTACCCGGATTTGATCTGGAAGTCGTGGAGTATGTTAGCTAGTTCTTCTACGGAAGCTACAGATCAAGCATTGAAGCAACGGCAATGGATTGCGGGAGTGGATGAAGTAGGACGAGGTCCGTTAGCTGGGCCTGTAGTTGCCGGAGCGGTTATTCTTGATCCAGAAAAACCCATCCTAGGGGTGCGAGATTCCAAGCAGCTCACCGCATCTGCTCGGGAACGTTTAGCGCCTATGATCCAAGAACAGGCGATTGCTTGGGCATTAGGTCGAGCTGAAGTTGAAGAAATTGATATCCTAAATATTTTTCAAGCCAGTCTCTTAGCCATGGCACGCGCTATTGCAGGTCTTGCCATTGTGCCTTCCCTCGTATTAGTGGATGGTAAACACTGCCCGCCTACGCCTTATCCTGTTCGTGCCATTATTAAAGGAGATCAAAAAATTATAGCTATTAGTGCGGCTGCTATCGTGGCCAAAGTGGCTCGCGATGAAGAAATGATTGCTTTGGATCAACACTACCCCGGCTATGGCTTTAAAGCCCATAAAGGCTATCCCACCCGCGCCCATTTAGCTGCTTTGGAACGGTTAGGGCCTTGCCCGCTCCATCGGCGATCTTTTCGCCCCATAAAACAATATCTTTAATCAAATACCATGAGTCGCCTCTCTCAGGTGCAAAGGATTGCTCAATGGCTTATGGCTCATCCACAAGAACGGTTTACGGCGCGGCAGCTGGCAGAAAATATTGTTTCCCGCTATCCAGAGGATTATGAAGATAAACGGATAAATTCTAGGTTTATTAACAATAATGCTTTTATTAGCCAAATCGTAGCCGAGATCGGTAGTCAAAAGAATGGAATTGCCCGTTGTCATCAAGGTATCCGTTGGCAAGATAAACCTAGGCCCCGAGTGTATTGGTTTGATCCTGATCCAAATTTATCCCCGATGTCCATTACTGAGATTGAAGATGAGGACAGCGGGGAAGATGCACCGATTATTCGAGAGAGTGCAAGTTTAACCGAACGGGATTTATATCCGTTGCTTATGCAATATCTTAAAGCTCAACAGCTCTATTGTATGCGTATTGATGAAAAGCGCTCTAAAAATCAACGAGGTAACGGAGGTAATCATTGGCTTCATCCTGATATGGTAGCGATGCAGCCGGTAGCTAAAAATTGGCATGAGCTGGTGCGTACCTGCGTATTGAAGGGGGGAGGGCAAAGCGTGCGCTTATGGGCATTTGAGGTAAAAAAAGAGTTGAATCGAAGTACGGTGCGCCAATATTTCTTCCAAGCAGTGAGTAATTCTAGCTGGGCGAATGAAGGTTATCTGGTAGGTACGGAAATAAGTGGCGACGGTACGGAGGAGGAGCTGCGGATTCTGTCTGCGTTACACGGTATTGGGGTAATGATTCTTGATACAAAAAATCCTACTGAAAGTGAAATTATGCTTCCAGCAAGGGCTAAGCTTGAAATTGATTGGCATTCCGTAAATCGCTTAGTAGCAGAAAATGAAGATATGAAAGAGTTCGTTGACTTGGTATCTACTTATTATGAAACTGGGCGGCTTAGATCTAAGGATTGGAACAGAATTAACTAAAGTGTTTATCCATCGCCTTTCTGGCGTTTTGTATGCTTATCCTTATTTTTATTATTTGTGAAGATTTAACCCATGTCATTAGCAGAATTTACCCGAGAGATTGAGAAAAGAAGAACTTTCGCTATTATTTCCCACCCGGATGCGGGTAAAACCACTTTAACCGAAAAGTTACTGCTGTTTGGCGGCGCTATTCAGCTTGCCGGTACAGTAAAGGCCCGTAAGTCAGCTCGCCATGCGACTTCTGACTGGATGGAGCTGGAAAAGCAGCGAGGAATTTCGGTGACTTCATCGGTGATGCAGTTTCCTTATCAGCACTGCATTATCAATTTACTGGATACCCCGGGCCATGCTGATTTTTCAGAGGATACCTATCGGACGTTAACGGCGGTAGATTCAGCGTTAATGGTCATTGATAGCGCTAAAGGGGTGGAGGAGCGGACCATTAAGCTGATGGAAGTTTGTCGCCTGCGTAATACGCCTATTTTAACGTTTATTAACAAACTCGATCGAGAGGGACGAGATCCTATTGATCTCTTAGATGAAATTGAGCAAGTGTTAGATATCCAGTGCGCCCCCGTGACTTGGCCGATTGGTATGGGAAAGCGTTTTAAGGGGATTTTTCATTTAATTCATAATCACATTCATCTATTTAGCCCGACTCATAGTGGCAAGATTAAAACCGGAGAGCAGATCCAAGGGTTAGTTAATCCCCGTCTTGACGAGCTATTAGGCAGCCAGGCGGAAGAGCTGCGGGAAGAAATTGGACTGGTACAAGGGGCTAGCCATACGTTTAATCAAGAATCCTTTCTGGCAGGTGAGCTTACGCCTGTATTTTTTGGCTCCGCTATGAATAATTTTGGAGTTGAAGAGTTACTGAATGCTTACGTGGAGTATGCGCCAGCGCCGCAAGATCGGAAAACAACAACACGTAAAGTTGCTCCTAATGAGTCAAAATTTAGTGGCTTCGTCTTTAAAATTCAGGCCAATATGGATCCTCAGCACCGAGATCGGATTGCTTTTCTGCGGGTTTGCTCTGGTAGTTATCAGAAAGGAATGCGATTGCGCCATGTACGCTTGGAGCGAGAAATACAGATAGCTAACGCCTTAACGTTTATGGCAGGAGAGCGAGAGCAGGCAGAGGAGGCTTACCCTGGGGATATTATTGGCCTTCATAACCATGGAACAATTCAAATCGGCGATACTTTTAGCCAAGGGGAGGCGTTGCAATTTACCGGAATTCCTCATTTTGCGCCAGAGCTTTTTCGTCGAGTGCGACTGAAAGATCCTTTGCGAATGAAAGCGTTGCTTAAAGGGCTACAGCAACTTAGTGAGGAGGGGGCAACTCAATTATTTCGGCCCCTCATGGGTAATGATCTGATTTTAGGTGCAGTGGGCGTACTACAGTTTGATGTGGTCGCTCATCGGCTCAAGCATGAATACAATGTGGATTGTGGTTATGAGAATGTAAATGTCATTACTGCCCGTTGGATCAGTAGTAATGATTCAAAGCGGCTTGGTGAATTTCGTACTAAAGCGGCTATTAATTTAGCTTTAGATGGTGCTGGAGATCTGACTTACCTAGCTCCTACGCGGGTTAATTTAGATCTCACCATGGAACGTTGGCCGGAGATTACTTTTCATGCTATTCGTGAGCATAGCCATGGAGTTGAAGGAGCAGATATAGCCGCTGTTGGCGTAGGTTTTTGATACGTTAATCTTCCCCAAATTTCAACGTTTTATGGCATTGCGATCTCACTAGGCTGAATTCATCATGATAAAGCAGAAGGCAGTTTTTTTTATTTTAGGGCTGGTATTTTTGGGAATACCCCCCCTCTGGGCTGAAGAAATTCACCATCAATTACAGGTTCATCTTGATCCAGAAACCCATTACCTAAAAGTGACAGATACCATTACTTTACCAAAGAGCTACACTTCTCCGGTGGCTTTTCGGCTTCACGCCCATCTTAATCCGCGTATTACAAGTTCTGGAATACGGCTTCAACTGTTGAAGCAAAGTGAATTTATAGAGGATTATACTCTTGAATTCCCAGCCCAAACTCATCAGCTTACTTTAGCGTATGAAGGGGAAATCTTTCATCCTATTGCCCCAATTAGTGAGGAGTACGCCCATAGCTTCAGCGCCTCACCGGGGCTGATAAGCCCAGAAGGGGTTTTTCTTGCGGGAGGAAGTTTCTGGTATCCCCACTTTGCGACGGATGATCTGATAGATTTTTCTTTAACGGTTCAGTTACCCTCAGAATGGCGCTCGGTAAGTCAAGGAATGCGAGCTAAACGGGCGACAGATGGAGAGGGTACTGAGGAAATATGGAAAATAGATCACCCTCAGGAGGAAATTTATCTGTTAGCAGGGCGCTTTACGGAATATCAGGATAAAACCGGTCAAGTGGAGGCTATGGTATTTCTACGCCAACCGGATTCTGCCCTCGCTCATAAATATTTAGCCGCTACCGGTCAATATATTGATATGTATCGCCAGCTGATCGGCCCTTACCCCTATGGTAAATTTGCCTTAGTAGAAAATTTCTGGGAAACCGGCTATGGCATGCCTTCTTTTACCTTGCTGGGGCCACAGGTTATTCGCTTTCCTTTTATCCTCCAATCTTCCTACCCTCATGAGATTCTTCATAATTGGTGGGGAAATGGAGTCTATGTGGATTATGCCCATGGCAATTGGTCTGAGGGGCTTACCAGTTATTTAGCGGATCATTTGCTCAAAGAACAGCAGCATCAGGGCATAGAGTATCGACGGGAAACCCTGCAAAAATATACCGACTATGTACAGGGCGAGCGGGATTTCCCTTTAACTGAATTTCGCGGCCGGCATAGTGCCGTTACCCAGGCCGTGGGTTATGGTAAAACCTTGATGCTGTTCCATATGCTTCGCCAGCAGTTAGGTGACTCAGCTTTTATTAAAGGACTACAGCAGCTGTATCGCCAAAACCTATTCCAAGTCACTAGCTTTGATGGGGTGGAGCAAGTCTTTAATCAAGTGAGTAACCAATCATTAGCGCCTTTTTTTAAGCAATGGGTAGATCGTACCGGAGCGCCTTTTTTACAGGTGCATGAGGCGCAAGTTAAGCCAGTGGAGGGAAAATATCTTTTAACTGCTACGATTGAGCAGCTCCAATCGGGTGAAGCTTATCAATTGGAATTGCCTCTAGTGATTTATCTGGAAGGGGTCAGTGAAGCTTACCAAACCTGGGTGTCTATGACGGAGAAAACCTATTCGCTTAAACTAACCTTACCCGCCCGCCCGTTACGCTTAGAGGTAGACCCTCAATTTGATTTATTTCGGCGATTACATCGTAATGAAATTCCTCCAGCCCTGAGTCAGGCTTTTGGAGCCGATCGGGCTTTGGCGATATTGCCTTCCCAAGCGCCTGCTCCAATTCAGGAAGGCTATGGAAAACTCATTCGCCAATGGCAGCGTGAGGGAAGGAATATTAAGATCATGAAGGATGATTCTTTGGCTAAATTACCCACTGAGCAGACGGTATGGCTATTTGGATGGGAGAATCGATTTCGTTCAGTATTTAACGAATCTCTTGCAGGTTATAGTTATAAAGCCGCTGAAGATAGCATAGATATTGAAGGAAATACGCTTCGTCGGGATGAGCACTCAGTAGTAGTGACTACCCGTCATCGAGATAATCCCGATCATGCCTTTGCTTGGGTGGCTACGGATAAGGTAGCAGCCATGCCTGGGTTAGCCCGTAAGCTTCCTCACTATGGTAAGTACAGCTATTTGGGCTTTACGGGTACCGATCCTGAAAATGTGATAAAAGGCCAATGGCCAGTGATTAACTCACCGATGTCAATAGAGCTGATTAAGGATCATGCGCCTATAAAAGCTAAGCTTCCTGTAAGCAAACCTTTGATAGCACTTCCACCGCTTTTTAACGCCCAGCGGATGGTACAGGATATTGCTTATCTCTCTGATCCCAAATTAGCAGGTCGCGGGCTGGGTACACCAGAACTAGAGCAAGCGGCTGATTATATTGCAAGAGAGTTTCAAGCTGCAGGACTGAAGCCAGCTGTAGGTGGAAATTATGCTCAGATTTGGACGCAAAAAATTAACGGACTAGCACAACCCGTTGCGATTCGTAATGTGGTGGGCGTGTTTCTTGGCACCGATTTTACTTTGCCTGCAGTAGTAATAGGCGCGCATTACGATCATTTGGGCCGAGGATGGCCAGATGTTCATCAAGAAGATGAAGGTAAGATTCATCCTGGCGCGGATGATAATGCCAGTGGTATTGGGGTCATGCTTGAATTAGCGCGAATTATGGGACCTCATTGGCAATCTAAACGCAGTGTCATCTTTGTTGCTTTTACCGCCGAAGAGGCTGGAAGATTGGGATCTATTCATTATGTACAAGAATTAGGCGATCATCCTGAAAAATCTATTATGACTATGATTAATTTGGATACGGTAGGCCGTCTGGGATCAGGTCATTTGCTGGTGCTTGCTGCTAACTCTGCTCGGGAATGGGGGGCTATCTTTCAAGGAGCAGGTTTTGTTACAGGCATTCCGGTCGATATTGCTGTTAATAACATTGCCTCAACAAGCGATCAGGCCAGTTTTCTCGAGGTAGGAATTCCAGCGGTACAACTTTTTACCGGTGCCCATGAAGATTACCATCGCCCTACCGATACGGTGGATAAGATTGATTCTACAGGGTTGATTAAAGTAGCTTCCGTATTAAAAGAGGCGGTGGAGTATCTGACTACTCGTGTTGAGCCATTAACTTCTAAAAAAATTTTAGCGCAGCAGGAAGACTTAAATAATAAACCGCAATTATTAGGACGAAAGATAACGCTAGGCACAATACCCGATTTTACTTGGGCTAGAAAAGGGGTTCGTCTTTCGGGGGTGACTCCAGGTACGCCGGCAGATAAAGCGGGATTACAGAAGAACGATATTATTGTTGGGATTAATAATAAGGCCATTAATACTTTAACAGATCTGGCTAATGTGCTTCGTACCTTAAAGGAAGGGGATTCTGTAGTTATTAGCTTTTTGCGCGGCCCGCAAGAGCAGATGGTCGCGACCCATGTGATTGCACGATAATTTTGGAGATAAAGTAATGGAGAAAATAAAAGGTATCGCCCTAGGATTTTTGGTAATAACCCTAGGAATAAATGCTGGGACTACCTTAGCAGACTCTATGGATAGCCAAAGTAAGGATCTACGTTATTCGGGGGAAAACCATCTCACCCATCTTCGTCAGCTCACTTTCGGGGGTGAAAATGCGGAGGCTTATTTTTCTTTTGATGGTAGTGAGCTGATTTTTCAATCAACCCGTGATGATTTAAAATGCGATGCCATTTTTCGTATGAATACTGATGGTAGCCATGTACGTATGGTTTCTTCAGGCAAGGGAACGACGACCTGCTCATTTATTGCTCCAGATAATAAATCCATTATTTACGCTTCTACCCATCTGGCGAGTGATCAGTGCCCTCCTAAACCAGATTATTCGCAGGGTTATGTGTGGCCGGTACATAAAGGTTATGATATTTTTCGAGCCGATCCTGATGGCAGCCATCTAGTACGCTTAACCAATACCCTAGGATATGATGCTGAGGATGTTTATTCACCTTTAGGGGATAAGATTGTTTTTACCTCAGTACGCTCAGGCGATTTAGAGCTTTTTATGATGAACCCAGATGGCGGTGATGTAGAACAGCTTACCCATGAGCTTGGCTATGATGGCGGTGCTTTCTTCTCTTATGATGGACAATGGATTGTTTGGCGGGCTTCTCGTCCTAAGGGCGAGGCGCTGAAAGATTACCAAAAACTACTTAGCCAAGGATTGGTTCGCCCCGGTAATTTAGAAATTTATATTATGAACTTAAAGGATCGTAAGCCCATTCAACTGACGAATAATGGCGCTGCTAATTTTGGCCCGTATTGGCATCCAGATGGTAAGCATATTATTTTTTCCTCTAATTTACGGGATCCCACAGGTCGTAATTTTGATTTATTTCTGATCAATGTGGATACTAAGAAAGTTGAACAGGTGACTCATTACCTTGGGTTTGATGGTTTTCCCATGTTCTCCCATGACGGGAAAAAACTTGTATTCTCTTCAAATCGTAACGGTAAAGTACAAGGGGAAACCAACGTGTTTATAGCCGATTGGCAGCCGTAATTGTAGATAGAAGATATTTAATGTATAAAAAAAACCCCCGCAAATACCGGGGGTTATAAAAGAAAGGAGAGGCATATAACTAAAACTGTAACGATCTTCTAAGGGGTACACTTGGGGAAGTTGATGATCTTAGAAGTTATCGTATTAAGGCTAGAATATCATTTTTATGGACTCAATAAAGAGCCACAATAACTATTTTGTATGAGTCCATAAAATTCTATATCTAAAAAACCCTTAATATAAAAACCTTTTAAAAGAGCATGATAGTAACTAAAAGAACTATTAATAGGTTAGCCTTGATTCTTAAATCGGCATCTATAGCGTATTCTTTAGCAAATAGTTTATTTAGGAGAGCGCTTTAATTTGCTTAATAGTCTCTAAAGGGCTGTTATAGTCGATATGAAGCGGGTAACAATGTTGTAATTGCTTTAAAATTAAGCTTGGAAATCCAGTCGCGCCTAGTGTTTGACTAAGCTGAATTTCCCAAGTAAGCGCTGCGTGTGTTTCAGGGGAATTTAAATCATTTATGAACTGTATTCTGTCCAGCCCTAAATCAACTGCTAGAGAGATAAGAGTAGCATCATCAGAAGGATTACGAGCCTGAAGATAATAAGCCCGTTGGATCTGCAGAATCATGGCCTCTTCAAATACTTTTCCTTGTTTGATAGCAGCAATTACAGCTCGACAAGCGGGATAAGTAGAGCGGCGAGGGTGGCATTTATCCCAGAAATCAAAATTAAATTCAGTGCGAGGGACTTCTTTTTGGATTTTCTTCCAAATACCTTGAATTTTTTGCTGTAAAGTAAGCGGCATAGGTTCTTCTGTATCAGGCGCAAGACCTCCTAGCACATACTGAATGGAGATATTAGCAGGAAGCCTTATTTTGATCCCCTGCCAGGTTGGGCGAAACGCCCAACACCAGCTACACATGGGATCATGGATGTAATAAAGGATGCTATCCATAGCTAATAAATACTCTGCTAGGTTACTTCCTATTACTCTTTTTTAATGGGTAATCCATTCGGGTAGTAATACGATACAGTTAGGGTTAAAACCTTGGTTTTTTAGGGTATTAATTTGCTTAATAGCTTTACCTTCTTTTAAGTCAATCACGGTAATTGAACCATCACGCATCTGGGGTAAATTAATAAAACTATTTTGTACAAAAGCATAATGTCCATCTGGAGAAAAACCTACATGATGGGCACCCGCCGCAGTAGGAATAGCTTTTATTAATTTAGGTGCTTGGGGATCTTTAATATCAAAAATATTGAAATAACCTGGGTTTGCAGTAGTAATAACTAACTGGTTTTCCTTAGGATTAGGATATATTTCTAAAGGTACTTTTTGCTTTAAAGGAGCAAAATCTATGACCTGCTGGAAATTAAACTCTTTTTTACTAGGTTCCCAAACCGCTGACCATGTTGTTCCCTCTAACCAGTTGTTTATATAAGCAAGGGGTGGGTTACTGTTGGGAACAAAAATAGCTTCTACGGGTGCAGCTCCTGCTGGAGAAGGTTTATGAGAGACCTTATGGGTAGAGAGTATTTTGCCTGTACTGGCTTCAATGACAGTCACTACTTCTCCTGGCTCTTTTCCATCTGGACGGATCGTATTTGTCGCTAAGATACGATCAATTTTCTCATTTAAATCTAATCCGTGGGGATAACGGAGATAAGGTGTTCCAGAAGCAGGGGTTTCAATGGTTTTAATAGATTTATCTGTTGTAGCATCTCCAACTACAATCGTGCTAGAACCCATACAACTTAAATACCAAGTTTTATTATCTTCCGTAAAAACCATATCTTCCTGTACTTGACAGGTGGGTGTTTCCACCGTTTTCATCCGATAGGGAAATTGAGCCATATCTAGAATATGCAGCGTACTTTTTCCAAGGGCAGTAATATAGGCTTTACTTAAGTCTTGGTTATAGAAAATATGGTGTGCAACCAGATCATGGGGTAAAGGAATATCCATAATCATCTTACCGAAATTGGCAGATTGGGGATCTACATCGATAATTGCTAATCCTTCTTTACGCACTGGATTATCTGGTTTTGATTCATAGTTAAGCATCGCTAAAATTTCCCCATGGGCGAGAGGAATTAGAGAAATTAAAGCCACTAAGCTACAAGCCAGCATATGAAAAGAGAGAAAGGAATGTCTTTTCTGCATAGGAAATCTCCTTAGGTTTTACTCAATATACATTTTTACTAGCTAAAATTAAATTGTTCCTATATTTTTAAAAATATATAGGGTTGTAAAGGGTCGTTTTTAATTATAAATAGACTAAATTATTCGTTTTAGCATAGTTTTCGTTTTCGTGAGTTCAAACTATGAAAGCCTATCAACTCAGATTTTATCCGACATCTCGCCAAAGAAAACAGCTGGCTAAAGAGTTTAATGCCTGCTGGTATGTGTGGAACTGGGCATTAAGAACTCGTAGCGATGCTTACAAAGCGTGTAAAGAGTCCTTAACCGTGAGGCGCATGGGAATTAAAGCTTGTGGACTAGCAGACAAACCGGAAGCTTGTTTAGTATAAGCTAAATGAGAATACGGGCTAGGATGAAGCAAGAAAAACGCAGCAAGGGAAGTAGCAGGGAGGCTGTTAGCAGGGCGCATCTAGCCCTTGTGATCGTGAAGCGTCAGCCGTCGGCTTCGAAGAATTTATGGTTAAATTTTAAAGACATATGCTCTATTTAGTGAATTTAAGCTGTATTATTTAATATGTATTATAAATACATCTAATGAAAAAATTTACTTTAAACCGGATCCGAAATGAAATTATTATTGCACTGCATGAGGTTGTTGAGCCTGTCGTTGGGGTTAATATTGTTGATTTAGGTCTTATTTACAATGTGCAAATACGAGAATGCTGCATTATTGTTAGGATGACGATGACAAAATCTGCCTGTGCTTTACAGACTTCTATTAGCACTGAAGTTAAAGCAGTGATTCAGCGCCGTTTGCCTGAGATTACAGAGGTATGTGTAGAATTAGTATGGGATCCTCCTTGGCATCCAGAAAAGATGTCTGAACGAGCTAAACGCCAGCTAGGTTGGTTTGGTCGATAGTAATCATTGATTTTGTGCTTAATTACGCATCATTAAGATCTGTGATTTACCGGATGCTAGAACCGCGAAAAGATAAAACCGTATCTGCGGATGTGCTGTTCTTTCCTGTTGCTGCGGCCTTTTCGGCAGTTATCGTGCCGCTGTGGATGATGACTTTGCAAGGTTGGATTCCTATTCCTAGTCCGTATTGGCATGGTCATGAGATGTTATTTGGTTATGGATTTGCCGTAGTGTCTGGATACCTTATCACTCGGGTATCTCTTGTAATGCTAAGCGGGCTTTTTCTGAGCTGGTTTGCAGCTCGTTTAGCAGCGCTAGGTTTAATAGGAGATAATTTGGTTGCGTCTTTGCCAGGATTAATTTTTGTTGGATTAGTGGTTTATTTAATTGCGCCCCCCTTCCTGCGGGCGGCTAAGAAAGCTGAAAACCGAGTTTTTGGGCCTTTGTTTATGGCTATGGGGGCGTGTGAGCTGATTTATCAGTTAGGGGCAATCGAAATATTCTCAGGAGTAAGGTTTTATGCCCTGTTAATTACGGTAGATTTATTTAGCTTATTATTATTGTTAATGGGGGGACGTATGATTGCCTCTGCTATGGCGGGTCATTTTTATCGAACTGGGCAATTTCTCATTGCTAGGGTGCAGCCCCGCTTGGAGCGGATAGCCATTATATTGATGATCTCCATGATCCTATTGGATTTCATCCCAAAAGCAGCGCCACTGGCCGGTGTATTTGCTCTTGGGGCAGCGGTGATTACTATCGTTCGTATTGGGCGCTGGCAGGTCTGGCGTATCATTAATTACCCCCATCTATGGGGACTTATTCTTGGCTACACTTGGTTGGCTTTAGGTCTTGCCCTTAAGGGATTCATGCAAATATTTGGGAACTCATTGAGCTTAGTTGAAGCATTGCACGGCATTACGATTGGGGCCATTGGGACGCTCACCTTGGTTGTAATGGCTCGCACCCGTTTACAGCGAAACCGTCAAGGGCTAGAGCATTTTGAAGATATTGGTATGGCGGCGCTGCTGGTGAGCTTGGCTGCCTTGCTGCGCCTGAGTGCGTCACTTGCTGGAAGCGACTATACACTATCACTCTTATGGGCCTCAGCTATTGCTTGGTTTTTTGCCTTTAGTCAATTACTGTATTGCCTCATTATCAATTATCCTAAAAAACCTAGCACGATGGATAGTGTCTAGCAACTTTAATTTTACTGCGTCTGTTTTAGTGGATTGTTGCTCAATAAAATGCGGATAAGTAGCGTTTGGGTCATGACAGATGGTAATGCAGGTATGGAAAATCAGGCCTGCGGTTTTGCAGAGGCCATGGGAGTTCCGTACACCATAAAACGAGTGCAAATGAAATTTCCATGGAAATATGTCAGTCCATTTATTCGGCTTGGAAAAAATTTTTGTTTAAATAAAAAGCAGATGAAACTTATTCCTCCTTGGCCTGATCTGATTATTGCCTCTGGGAGAAAATCGATTTTGCCTGCCTTAATGGTGAGAGATAAAAACAAATCTAAAACGAAAATTGCTTACCTACAAACCCCAGTGATAGCCCCTAAGCACTTTGATGTTGTGATTTCACCTGCTCATGATGGTTGCTCTGGGGAGAATGTACTTCAAAGTATGGGCGCGCCTCATCAAGTGACTCAGGAAAGACTGAATCAAGCCTATACTGATTTTTCTTATTTATTTTCTAGCTATAGACAACCGCGCCTTGGGGTTTTACTAGGGGGGAGCAATAAAACTTATACTTTCGATGAAACTATAGCGAGGGATTTAGCGCAGCAGCTAAAAGTACTGATAAGACAAGGATTATCGATCATGATAACCCCTTCACGGCGTACTGATGGGGCTGTCATAGAGATATTACGTGAGTCACTTGGGCGCGATGAGGTTTATATTTGGGAGGGTAGGGGTGAAAATCCTTATTTTGGAATTCTTGCTTGGTCTGATGTGATTCTTGTGAGCTGTGATAGCGTATCTATGATCAGTGAGGCTTGTGCAACCGATAGGCCAGTTTATTTGCTTAAGCTTCCGGGAAAGGGCAGGAAGTTTCAAACGTTTTATCAATATCTTACGGATCTAGGTCGGATACAGTGGTGGAATGGCAACATAAATGGCTCTGAAATTCCCAAGATTGAGGCGTTTAATGAAACGAAAGATCTTGCCGTTAAAGCGCTAATGTATTTACAACAGGGGTGAGAAAGGTATGTTTAATTATCATAAATTAGCGGAAGTGACTATCCATGATACTCCGTTCCCTTACTTTATTCTTCCCCATGTCATTCATAAGGAGCAATTAGCAGAAATACATCAGGATTATCCCCGCATTGATTATAGCGGCAGTTTTCCAGTGCAAGAACTTAAGTACGGTAAACAATTTGATGTGTTAGTACAGGCGCTTAATAGCCCAGCATTTCAGCAGGTTATCGAGGAGAAGTTTCATCTTACTTTAAAGGGGCTTCCCACGATGACTACAGTACGAGGAAAGTGTTCTTTGAAGGATGGCTCGATTCATACCGATAGCGTCACTAAGATCATTACTATCCTACTCTATATGAATCCCACTTGGGAAAACCCCGGCGGGCAGCTACGGTTACTGAGAAATGGATCAGATATAGAAAATTATTTTGCTGAAATTCCGCCTGAAGAAGGGACAATGTTAGCGTTTAAGGTGACTGAAAACTCATGGCATGGCCACCTTCCTTTTGCGGGCCAGCGACGAGTTGTTCAGTTTAATTGGTTAACCAGTCAATTCGTGGCTAAAAAAGAACTGATAAGACATAGAATTTCAGCCAAGATTAAAAAAATCAAGCATATAGGCAGAGTAAAATCCATTGGCCTATAGGTTTCTCCTGCCCTTAGGGCAGATTAATATTTTTACGAGGAGGTTACGCATGACCCATACTGCTGCTGCATACGCTACCCACGCTGCTGATAAACCTTTAGAGCTATATGCCATTAAGCGACGAGAGCTGGGCGATCAAGATATAGCCATTGATATTCTTTACTGCGGTGTATGCCACTCTGACTTGCACACGGCGCGTAATGAATGGGGCAATACGTTATATCCCTGTATCCCTGGGCATGAAATTATTGGCACTGTCACCGCTGTTGGCAGGGATGTGAAAAGTTTCAAAGTAGGGGATACCGTGGGTGTTGGCTGTATGGTGGATAGCTGTGGGCATTGTAGTGCCTGTAAAACTGGAGAGGAAAATTATTGTGAGCACGGCTTTATTATGACCTATAACAGCGCCCTGTCTGAGAATACTCATACTTTTGGCGGGTATTCCACGAAGATTGTGGTCGCTGAGAAATTTGTCTTTCATATTCCCCATCAGACTAACCTTGCTGCAGTTGCCCCCCTATTGTGCGCTGGTATCACCATGTATTCCCCTTTACGCCATTGGAAGATTGATTCAGGCAAAAAAGTTGGCATTGTGGGGTTAGGCGGACTTGGGCACATGGGCGTTAAACTTGCCCATGCCATGGGTGCTTATGTAGTGTTATTCACCACTTCCGCTAGTAAAATCGCAGATGGAAAAAGTCTTGGGGCTGATGAGGTAGTGATTTCAAAAGATCCAGATCAAATGGCAACACAGGTGAATAGCCTTGATTTTATCCTCAATACCGTTGCCGTACCCCATAATCTTGATACTTACCTTAATCTTTTAAAGCGTGACGGCACTATGTGTTTAGTAGGCGCTCCAGCCACGCCACATCCATCCCCTGAAGCATTTAACCTGATTGCTAAACGTCGTTCATTGGCCGGTTCATTGATTGGGGGTCTCCGTGAGACTCAGGAGATGCTGAATTTCTGTGCTGATCATGATATCACCTGCGATATTGAGATGATCGCTATGGAGGATATCAATCAAGCTTATGAGCGGATGCTTAAGAACGATGTTAAATATCGTTTTGTGATTGATATGCAGACTCTAAGGGACAAGGAAAAATAAAGTAAAGCCCATTGCAGCCAGAGGGTTACGGATAAGCAATCTCTAGCGTTTCTAATTTTTCTCTCAAGGTTTTAAAAACTTATCCGAAGTTAAGTAGGATAGTTTAAAAGCCTGTTTTTATTGTAAATGACTATAACTAAATTGATATTGACAAATCCCACATATACGTAAGTGGATCTATCAGAACGACACGCCCGCACGCATATTGATCAGGCGCTTATGGCTGCCGGTTGGGTGGTGCAAGATCGCGTCACCTTTAACCGTAATGCTGCACTTGGCGTGGCCGTGCGTGAGTTCTCCTTACCAGAAGGGATTTGCGATTACTTGCTGTTTATCGACGGTAAAGCTGCCGGTGTCATTGAGGCCAAAAGGGTGGGTATCACCTTGAGCGGCATCGCTGAGCAGTCCGCCAAATACGTGACCCGCCTGCCAGATCATCTAGCCCGCTGGGATGATCCGTTACCCTATAGCTACGAGAGCACCGGCGAGGAAACATTTTTCACCCATCAGCGGGACCCCAAACCGCGCCAGCGCCGTGTATTTGCCTTTCATCGTCCAGAAACTCTGCACGACTGGCTCAAACAGCCCAACACCTTGCGCCATCGTCTGCAACAACTGCCACCGCGGGACTCTAACGGTCTGCGAGATTGCCAGATCGACGCTCTCCGTGGGCTAGAGTACTCCTTGGCTGCTGATAAACCTCGCGCGCTGATTCAATTAGCTACCGGCGCAGGTAAGACGTTTACTGCTTGTTCATTCAGCTATCGCCTCATTAAATATGCCAGTGCTAAGCGCATCCTGTTTCTAGTAGATCGCAATAACTTAGGGGATCAAACCCTAAAAGAATTCCAGAACTTCCATCCGCCAGGCGCTGCCAACCGGTTTACCGATACCTACATTGTTCAGCACCTCCACAGCCACCGCATCGATCCAGATGCCAAGGTCGTCATTACCACTATCCAACGGTTGTACTCGCTGTTGCAGGGCAAAGAGATTGACCCCATGGACGAGGAAGGCTCTGCCTTTGAAACTTGGGCAGGTAGGCACAAGGAAATTCCTACCCTCACTTATAATCCCGCTATCCCCATCGAAACCTTTGATTTTATTGTCACTGATGAATGTCATCGCTCTATCTATGGGTTGTGGCGACAAGTGCTGGAGTATTTTGATGCCTATCTCATTGGCCTTACTGCCACGCCTTCCAAGCACACGCTGGGCTTTTTCAATCAAAACTTAGTCGCTGAATATCCCTACGAGCGCTCCGTGACTGATGGCGTGAACGTCGGCTATGAGATTTACCGCATTCGTACCCGTGTGACGGAAGAGGGTGGCAAAGTCGAAACCGATGCCGCCGGTTTTCAGGTGCCAGTGCGGGACAAACGCACTCGCAAGGTGCGCTATGAAAACCTCGATGGAGATCTAGAATACAGCGGGCAAGAGCTGGATCGCTCAGTAGTGAATCCAAATCAGATCCGCACCGTGCTACAAACCTACAAAGATCGGGTATTTACCGAACTGTTTCCCGAGCGCAGCGGCCAATGGCTGCCTAAAACTTTGATCTTTGCCAAAGACGATAACCACGCCGAGGAAATTGTCCACGCGGTGCGGGAAGTGTTTGGCGAAGGCAATGACTTTGCTAAAAAAATCACCTACCAGACGGGCAGCGAAGATCCCAAGGCGCTCATTAAAGCCTTTCGTGTTGATCCCTTTCCCCGCATAGCCGTCACCGTGGATATGATTGCCACTGGCACCGATATTAAACCGGTAGAAGTGCTGATCTTCATGCGGGATGTGAAATCTGAGGGTTATTACGAACAAATGAAAGGCCGGGGCGTGCGTACCATTCCCGATGCCGATTTACGCCAAGTCACCCCTGATGCCCACACCAAAACCCGCTTTGTATTGATTGATGCCGTAGGGGTAACAGAGACCAAAAAAAATACGAGCCAGCCCCTGGAGCGTAAAAGAAACCTTAGCTTTGAAAAATTGCTAGATCAAATCGCCATGGGACGACGGGATGAAGACGCGCTTTCATCCCTTGCCGCTCGCTTTGCAGCGCTGGATCGTAAGCTAAATGACGATGACCGCCAACGCATCACCCAAGCTAGCGGCGGCCACACCCTACGCCAGCTCGCCAATACATTGCTCGATGCTATCGATCCCGACGGGCAACAAGCCGCTATTCACACCCAATTGGGCACCATAGCCACGCCCGAACAAGCACAACAAATCATCTCTGCCCTGATGGATACCGCTTGTGCGCCGTTCAATGACCCCATCCTGCGCCAAACACTGCGGGATCTTAAGCAGAAAACCGACATTATCATTGACGAAACTACGCCTGATGAAGTGATTCACACCGGATTCGACCTGAAAAAAGCCGAAGCAACCATCACCAATTTTAAAGCCTTCATCGCCCAGCACCGCGACCAACTCACGGCGCTACAAATCCTCTACAACCAGCCCTACGGCCAGCAAAAACTCACCTACGTCGCCATTCGTGAACTGGTGCAGGCGCTCACCGAACGCCCGCCCCATCTCTCACCGGCCACCGTTTGGCAAGCTTATAAACGATTGGATAACGCTAAGGTGCGTGGCGTGCCGGTGGATGAACAACTCACTGAAGTGGTGAGCCTCGTACGCTTTGCCCTAGGGCAAGTTGAAACCCTAGAACCCTTTGGCACTGTGGTACAACAGCGTTTTAATCTCTGGCTCGGGCGAGAAAAGAAAGCGGGGCGGGAATACAGCGAAGCGCAGCAAGATTGGCTGCACGCGATTGCCAAATGTATTGCTGCTAATGCTGAAATCACGCCCCGCGATTTTAGGGAAGCGCCAATTTTGGCAGATAAGGGCGGTATTCTGGAGGCGCGGCAGGTGTTAGGGGAGGGGTTAAACGGATTATTAAGTGAAATGCAAATAGCATTGGTGGCGTGATGAGTTGGAGCTTTGTCAAACTGAGAGATGTAGTTGCACATTTTGAAAGCGGAAAGCGACCTAAAGGAGGAGTTTCTAAGTATACAGATGGTATTCTTAGCCTTGGTGGTGAACACCTAGATTACAATGGAGGGTTTTTTCTAGAAAATCCAAAATTTGTCCCTGAGAAATTTGCTGAGAGTCTTCATAAAGTTCAAATAGAAGAAGGAGATATTCTCATAGTTAAAGATGGAGCAACAACAGGGAAAATAAGCTTTGCTACGGCTGAAGTAAAAAACTCTGTCATCAATGAGCATCTATTTCAACTTAGGCCAACAGAGGCGGTTAATTCCAAGTTTCTTTTCTATTTCTTGTGGTCTTCATCTGGAAACAAAGAAATATTGAAAGATTTTCGAGGATCAGCTCAAGGTGGAATCACAAAATCAGTTCTTAATGTTTGTGAGGTGCCAGTTGCATCCCTCAATGAACAACGCCGCATTGTCGAGAAAATCGAAACGTTGTTTGCACGGTTGGATGCAGGCGAGGCGGCGCTGAAAAAGGTGCAAACCCTACTGGCGCGCTATCGCCAATCAGTGCTCAAGGCCGCCGTTACTGGCGATCTTACCCAAGATTGGCAGGTGCAAAACGCTGGATGCGTTGAATCCGGCCACGATTTGCTGCAACGTATTCTTAAAACCCGCCGCGATAATTGGCAAGGTCGGGGCAAATATAAAGAACCTATCGCGCCGGATACCACGAGTTTGCCCAAATTGCCGGAAGGGTGGGTGTGGGCTTCGCTTGATGCGTTAATAGTTGATGGCCCAACAAATGGGTTATCACCGAAAGTGTCTACTGACGGTACAGGTGTGCCATCTTTCAAGCTCACCGCAACTACATCAGGCACGTTCGTGATTAATGGTGAGACGGTCAAGTATGTTAATGCTCATATTGAAGCTGATTCCAAATATTGGCTCCAAAAAGACGATGTACTGATTCAACGAGGAAATACTATTGAATATGTCGGCACTGCAGCAATTTTTCCGGGGCCAAATAATGCTTTCATTTACCCTGACTTGATGATGCGTATCAGGTTTGAGGATGAACTACTAGCGCGATGGGTCGTGACTTGGATTAATTTTGAGTACGCGAAAAAGTATTTTCGTCGACTGGCCACAGGCACAGCAGGCAACATGCCTAAGATAAATAGCACAACTTTGAATACGCTGCCGGTTCCGATGCCATCGTTTGAAGAGATGCAACAAACACTTGAAATTACTGAGAGTATTGAACATCGATGTAGAGGTTTAGAGGATGCAGCGCGTGCCGAACTTGCCCGATCCAAAGCACTACGCCAATCTATTCTGAAACAAGCCTTTGCTGGTCGCTTGGTGCCCCAAGATCCTAATGACGAACCGGCCAGCGAGCTGCTGGCCCGTATTCGTGCTGAGTGCCAAAGCATCTCTAACAGCAAACGCCGTCGATCCACAATGTTAAAGAAACAAGCATGAGTAACGAACAACTGGTCTCGAAGGTCTGGAACTATGCCCATGTATTGCGTGATCAGGGCATTTCTTACGGCGATTACGTCGAGCAAATTACCTATCTGCTGTTTTTGAAGATGGATCAGGAGCGAGTGGAATTATTGGGTGAGGAATCCAGCATTCCGCCCCAGTGGAATTGGCAGCAGTTGATCAGCAAGGAAGGGGATGATCTAGAGTTGCAATATCGCCACACGCTAGAGGCGCTGGCACGGGAATCGGGACTGATAGGCACCATTTTTCGTAAATCACAAAATAAGCTCTCTGATCCCGCTAAGCTTAAGCGGGTGGTGAGTTTGATTGATACCGAAGGGCCGTGGATAGGTCTTAAAGTGGATATAAAGGGGGAGATTTACGAAGGACTGCTGGAGCGCAACGCTAGCGAGGTGAAATCGGGGGCGGGGCAGTATTTCACGCCGCGGCCAGTCATTGAGGCGATTGTGGCCTGTATTCAGCCGAAAATTCATGAAACGGTCTGCGATCCGGCGTGTGGTACCGGTGGATTTTTATTGGCTGCTTTTGAGTATATGAAAACCCAAAGCCAAGATCGGGAAACGCTACGCCGCTTGCGTACCGAAGGACTGCACGGCACTGATATTGTGGATGAAGTAGTGCGGTTGTGCGCGATGAATTTGTATTTACATGGTATTGGCAACGGGGATAGCTCCGTCGTACAGGCTGATGCGCTGGCAGTGGCACCGGCGCAGCGTTATGGCGTGGTGCTCACCAATCCGCCTTTTGGCAAAAAATCCAGCTATAAGGTAGTGGGGGAGGATGGCAGAGGCACCAGCGAGCGGGAACACTATGAACGGGAAGATTTTAAATTCACAACCTCCAATAAGCAGTTTAATTTTTTACAGCATATTATGACTATCTTGGATACCTATGGCCGTGGGGGGGTGGTGTTGCCGGATAACATACTGTTTGAAGCCGGGCGCGCGGGTGAGGGTATTCGCAAGCGGCTGCTGGAGGGTTTCAACTTCCATACCCTGCTACGCCTGCCCACGGGTATTTGGTACCGCCCCGGTGTCAAGGCCAATGTGCTGTTTTTTGATAAGCGCCCCGCCTCCCGGGAGGCTCAGACTCAAGGGCTATGGGTTTACGATTACCGTACTAATATACATAAGACGCTGAAAACTAAACGGCTGGTGCGCAGTGATTTTGATGATTTTGTGCATTGTTATCATGAACGGAAGGAAACCGAACGCTTTCGCTATTTCAGTTATCAAGCGCTGATGGCGCGCGATAAGCTGAATCTGGATATTTTCTGGCTCAAGGATAATAGCTTAGAGGATATAGACAGCCTGCCAGAGCCGGAGGTGTTGGCAGCTGAGATCGTGGAGAATTTAGAAGCTGCCCTAGAGCAGTTTCGCAGTGTGAGCGCCGAGCTGGCAACCGAATAAAGCCTATAACTCACGGTTTTTATGAGATAATTTATAAATCTACTATTAAATTAAATGATGGGGAAGAGTAAATGAGCAAACGGATTGAGGATTATGGCCTGATTGGCAATATGGTTTCCTGTGCCTTGGTTGGCCGTGATGGTTCCATGGATTGGCTCTGCTTGCCCCATTTTGACTCCGATGCCTGTTTTGCCGCGTTGCTCGGCACCCCAGAGCATGGCCGTTGGCTGATTGCCCCGAAAACTGCAGTTAAAAGCATAACACGGCGTTATCTGCCGAATACGGTTGTTTTAGAAACTACTTTTGAGACTGAGAGCGGAGTCGCTCAAATCATAGATTTTATGCCCCTGAGTAAAAACGAGACCATGGTGGAGGTGGTGCGAATCGTTCGGGGTATAAAAGGTCAGGTTGACATGCGGATGGAGCTTGTGCTGCGTTTTGGTTATGGGAAAACGGTTCCTTGGGTGCATCGGTGTGATTATGGCATTAATGCTGTTGCCGGGCCGGATGCTGTAGAGTTACTGACTCCAGTGCGTTTATATGGTGAAAACCTCACAACATGCGCTAATTTTACCATCGAGGCAGGGCAAAACATACCGTTTACACTGGTTTATCATCCCTCTCAGACTGAGCCTAGTTTTATTGGTGATCGTCAGGTAGCCCTTTCCCAGACCGTGGATTGGTGGGGTGAATGGTCTAGTTACTTTCGTTTTGATCCTTCAGCGCCCATCGCATGGAAAGAGGCGGTGATTCGGTCGTTAATTACCCTTAAAGCCTTGACTTTTCAGCCCAGCGGTGGCCTTGTGGCGGCCCCTACGACTTCATTACCCGAACAGATTGGCGGGATTCGCAACTGGGATTATCGTTTTTGTTGGATTCGCGATGCCACCATGACCCTCTATACATTCCTGAACTCTGGATATCTTGAAGAGGCCAAAGCTTTCCGTGAATGGCTATTGCGGGCTGCGGCTGGGAATCCAGAGCAGATGCAAATTATGTATGGGCTGAGAGGTGAGCGGCGGCTGACGGAAGTGGAACTGCCTTGGTTGCTTGGCTATGAACATAGCCTCCCCGTACGTATTGGGAATGGCGCTTATGGGCAAACCCAGCTTGATGCCTATGGCAATCTCATGGATATGGCCCATGCCGCCCGACATTCTAATCTAGGGCCTTCCCATTCTGCATGGCGGCTTCAATGGGCATTATTGAAAAATCTGGAACGTATTTGGTGTGAGCCGGATGAAGGAATCTGGGAAATACGCGGTGAGCCCCGCCATTTTACTTACTCAAAGATCATGAGCTGGGTAGCGTTTGATCGGGCGGTAAAAGGGGTAGAGGAGTTTAACTTAGACGGCCCCGTTGATAAGTGGCGGCAAATACGAGATCAAATCCGAGCCGATATTCTTGCCAATGGCTATGATCAAAAGCGTAATACTTTTGTTCAGGCCTATGGCTATAGCAATCTCGATGCCTCGTTATTATTGATAGGTAAGACTGGATTTTTGGAACGAGGCGATCCCCGTTTTCAGGGTACCGTGGAGGCCATTGAGCGGGAATTAATGGAAGAAGGGTTTGTACTACGCTACCGATCTGAGCAAACGGATGATGGATTAATAGGAGAGGAGGGGACTTTTCTTATCTGCAGCTTCTGGCTCGTTGATGCCTATATGCTATTAAATCGCTATGATGATGCAGCTGCTCTATTTGAGCGACTGTTATCGGTGCGGAATGATTTAGGGCTTTTGGCTGAGGAATATGATCCACAAGCACGCCGGCAGCTTGGAAATTTCCCGCAAGCCTTCTCCCATCTTGGTTTGATTAATGCCGCCCGTAGCTTATTGGGAATTTCTACTTTGAGTGCGCCTAAAAAATAAGCTTTGTTTTATGTATGGTATGGTCTATAGGGCTACTCGTCGTGATTGAAGTAGTAGCTAGTGAAGTGATACGACTGCTTATTTTATCCCTGTATTATTACTTAAGTGTGAGGAGGGCTAATTTGGGCATCATCGATCATCCCAAGCGCGTCCGGTACCAATACTGCCACCGAGAAGTAGGTACTCACCAAGTACGAGAGGATCGCCTTTTCATTGATATCCATGAAACGCACGCTGAGTCCGGGTTGATATTCATTAGGAATGCCGGTCTGGTGTAACCCGACAACACCTTCGTGTTCCTCGCCCGTACGCAGCACAAGAATGGGGCTGGTTTGCTCGCGGGTGATTGGAAGCTTGTTACAGGGCAAAATAGGCACACCTCGCCAAGCCATTACTGGCGTTCCTTCGATTTCAGTGGTCGCGGGGTAGATACCGCGGTGAGTACACTCCCTTCCGAAGGCAGCGATGATTCGAGGGTGTGTGAGGAAGAAACGGGAGCGCCTACGGCGACTAAGTACCTCGTCGAGATCTTCTGGTGTCGGTGGACCGTTGCGGGTGTGTACGCGCTGGTTTGGTGCTACATTGTGCAGCAGGCCAAAATCGTTGTTATTGATCATCTCGTGCTCTTGGCGTTCCCGCAAAGCCTCAATAGTCAATCGCAGCTGCTGTTCGGTCTGATTCATGGGGTTGTTAAATAGGTCAGCGACACGGGTATGTACCCGCAGTATGGTTTGCGCGACCTCGAGTTGATATTCACGGGGCTTTTGCTCATAGTCAACGAATGTGCTGGTAAGCAACTGTTCCCCGTGGTGACCGGAGGAGATCTCGATTGAGGCCTCGCCATGTTCATTCTGTGCTTTACGGAGCTGCGCCTTAAACTGATTTACTCGGGTTCGCAGAGCATCCGATCGTTGCGCCATATTTTCGAGGGTGCTTTGCTCTAGCGTCAGCACGGTGCAGCGGGTAACGGTTTTTACGGTGAACTGCCAGGTGTCCGAATCTTCGACAAGCGTACGATCGCCAAAATAGTCGCCGTCTGTGAGCATGCCGAGTGTGGTTGAGGTGTCGTATTTACCCTGACCGATCTTCTTAACTTTGCCGTGCACGATGAGCACAAGCTGATCGGCAGGTTGTCCGGCCTCTACTAACACCTCGCCCGAAGAGATTTCTTGCTGCACAAACTGATCAGCGATCTCGCTGAGCACTTCATCATCGGTCAGTCCCCGAAAAAGTGGAATTTCGCGCAACTCTTGCTCGAGTATTGGTTCCGACACTGGTAAATGTTAGCCTACCATCGCCGACTGTATAGTTGAGTCGCCGGTTGACGCGGTAGGTTCCACCGACTACCTCCACCCCACCCAAGGAAGCACGCGTAGCAACCACCGTGAGGTGATGCCCTGCATCTGTGGAACAGTTTTAGTTGTGGTTGCCAGATTTTGGGCGGCTTTCGTTCCTAAGCTCTGGGGCACTTGGCTGTTTTGAGCGTTATCGCCGCCCTTTGGATCGATTGGTTGGTTCAATGATGCTAAATAAATTACTAGTGATTGAGGTAATTTCAACAGTAGACAGATTTTTTTAAAGGGATCTTTGGGTGCCAGCTATATTATTTATAAGGAGTAAGGCATTAGAGGCTTGAACAAGGTTGGTTGGCGAGAATTTAATTAAGATCCCGTGATATAAGGATTAATCATTAAAAGATGAGTCTAAAAGGGATAGAAATAGCAGTAGGTTATAAAGTGGAGATTTACAGCCATCCTTTACGTTTAAAATAAAGATAAGGTGCAAAACTGGAGATAACCATAATAATCAGCGCCATGGGATAGCCTAAGTGCCAATGTAGCTCGGGCATGATATCGAAATTCATTCCATAGATGCTCGCAATCAGGGTGGGGGGCAAAAAAACGACTGCTACGACTGAAAAAATCTTAATTGTTCGATTTTGTTCAATATTGATAAAGCTTAGGGCGGCATCCATAAGAAAATTGATTTTATCAAATAAAAAGGCGCTATGAGGTAGGAGGGAGTCCACGTCGCGTAAAATTTCTCGTACTTTTTTAATTTGCTCATCCTCTAAGTGCCCTCGGCGTAACAGAAAGGTTAAGGCCCGCTGAGTGTCCATTAAGCATAGACGCACCTTTCCATTGTGATTTTCTTGGCGGGCTAATTCATCTAATGCATCTTCAAATGCCCCATTACCTTCCTCATTTTCTTCTAAAATAAGTTTACCGACCTGATCTAACCCTTTATGGGTTTCTTCTAACAGATCGGCCAGCTCTTCGAGCTTAGTTTCAAATAATGCGAGTAGGATCGAAGTTGCATCGGTAATTAAACTTGGTTCCCGTCGTATCCGTAACCGTAGCATCCGAAAAGCCGGCAGATCATGGTCGTGTAAGGTAAAGAGGCGAGTACCGCTCAGGGTAAAGACTACAGTTGAGTAATCAATTCGTCCTTCTTCACGGTGAGAGAAATAGGAGTGTAAATGAATGCCAACTTCATCTTCGTAAAAGCGGGCAGTGGCTTCAATTTCCTCAATTTCATTTGGGTCAGGTAAATTTTGGCGATAAATCAATTCAACTCGCCGGCGTTCTTCCTCAGTAGGACGCAATAGATCAATCCAGATGGCTTGAGCTAAGCCATCGTTTTCTTCTAAAGGAAGCTGCTTAAAACGATGATCATGTAGGGAAAATCCATATAACATAACGTTAATATGAAATAAATTGAAAATTTTAAGAAAATCATTAATAGCATAGCTTTTTAGGGAGGGCTATACTGAAATTTAGAACCTATTTTATGATAAACAGCCCAAATTAATAAAACCCTTAAGAGTACGCGTTAGAGATAAATACCTAAGCGTTCTTAAGCAATAGGGCTTTGAGGTTAGTCAGGTCTGGAGTCATGCTAATGCCATTACGGCTAATCTAAGTTAGTTTTTTCAAAAAATTACTGCTTATGCTTTAGCTAAAGCACAAGCAAGATACGTTAAATTACGCGAATTTAATTTACATTCACAAAAATTCACAATTCAAGAAGTCACTGAGGCACATGCTAAGGTAAGAAAGCAGTTTAAGAAAGATAAACTAAGAGGGCGTATCTTTAGCGGTTCTCATAAGTCTCTTGGTTGGATTCCGTTTAAAACGGGAACAGTTATTAAATACAAAAATGGTGCAATTTATTTTAACAAGCACTACCTCAAGATAGGGGGAGGATTCTTTTTGGCATTTTATGCCATTTTTCTACAGTAATTTGATCAGGTAATGGGATTTTTAATATGCAATATAAAGCGGGTAGAAAACGCGTAGTTATTGAAGGGGTAACCCCTGAAATTGACGGTGGTGATTTCGCAATTAAACGAACTGTGAATGAAACTGTGATAGTAGAGGCCGATGTGTTTACGGATGGCCACGATGCGGTGAGTGCTGTTTTACAGTATCGTAAAGCAGGGGCAACCACTTGGGATGAGGTGCCAATGCAGCCTTTAGGTAACGATAGATGGCAAGGTTGCTTTAAGGTCACTGAAATAGGACGCTATCAGTATACCCTTGCGACTTGGGTGGATCATTTTAAATCTTGGCGTCAAGCGTTAGCTAAGCGGACTCAGTTAACGGATATTGTGCTTCAGCTTCAAGTGGGAGCTCAGCTGATAGAGGCAGTGGCTGAGCGCGCCGATGAAGAGGACGCTAAACGGCTTAGGGAGCAGGCTAAGATTCTAGCCGATAAAGGAGATCTTCATAAAAGATTGACGATTGCCCTTGAAGATGAGATAGCCCTATTAATGGATCGTTATCCAGATCAACAGTTGGTAACCCGCTATGATAAAAATTTATCCGTCATTGTAGAGAGGGTACGGGGTCGGTTTAGTACTTGGTATGAAATGTTTCCCCGTTCTTGTACCTTAGTATCCGGCCAGCCGGGTAATTTTAATACCTGTGAGGATCGTCTGCCTTATATTGCAGCTATGGGGTTTGATGTACTTTACTTACCTCCTATCCATCCCATTGGTCATATCCATCGTAAAGGTAAAAATAATACCTTGGTTGCTGGTGCTGAAGATCCAGGGAGTCCTTGGGCCATTGGGGCGGAGGAAGGCGGGCATAAGAAAATTCACCCCCAATTAGGTACCTTTAAAGATTTTCAGCGTTTTATAGCCAAAGCACGGGAATATGGAATTGAGGTGGCGTTAGATATTGCTTTTCAGTGCGCTCCTGATCACCCTTATGTTAAAGCGCACCCAGAATGGTTTCGTTGGCGACCTGATAATACGGTGCAATATGCTGAGAATCCTCCCAAGAAATATGAAGATATCTATCCATTTTATTTTGAAACTGATCAATGGGAGCCTTTGTGGGATGAGCTGAAAAGTATATTTTTATTCTGGATTGAGCAGGGGATACATATTTTTCGGGTAGATAACCCTCATACTAAACCTTTTCCCCTATGGGAGTGGCTGATTGCTGAGGTGAAGAAAGTCGCCCCTGATACCCTGTTTTTAGCGGAGGCGTTTACCCGCCCTAAGGTGATGCACCGCTTGGCTAAGCTAGGGTTTAGTCAGTCCTATAATTATTTTCCTTGGCGAAATACTAAGCAAGAACTCATCGCCTATTTTACTGAGCTTACCCAGTCAGAATCTAGAGAATACTTTCGCCCTAATCTTTGGCCAAATACCCCGGATATTTTACCGGAATACCTCCAGTTTGGCGGGCGACCTGCTTTTATGATCCGGTTGTTGCTTGCGGCCACTTTAGGGGCTAGCTATGGTATTTATGGCCCGGCCTATGAATTGATGGAAAATACACCCCGAGATTTAGGGGGCGAAGAATATCTTGATTCGGAGAAATATCAACTACGTCACTGGAATATTACCCGTACCGATAGCCTTAAGGATTTCATTGCTCAGGTAAATCAAATTCGTAAAGATAACCTTGCCCTCCAATCAGATTGGAGTTTGCGTTTTTACCCCATAGATAACGATCAGATGATTTGCTATAGCAAGTGGACGGAAGATCTGAGCAACATTATTTTAGTTGTTATTAATTTAGATGCTCATCATACCCAGTCTGGGTGGGTTGAATTACCCTTAGAGCGTTTAGGGCTTAAGGAAAATCTTCCTTATCAGGTACATGATTTGCTCAGCGGTACTCGCTACTTATGGCAGGGGTATCGTAATTACGTAGAGCTTAATCCTCAGATCGCTCCAGCCTATATTTTCTCAGTGAGGCGCCGAGTACGGACTGAGCACGATTTTGATTATTATTTGTAACAGCTTATGAATCAACTAGAAGAAACCTTTGTTTGGCCAGATGATCCCCTCTGGTATAAAGACGCTATTATCTATCAGCTTCATGTTAGAGCCTTTTTTGATAGTAATAATGATGGTACGGGAGATTTTCGGGGTCTGACCCAGAAGCTGGATTATATCCAGAATTTAGGGGTTAATACGATTTGGTTGCTGCCATTTTATCCTTCTCCTTTGCGGGATGATGGGTATGATATTGCGGATTATCATAATATTTATGCAGAGTATGGTACTCGTCGAGATTTTAGGAATTTTGTGCGTGAGGCCCATAGCCGCGGGCTAAAAGTGATTATTGAGCTAGTTATTAACCATACTTCAGATCAGCATCCTTGGTTCCAAGCCGCCCGTAAAGCCCCTTCAGGATCGGCCAAACGAAATTTTTACGTTTGGAGCGATACTGATCACAAGTTTCCTGAAACTCGAATTATTTTTACGGACACGGAAACCTCTAATTGGGCTTGGGATCCGGTAGCTAAGGCTTATTATTGGCATCGGTTTTTCTCTCATCAACCTGATCTCAATCATAATAATCCGGCGGTGGTTAAGGCGGTCACTCAGGTGATGCGTTTTTGGCTAGACATGGGCGTAGATGGTCTGCGTTTAGATGCTATCCCTTATCTTTGCGTGCGGGAAGGAACCAATAATGAGAATCTACCTGAAACCCATGCCGTGATTAAACAGATGCGATCGGTGGTAGATACCTATTACCAAAACCGAGTATTTTTAGCCGAAGCCAATCAATGGCCGGAAGATGTCAGCGAGTACTTTGGGGAGGGAGATGAATGCCATATGGCCTACCATTTTCCATTAATGCCCCGTATCTATATGGCGGTTGCTCAGGAAGATCGGCATCCTATCACCGAAATTATGAATCAGACGCCCGATATCCCTGAGAATTGTCAATGGGCTGTTTTTCTACGTAATCATGATGAGCTTACTTTGGAGATGGTCACCGATAAGGAGCGTGATTACATGTACCAGACCTATGCGGCTAATGCTCGGATGCGGGTTAATGTGGGCATACGGAGACGTTTGGCACCATTGATGGATAACGATCCAGCCAAGATCCAGCTTATGAATAGTCTACTGCTTTCTATGCCTGGATCTCCGGTAATTTACTATGGCGATGAAATTGGCATGGGGGATAATATTTACTTGGGGGATCGTAATGGTGTACGCACCCCGATGCAGTGGAGCCCAGATCGTAATGCGGGGTTTTCTAAAGCTGATCCCCAGCGTTTGTATTTACCACCGATCATGGACCCCGTTTACGGTTATGAAGCCGTCAATATAGAAGCCCAGAATCGGGATCTTTTTTCTTTTCTAAACTGGATGAAACGTCTACTTGCAGTACGTAAGAGCGTTAAAGCATTTGGTCGGGGTACGCTGAAGTTTCTTCGTCCTGGAAATCGTAAAATTTTAGCCTATGTGCGGGAATATGGGGATGAGATTGTTTTATGCGTGGCTAATTTGTCTCGCCATGCCCAGCCGGTAGAGCTGGATCTCTCTCGCTTTCAGGGGAAGATGCCTATAGAGATGATGGGGCAGACTACGTTTCCGCTTATCGGCGAGTTGCCCTACTTATTAACGCTCCCTAGCTATGGTTTCTACTGGTTTAAGCTAACAACAAGTGAGGATTCTTATTGGAGCGAAAGGCAGCAACCCTTATTGGAATCACCCGTATTAGTATTCTTTGATGGCTGGAGCAGCTTATTTCCTGATCGAGTCAACCCTTCTCGTAAACGCATGGCTGAGACTCTCCGCAAACAGCTAGAGCAGGCATTGAGAGATTTCTTGGCTTCACGTCGTTGGTTTGGGGCTAAGGGAGAAATCATAGAGCGAGTGGTTTTACAGCAGGCGCAAGAGTGGAAGGCGGAGGGTAGCTGGCTGCTTGCTTGGGTAAGGGTAGATAGTCATTCTAAATCCCAGCGCTATTTTGTACCTTTAGCGATTGCTTGGGGAGAGGGTGATGAAGAGCCTATACGCCGATTACTGCCCTTTACTGTTGCTAAAATTCGACGACGATCCCGTCTGGGTATTTTGTATGATGCCTTAGAGGATATTGTTTTTGTTCGATCGCTGGTGATGGCAATAAAACAGCGTCAGGAGATTCCTTTTGGGGCTGGAAAATTAAAATGTTTTCCTACTGCTGCCTTTGAGAAACTGACAAGTGAAGTATCGGTACAGCAGCTAGAGCGCCCTGGCACGGAAGGCACAAACAGTGCCTTGATTTTGGATGAGCAATTATTTTTTAAAGTTTACCGTCGCTTACAAGAAGGGATAAATCCTGAGCTGGAAATGGGACGTTTTTTAACTGAATCGTCTCCATTTTCTAATATTGTGCCTTTAGCTGGTGCTTTAGAATACTCAGGATCTGAGGGAGAATCCGTTACTCTAGCCTTGTTACAAGGCTTTGCCGTTAATCAGGGAGATTGCTGGAATTACACCATTGATTATTTAAAACGTTTCTTAGCCTATGGAGTGGCTAGACCCTCAGATGAGGCGGTCATTGAGATTGAAGAATCTGCGGCCAATTACATGAGGATCATAAAGATCCTTGGGCAACGTACTGGAGAGATGCATCAAGCCTTAGCTAAGGTTACGGGAGATCCAGATTTTGATCCAGAGCCTATTACTGCTTCTGATTTATCCGCTTGGCGCAAAGATATTGAACAAGAGATCTTACAGACGCTGCAGAAAATAGCGCAGGGTAGTGGGGGTTTTTCTGAGTCGCTGCAAATTGATTTGGATCGTTTATTAGCTTCTAAAGAGGATTTGCTACAGCGGCTTGATGGTTTGATACTTACTCAAGTGCAAGCGGTTAAAACTCGGCATCATGGGGATTATCATTTGGGCCAAGTTTTAGTAGCAGAAGATGATTTTATCATTATCGATTTTGAAGGCGAGCCGATCCGTCCGCTGGCTGAGCGTCGCATAAAGCATTCACCCTTACGGGATGTAGCAGGTATATTACGATCCTTTAGTTACGCTGCTGCTGTTGCCTTACATCATTGTACGGTAGATCGTCCCGAGGATCAGAGCTTACTTGATCCCTTGGTTTCTGCTTGGGAAAAAGAGGTCATAGAGAGTTTCTTAGCAGGGTACAGTGAGGCAGTCGAAAGTTGTCCCGCTTATCCTCAAGACTCTAGGCATTTTTGGCAGCTTATTGAGTTGTTTGTTTTAGAAAAGGTACTTTATGAGCTGCGTTATGAGCTTGATAATCGGCCAGAATGGGTGGGTGTACCTTTAGGGGGGTTATTGCGATTTTTGGCGGAAGGGGGTATGAGGGGACAGCCCGTCTAAAAGTGGTTTATTAGAAAGATATAGTGGCTAAAATCACCGTTATCTTTTTTAGATTCATTTTTCAGATGCAAGGAAGGTTCAGAGGCGAGCGAATCACGTTTCAGGTTCTGTAAAATTTACAGAACCTGAAATTATTGGAATGTATTATTTATTACTAAAGATTTAATATTAAATACGATTTGTAAAACAAAGTTGAGCGCCTTTAATAATTAACTCTTTAAGTACCTGTAAAGGTTTATCTCCGGTGTAACTAAATTTAAATGTATTATTACCCAAGGTTCCTTGAACACTAAATGCAACCCCACCAAGGGCAAGGAAGGCAAAGCTCGCCGCAAGCGCGGTTTTAACAGTTATCGTTCCAGAAAGATAAGTTAGCGAAGTATCGCCGAAGATACTGCTCTGTTGAGTGTCATAGGTAACACTCACGAGTTCATCCATAGTACAATTATCACCTGTTATATCTGTTATTGTGAGGGTCGAGCTAACCGTCTCTATGAGCTTTCCATGCGCATTGCAAAGTAATAAATGGCTCTGGATCAAGCTTGAATATAGGTTTGTACTAGTTTCAAGCAAGGTTGATTCGGGTTTACCCTTTTTGACTTCAAAACCACCAGTTGGCGTATAGGTCACAGTGCAGTTATTATCAGCATCAAAGCTGTCTGGAACAAAAATTGTTGCCGCATTCCTACCCACGTCAGTCCATTTCGCTAAATTGTTACTTCCGAAGCTTCCAGTGTTCACAAAAAAGGTTGATTTTGGTTGCAGTTTCCTAATATCTCCAAGATCCGGAGACCAAGTCATACCCGTGAAACCTGATTCGGTTTTAATTCCAAAACTTTGGTTACTAAACTATCCCTTAGCCTCGCTGCTGTCTCTAGCAAATTCGAGGGTGTCTATGGAAATAAGGGTCTTTCCTGCTTTGTCGCCTGTTTTTTCAAAACCAAGACCTTGCCGGGGGGGCATTGTGATAGACTGCTTGCCATTCATCGCCTAAATTAGCGTCTTCTAGAATACTCGATTCAATCTTGGTATTTAGACCAACTACCTTAGTGCTTGCTCCAGCTCCTACAACGTATTGCAGGGGAACCGTAAATTTACTTTCACCTCTATAATTGCCCGTGATGTGAAGCTATACGCTGGAATTGGCGAAAACCTTCTCATCTGCTGCCAACTCTTCAGGTCGTTCTAAGAATAACCAGAAGTTTTTACCCGAACTATTTTTGTTAACGAGGTAAATAGTGTACTCAGTAAGACTATTAGCCATCTTTGCTGATTCCTTAAATTGAATGAATTTAAGAACGACTAGCACTAGATTATATTATCTAGCTAATAAAATATAATTTATTATTTAACATAAATCTATAAGAAATAACTAATATTTAAGTTAGCTACCCTTGGGAGGATGGGCTTAAGCGGAAGTGATGTGTGAGGAGGAGTACACTTATTAGAAGTAAGTTACGCTTGCCCCTAAGTCTGGTTGATTTGCGAACTGCAACTAATCAAGTAAGTTTGTTAGGAGCAAGCGAGTGAGATTACTAATGTATGACTAAAATTGTAAAAGAGAAAAACAAATACTAGCCATTTTGGCCACCATTAAAGCTAAACAGACTTTGTTATGAATTAATCATCGCGATTTGCTGCTATACCGTCGATAAATTCACTATCCTGCACTTCACCGTTATCATCAAGAGTTAAGCGCAGCTTGCCATAGCAGGGAACCCTGCCAGCGACGCACCCTGAGCCTTCCATGAGTACCTCATCGAAGGTAACATTAACTACCGCTTGGTGATGACCTTGCTCTATAAGCTCATAGCTTAAAGTCTCGTTATCTATCCATCCATTTTGACTACACAGATGTGTGAGTTCGCGGCTGCTTTTTAAGTATTGATCAATGTTCATGAGACATCTCCTATAATCTTTGAGCTTTTAGGGTTTCATTATGGCTGATTTTGATGTTGCGCTAGCAATACCTCATCAGCCCACTAAATTAATGGGCCCCCGTGTTTTAATTTATTCCCCCTCGATGTAGGTTCAGTAGTAAAGTAAGTTTAGCGCTAATTTAACATTGAAACAACAATAGCCGTTTACAGTAAGCACTAAGCTTAGATATTAATTAAGATGTTGGTTTTTTCTCCGCTTAGAGGGAGAAAGCGCAAAAAGATGGCAGATATTGATTATGGTAGGTAGTGGCTACTAAAAAAACGTCTATTACTTAAAAAATTCCCTATTTTTCACCTGAACTTATTAGAAGGATAACTAATCGAAATATAGAGCAGGCGCTAAATAAAAGGAGAAAGCAATGAAAAAAATGGTAATTATCTCCCTAGCGCTTATGGGCATCGGAGCGCTGAATGTAGGGCAAGCTGTAAATTTAGATTCTAACGGCTTAGGGGAGGTATTGATCTATCCTTACTATACCGTCAGGAATGGAAGCGATACTTTGTTATCCATAGGCAATACAACAAATAATGTTAAGGCAATAAAAATACGGTTTTTAGAGGCTGAAAATAGCCGTGAAGTTCTCGATTTTAATCTATATTTGCCTGCTTATAGTGTCTGGGTATCTTCTCTTACAAGCTCAGAAACAGGCACTGTGCTGACTACCTCTAGTGCTCTTTGTACGGTTCCAGCGATTCCATCCACAGGCGTAGCGTTTAGTAACACTGCCTATTCAGAGCAACAGGCAGATGGAGGAGATACCTCGCTAGATCGTACCCGTGAAGGATATATTGAAATTATCGAAATGGGAGTAGTTACTGATTCAGGTAGCTTTACGCCAGCAACGGCAGCCACTCCGGTAAATAGTATGCCGCAAGATTGCGCTACCCTGACGGCGGCATGGTCTGCGGGGGGGCAATGGGCGAGTAACCCCAATGATGGGATCACTTTTAGCCCTGGGGGGTTAAAAGGCAATGGAGTTTTAATTAACCTTAATAAAAATAGTAATTACAATTATGTTGCTGCAGCTATTGTTAATTTTGCTTCTGCTGCTAACCATACACCTCCCGGTGCTCTAAGCCCAAGCTTAGCAGATAATAGCGGTACCAGTGACGTGCTTACCCCTACCGGGGAGATAGTGACTTCCACTTGGAGCAATAAGATTGATGCAGTCAGCGCGGTGCTGATGAGTAAGTCCATAGTCAATGAATATAATACGGATGCTAGCTTAAATGCTGCAACTAATTGGGTAGTGACCTTCCCTACTAAGCATTTCTATGTGCAGTCAGGATCCCCTAATGCTAATGGGGTAGTCTCAACAACGCCCATACCGGCTACCGCACCCTTTACGAGTTTTTTTACTCAGGGCGGCGCTTGTGAAGAGGTAAAGCTAGCTATTTCAACTTCCCCGAAAAATAAGAGTAGCCTGTGTTGGGAGACCAATGTAATTACATTTAATAATGCCGTTGTACTTGAATCATTACTATTACTTAACGTGGATGCCCCGACAGATCAGGAAAGTGGCATAGCCCATTTATTTTTCCCAAGCGTAAATGGCGATCATAGTATTACTGATAGTAGTGGCGTTATTTACCAAGGATTGCCTGTAGTTGGGTTTTCTGCAGAGGAATTTGTGAACGGTACGTTAATTTATGGCATTACGCTTAACCATGGCTTTGCTCGTAAGATTAAAGCACCTACGGATAATGATCCTACTCTTAGTTCTACAGGTCTCTTAACTAATCTGCTGAGTGGCAATCTACCTGTAGAGGGATCGGGAGTAGGTGTTGTAGGTGCGGGTAGACTTGGGAATGTAGGCAATCCAATTACTGGAAACGGAAGATTAGGCAGCAAGCTAGGCGATGTAGGCGATCCATTAGGCGGCCTAGGAGGCGATGGGATTATTGGTGGAGGTGGGTTTGGATTTATATTCTAAATCCCTGAGGCAAAATCTGCGAGCCGAGATCGCTCTCCTCGCAATAACGTAATATGGCCACTGTGATCCCAGGTTTTAAAGTGATCCACCACGTAGGTTAAACCTGAGGTAGTTTCCGTTAAGTAGGGGGTATCAATTTGGGCAATATTTCCAAGACAGACGATTTTAGTGCCTGGGCCGGCACGGGTAATGAGCGTTTTCATTTGCTTGGAGGTTAAATTTTGTGCCTCATCAATAATAATGAAGCGGTTAAGAAAAGTACGCCCACGCATGAAGTTCAAGGATCGAATCTTAATACGGTGTTGAAGCAGATCGTTGGTTGCAGCCCGAGCCCATTCACCGCCGTTCTCAGGATTTGCCAATACTTCCAGATTATCCATAAGTGCGCCCATCCATGGGGTCATTTTTTCCTCTTCAGTACCCGGTAGAAAGCCAATATCCTCACCCACAGGAATAGTTACGCGGGTCATGATAATTTCTCGATAGAGCTTAGTCTCTAAAGTGAGAGTAAGACCCGCGGCAAGGGCAAGTAAAGTTTTCCCCGTACCCGCAGCCCCCAGCAAGGTGACAAAATCTACTTCTGGGTCTAAAAGAAGATTAAGGGCAAAGTTTTGCTCCCGATTACGGGCGGAGATTCCCCAGACAGTGTGGCTAGATGTGCGATAATTTTGGACTAACTCGATGATTGCTGTCTCATTTTCTCGGTTACGAACTATAGCCTCAAAATTATTTTCTCCTTCAATATAAAGACATTGATTAGGGTACCAGTCCCTTACTAAAGCGCTGGTAATTCGATAAAAAGTACGCCCTGACTCACTCCAAGAATCCATGGTTTTTCCCTGAGTCACCCAGAAATCGCAGGGCAGCGCTGAATGACCGGTATAGAGTAGATCAACGTCATCTAAAACTTTATCGTTATAATAATCTTCAGCCAGAATCCCAAGTACAGTGGCCTTGATACGAAGATTAATATCTTTAGATACTAAGATAACCGTGCATTCTGGATGGATTTCCTGTAACGCAATGGTGGTTCTCAGAATATTATTATCTGGCTTTTGACTTGGCAAGGTAGTTGGTAAAGCAGAATCGAGTTCATGAGTCTGGAAAAAAAGTCGTCCATAAGTATTCTCCATTTCTAAATTTTTAGCAGATAAGCGGAGTCCTTGATTAATGTCCTCATGATGATTAATTTGTGTTAATAGATCATTTAAAAAACGGGTGGCTTGCCGAACATTACGGGCAACTTCCGATGAACCTTTTTTAGCCGCGTCCAGCTCTTCCAGCACAATCATAGGTAAATAAATATCATGTTCATGGAAGCGAAAAATAGCTGCTGGATCGTGCATCAATACATTAGTGTCGAGGACAAAAATACGTTTATCAGTAAGAGATTGATTACTCATAGATAGCTAAAGGTACAAATAAAGGTAAGATGGGAGCTGGTTTTTTGATTTAGCTGTAATTGTACAAATGAATCTAGTGAGTATTTTTAAGTTTTTTTATCTTTTAATCAATCTATTGTTATTACCCCTTAATAGCGTACATCAGTTTAGCAATAACTAAATTGGATTTATTAATGTAATTAATACGAAAATGAGATCTCTAATAATATTCACGTTAATGATTGGAAATATCTATGGGGCTGATATACCCTTGGTACCCCCCGGTATCCAGTATGGTATTGAGCCAGAAAATGGTTGGTGGTGGGACCCAAACCGTTCTGGGCAAGGAATGAGTATTGAGAATCAGAATGGGGTACTATTTTTTGCAATCTATACCTATGATCAGTCGGGTAATCCTATTTGGTATTCAGCGAGCGGCCAGCTGATAAAAAATACTGTTCGTATTAATTTAAGTAGCTATAGCGGGGGGGCATGTCCTGATTGTCCTTATCATCCTCCAGAATTCAATCCTGCGGCCTTAGGTTCTATTGAAATTACTTTTACCTCTCCTGAAAAGGCTGAAATTACGTGGGCGGATGGCAGTACAACGACGATAGTTCGATATCAATATAATCTGGGTTTTGGTCTTGATCCCCTAGTAGGAGAGTGGGCGCTGATCTCAAAACAGCCTATTAATAATAATTATCAAAGCACCCGAATTTCCCTTAATAAATATCAATGCACGAGCGTGCTTGCGAATGATCCTCCGAATAATACGGTTGTGCTGGGAGGGACAGTTACCGCTATGCCTGCTGATGCGGTTAAAGTAAAGCAGCTTAAGCCTAATAATGATTTTATGTTCCTCATGAAAGTGAGTACCCCGGAGGGGCCTGATACCTTTTACGCTTTCAATATGAAAGGAGTCAATAAAATAGCAGGCTTAGCATTAGTCACCTCTGAGGAAAATTTTAGCTTGGAAAATCTGAGTACTGAAGGTAATCAATTTCAAGGCTATCGAGCGAAGTACTATAATTTCAGCCCCTTTGCTCCAGGGCCCGGTCGGCCAATATGTCCATAAAGTAGATGCAGAAAGATAGCGGTGAGTGGGTATAGGTTAAGCGGCTACTCATTATTATCTAGTGGCTACTGAAAACTTTATAAAATAAAATACAAAACAACTTATTTTCTAATTAAAAGGAATCTCTATGGTCTATGACCGAATTTCTCCTCCTGCTAAGGGTGAACCCATAACAGTTAATAAAGATTTAACCCTTGATATTCCTGCTCATCCAATTATTCCTTTCATAGAGGGCGATGGTATTGGCGTGGATATTACCCCAGTGATGCGTCAGGTGATTGATAGTGCTGTGGAGAAAGCTTATGGAAAAACCCGCTCTATTGCTTGGATGGAGGTCTATGCAGGGGAAAAAGCGATTCAGGTGTATGGTGAAGATCAATGGCTTCCAGAGGAGACTTTAGCGGCTTTGCGTCAGTTTGTAGTCTCTATTAAAGGACCGTTAACGACCCCCGTAGGGAAGGGTATTCGTTCCCTGAATGTCTCTATCCGTCAGGTGTTGGATTTATATGCCTGTATTCGACCGGTACGTTATTTTTCGGGTACCCCCAGTCCTTTGGCAGACCCTTCTCGTACCAATATGGTGATCTTTCGGGAGAATACTGAAGATATCTATGCGGGAATAGAATGGCCAGCGAAATCGGTAGAAGCGCAAAAGATAATTCGTTTTTTGCAGCAGGAGATGGGGGTAAAGAAAATTCGCTTCCCTGAAAGCTCGGGTATTGGCATTAAACCCATATCTCAAGAAGGATCTCAGCGTCTAATTCGCAAAGCTATTCAGTACGCTATTGATAATCATCGGCGCTCTGTCACCTTAGTGCATAAAGGCAACATTATGAAATTTACTGAAGGGGCCTTTCGTGATTGGGGTTATGAATTAGCACGGGAAGAATTTGGGGCTCAGCTGCTTGATGGAGGGCCGTGGTGTGAGTTAGTGAGTCCTAAAGATGGCAGTAAGATTATGATTAAAGATGCGATTGCAGATAATTTCTTGCAGCAAATTTTATTGCGCCCTGAAGAGTATGAGGTCATCGCTACCCCTAATCTTAATGGTGACTATCTTTCTGATGCCTTAGCCGCCCAAGTCGGAGGGATTGGCATGGCACCAGGGGCGAATATTGGGGATGCCATAGCAGTATTTGAAGCCACTCACGGGACAGCACCTAAATATACAGGCCAAAATCGGGTTAACCCTAGTAGTCTGTTACTCTCAGGAGAAATGATGTTACGGTATTTAGTATGGCATGAGGCGGCGGATTTAGTCATAAAAGGGCTATCTAAGGCGATAGCTGCAAGAACAGTCACCTATGATTTAGCGCGGTTGGTAGCGGGAGCTACCCAAGTATCCTGCTCTGGTTTTGGGAAGGCCATTATTGAAGGGATGTAGCTTTCTTTAGGTTGAGTTGCTAGAGGCCGTCCTTGCAAGGGTATATCCGATGAGTGTGACTACTTTCCTCTGGCATGATTATGAGACGTTTGGCTCTCAGACACGCCAAGATTGGCCCGCTCAGTTTGCTGGGATTAGGACTGATGCTGATTTAAATGAAATTGGCGATCCAATGGTGTGGTATTGTCAGCCACCCTTGGATCGACTCCCCAATCCCGAATCTTGCTTAATAACTGGGATTACACCCCAAAAAAGCTTGGATCAAGGATTACCTGAATACCGCTTTGCGGATGCCATTAATACGGCTTTGAGTACACCTGGGACGATTGGTGTGGGGTATAACTCTATTCGTTTTGATGATGAGGTTACGCGCTTTTTGTTATGGCGTAATCTAATAGATCCCTATGCCCGAGAGTGGCAAAATAATTGCAGCCGCTGGGATCTTTTCAATGTAGTACTCTGTGCCTATGCATTGCGACCAAACGGTATTGAGTGGCCCCTAAATGATGATGGCCAGCCTAGTTTTAAACTGGAAAAGCTCAGCGCTGCTAATCATCTGATACATCTACAGGCTCATGACGCGCTTGCAGATACCCGGGCTAGCCTTGCGTTAGCACGGTTAATTCGCAATCAGCAGCCTAAGCTGTTTGATTTTTGTTTATCTCTACGTAATAAGGATAGGGTAGCTCAGGAGCTGGGATTGCCCATAACGCCTAATCTGCGTCCTTTTTTGCATATCAGCAGTAAATTTAGCGCTGCCCGGGGTTGTCTAGCCGTGATGGCTCCCTTGGCTATGCACCCATACAATAAAAATGAGTTACTGGCTTGGGATTTAGCAGCTGATCCTTCAGAATTGATTGTATTAACAGCCGATGAGGTGCGGGAGCGTTTATTTACCGCTACATCCGATCTGCCTAAAGATGTTGTACGATTGCCTATTAAGGGGGTTCATCTTAATAAATCCCCGATTGTTATCCGTAATTTAAAAACCTTAATTCCTGAACGTGCCGAACGCTGGGGTGTGGATTGGAACGTCGTGGAGCGTAATCTTAAGCGCTTGCGTCAGCTGCCAGATTTGGGTTCATTGTGGAGAGCTGTTTATTCTAGGCCCGAGAAAAGTAGTCTTACTGATGTGGATGAGGATTTATACAGTGGCTTTTTAAGCGCCTCAGATCGCCATCATTTGGATCGATTGCGTACCTTGCCTCCACAGGAATTGGTAGGACTATCCCCTAGTTTTGATGATAAGCGTCTACCCGAGCTGCTATTTCGGTACCGTGCCCGCAATTTTCCCGAGACATTGAATGCTGTTGAATCTAAACGCTGGCACCAGTACTGCCAAGAACGATTACGCAATAGTCCAAATCGAATGGATACACTACAACCATTGGCGCAAGATCAACATAGTCAGTTGGTACTGGAAGCATTATATCAATGGGAACAGCAGCTTATGCTAGATACTTAAAGGCGGCTGGGTGGCGGCCCCCTCTTTAAAAACATCACGGCTGCTACTTCGACAATGGCATGATAAGGATTTACCTCTATTTGCTACCATGAATGCCGATCCGCAGGTGATGGAATTTTTTCCTGCGCCGCTGGATAAGCGAGCCAGTGATGAACTTGTTTTTACTATCCAAGCCAATCTTAAAACAAGCTTATTTGGTCTATGGGCAGTAGAAATTCTAGATGTAGCTCGCTTTGCAGGCTTTATCGGTTTGTCGGTGCCAAGATTAGAGGCTCCCTTTATGCCGGCGATTGAAATAGCTTGGCGACTTGCTCTGGAATACTGGGGCGAAGGTTATGCCACTGAAGGAGCGCAAGCGGTCTTAAAATATGGCTTTGAGGTATTGAAACTACCAGAAATTATAGCGTTCACCGCTGCAATAAATCTCCGCTCTATACGCGTCATGCAGCGAATCTAGTGCCAGCGATGATTTTAATCATCCAAGAATGCCTAGCGGCCATTTATTATCACCCCATGTGCTTTATCGAGCAAAATTTTTCAGTTATAGATCTAGAAGTGCTGAGTATAGTCGTTCAAGGGTTTAAGTAAGCCTAAAAGCAATGTATCTACCTCTCAAGGATGGGTTTTTTTTCAGCTTCGAAGTTGATAATGAGGGTAGTACGTTTCTCAGGAGGTATTGCTAATTGCCAAACTGCAGCATTAGCAGTTTTTTGTTGGTGGGGGTAGTTTTCAGCGAGAACATGGCAGTTATCTGGAATCAACTCAGTGATTTTAACTACAACAGGAATCTTGGTAATGTTTTGGATCTTTATTTCGAAAGTAGATTCAAAGGTATTGTAGGATAATTTCTGGTACCTTGTTCGCTGTTTTATTGCAGTGACATCAAAAGCTTGCCCAATCTTAAATTCAGCATAATCATCTTTATGAATCATGATATCTTCCCCCACAAATTGAAAATCATGAGCTAAATTTTGTTTATAAAAACGGACAATACCTGGGGGTAAGGGGAGTCCTAATTTATTTTCTTTACTGTTATCAAAGCGAAGAAAAATGGCTACCGGAAGGTTAAAAACAGTAGGGTAAGTGGGATTATCTTGGGTACAGGAAATATGGTCATGAATTTCATAGCTTTTCTGGATCGGGATATTACGCGCATTAAATAGCGTAATCTGTTTTGTCTGGTTATTATTAATCGTTGTTGCCTGCGCTAATGAGTAGAGATGATAATCCAGTAGCGCTTCTTCTTGGACAGTGGGGGCTTCGTTAGCAAGGGTGATAGCTTCTCGGGCTTGTGGTCTGGCATATTTAGCGAAGGGGGTAACTTGGTGGATATTACCCGCCATAAATTGCAGATGAGCCCCTTTGTAAGCAATGCCGGATTGATTCGTGAGGGTAATCCAGCTATTGAGATCAAAGTGATTCTCAGCCTCATTAAGCTGGGCGATATAATCCGCTTTCCAGCTAAGACCCCGGGTAAGATAGTTAAGTTCTAGTGTCTGCGGGCCAGTGAAGGTCGTATTAATCTGTGAGACTAAAGCGGGGTTCGTTCGTAGATTTTGGGGGGTCTGTGGATAGGTAATCCGATTTAAGGGAATTCCAGCTTCAATATGATCTTTAAATTGCAGTATGATTTCTGGATTAGCAGCCAGCAAAATGGCTTCTTTAATGGTTTGTTCACCGGTGGTTGGATGGTGATAGCGCACGCCAACTTTCTGTCCTACATATTTTTCTAGCAAATTCTGAGCGGTCAGTAAATCAAATTCATAATTTTGCTCAATAACGAAGAAATTTTTGGGCCGAGATAAGTTACGCAGCAAAGCTGTTTCGGGCTGAATTTCAGTACTTACATCTGTAAAAGCTAACGTATTATTGCCTTTTTTTAAGACGATTCGGCGCTGATCCCTTACTAAGGCGAGATTATTGTTATAGATGGTAATTGACACTGCTTTCTGATCGGCTTGGGTGGTTTGTATTTCTTCATTGCCCCAGGCGATAGTACTTGACAACAGCATACTCAGAATGAGTGCTTTTATAAGGAGAGTTTGCTGGCAGGTGGTGAGCAATATAGGGTTATAATACTGATCCATCTCTACTTTATCTCCTGTATTTTAGATTTCTTGTGAATATGAAGAATGGAATATAGACAATTTTTATTAATCGGATAATCGAGGTCAATCGCCTTATGAGATGTTTATAATAGAATCAATTTAGGTATTTTTTATACATGATTTATGAGATGAAATAAACGATGAATATGATAGCGACTAGAAAAAGATTGGCGCTTCCTGAAGGGCATTGTAAAGTGTTACTTCACTCTTGCTGTGCGCCCTGTTCTGGCGAGGTGATGGAGTCAATGTTAGCCTCTGGGATTGAGTTTAGTATTTTTTTCTATAATCCTAATATTCATCCAGTTAAAGAATATGAGATTCGTAAAAATGAAAATATTCGTTTTGCCGAGCAACATAATATTACGTTTATAGATGCTGATTATGATGTGGATAATTGGTTTGCGCGGGTAAAAGGTATGGAATGGGCACCCGAAAGGGGTATCCGCTGTACGGCCTGTTTTGATATGCGCTTTGAGCGCACTGCATTATATGCCTATGAGCATGGGTTTGATACGATTACCAGCTCCCTTGGCCTCTCTCGTTGGAAAGATATGGATCAAATTAATAGTTGTGGCGAGCGAGCCGCCACCCGTTATTCAAATCTGATTTACTGGACCTATAACTGGCGAAAGGCAGGGGGTTCTAGTCGTATGATTGAAATTAGTAAGCGGGAGGGATTTTACCAGCAAGAGTATTGCGGCTGTGTATTTTCCTTGCGTGATACTAATCGCCATCGCCTTGCTCAAGGTCGTGAACGGATAAAAATAGGGGTAAAGTTCTATGGTAAATAAACGTTTATCTGTTAGGGGCAGCTTAGAGTAACCCTAAGCCGCCAGAGGGCTGAAATAAAGCAATTATTAGGCAATAATTTATACTGCCGCTGGCGATGCGTAAGCAGCTGATGCTGCTGCGCTTCTTATTTTCGGTTGGCCTAGATAAAAGCCAAGGATCAATAAGCTAAATGCCATTAACAATAAGGAGTTAGGCTCGGGTATAGTTGTAGATGAGGTAGGGGGAGGGGGTATATGAGGATCGTTAGGAAGCGGGGTCCCTGCTATTTGTAGACCACTGCCTAGCGCGAAAAACCCATCAGGGGCAATAAAATTACCTTGCAGATTGCTACCTGCGCCTGCGGTAATTCCCCCGCTACCTAAATTAAACAGCACATCATTAGCCGATATCCCATCAAGAATAATAGAAGCTCCGGAGCCGAATATTAAGCCCCAGCTGCCAATGTTGATGATAAATTGATCCCAGCCTCACCTGTAAGCGTTAGGCTACTGCCAGCGCCTAGACTTAAGCCTGAAATATCAAATACTGATAGAGTCCCTTGGCTCTCAAAGGTCTATGAAGTACCAATATAGCCCTTATCTATACCGGTATAACTATAGGCTTGATCGGAGATAGATCTTAAATCGCTATGGAGGTTATCCCAAAATGATGCTCCCTCCTGAGTTGAAGATCCATTAATTGAAGCATTGGCACCCAATGATAAATTACCGTAACTAGCATCCCCACTTACTGTTGCCGAAGCGCCTAGCTCAAGAGAGTTATGAGCCCCTACGTTACCTTCAATATTAGCCCCGCTCCCTAGATTTAAATCACCGTACCAGCCTCCTGATCCTGTAGCGAGTAGTGTGTAATTTCCAGCTGTGCCTAGATCAATGGATATAGCCAATGAAGTATTTGATATTACTAGTAAAGTAATTGCTGTAAGCAAGTATTTCATTAATCTTGTCCCTTATTATTGTTGAGCTAATAAACTATTTTACCTAAAATTAATTACGCAAAAAATGTACCATTTTATTTATATGATATAAATCAATATATTATAATTAAATATATTTGTTAGCTGTTAAATTAACCGTCAAATATATGGCAATTGGATGATAGAAAATTACTATTATATTCATAGCTTTAGTGATTACTAAGCGTACATATACATTTATATTCTGGTTGTAATGTTTTATGACACTGGATTTGAGAGAGTGTAGTTAGTAAACAAAATTACAAATGAGGATAGATGAGCACTTAATGTAGCGGTGAGTGGTTGTTATTTTTTATCCTTTTACTATTTTTATGTCAGATAAAAATGGGAGACATAGAATAATTTTTCTGAGTTTTTAGCCTAGAGTTATAGCTGAAACCATTTTGTAAATAAAAAATAAAGAGATTAGCTAATATGAAAGAAAAAGCTAAATTAATAGTTGGAAAGGATGTTATCGCTGAAGAGCATGAGAAGTATGTTAAACCAAGGCGCGCATACGCAAAAATTGATGCGGGAGATCCTGAAAAAGATGCAGTGGGGTTAGGTCTATCAGGAGGCGGGATTCGCTCCGCCACCTTCAATCTAGGGATATTACAGGCCGTGGAGCTTTATGGCTTTTTAAAGCGAGTAGATTATCTTTCCACAGTCTCAGGAGGCGGGTACATTGGTAGTGCACTGACTTGGTTTATGTCTTTTCATCGTTCTGCTTTTCCTTTTCCAACAGAACGATGGTACGGGGAGCAATACAAAGCTGCGCAGAAGGCCGATACTATTGGTACCCTACATGAACATGCTTCTTACCTCACCCCTAGCCAAGGTTTGAACTTATGGTCATTGATTGCATTTATCCTAGGGGGCACGCTCATCAATCTGTTAGTGATTATTCCGCTTTTTTCGTAATTGTTGTCACCCTAAGCCTGCCTCATACTATAGATTTAACCAATAGTAAGCTCTTATCTTCGGTTACAACTCAGGGGTGGGGAGAATTTCATTTTGACACCGCTCTATTGTGGCTATCGTGGTATTTCTAATGATGATTCAGGTTATGTACCAACGTGTAAATATTTGGGCGGAAGCATGGATTTAGCCACGGCCTTTAGTATTTCAGGGGCAGCAGTAGACCCTAATACCAATGAAACCCGTTCCAAAGCGCTTTCTTTTCTGATGAGTCTATTCAATCTACGCATTGGCTATTGGGCATGTAATCCAAAAAAATGGACTGATAAGGTAGCAAAACACTGGGCGCAACCTTACTGGCTTACGTATACGCTACGGCAAATGCTAGGTATGGGGCTCAATGAAGAGCATAACCATGTCTATTTAACTGATGGAGGGCACTTTGAAAATCTTGGGCTTTATGAATTGATTAGAAGAAAATGTCGCTACATCATTGTTGTTGATGCAGGCCAAGATGATGAACGAAAATTTGAAGATTTAGGTAATGCAATGGAGAAGGTACGAGCTGATTTTGGAGCGAGAATTACGATCGATACCCAGAATTTGATGCCCAATCCTGATTTAGATTGCCTTGGTTTAAAGGGGCTTTTGCGATTCTCTTGGGTGCTAGGAGATATTAGCTATCTTCACAATAACGAAAAAGGCAAGCTGCTTTACATTAAAGCTTTAGTTGTTCCTGATCTTTCAGAGGAACTCTACACTTATCTGCGCGCCCATCCTACATTTCCCCATCAAAGTACAGCGGATCAGTTTTTTAATGAACTCCAGTTTGAAGCCTACCGAGAATTGGGATATCAAGTAGGGAAGCAGATCTTTAATCATTTCCGAGATAAGACCCACAAACCATACAAGGATAGAACACTTGATGATTTTTTTGATAGTCTCCGTAAGCTGCAGCCGAAGGAAAAAGATAGGAATGTGGCAATCATTTCCGATTAGCAATATGTTGTAATTTTTAAACCCCATTATTAAATGAATATGAGGCTTTAAAAGCCTCATATTCATTACAAACGTCTCTAGTACTTGGGGTACTACTTTATAGCTATACTTTTAGCCTTCGACCGTAATCTTACGGGTCTGGGATTGCTGGTTTTTAGGAATGACCAATTCCAAAACCCCGCTTTGAGAGCGAGCACTTACCTTAGCGGCATCCACAGAGCTAGGTAAAGTGAAGCGTCGTAAAAAAGTACCACTGACTCGTTCTACGCGCTTATAGCCTTGCCGTTCTTCAGATTTGCTGGATTCTCGATGGCCTTTTAGAGTCAAGATACTATTATCTAGGGTAATCTCAATATCTTTACCTTCAACCCCAGGTAAGTCAGCGTAGATAATAAAACGGTCAGTATCTTCTTTTATATCAACCGCGGGTACCCAGTCACTAGTCGCCAAATCAGCCTCATCAGCATGTCGCACTGGACTGGTATCAAAAAGGCGATTAACTTCTCTTTGTAATTGGCCTAGAGTATGTAAAGGTTCGTAATATTTTGTCATTTTTACTTTCCTCCATATAGATAAATTTGGGAGCGTAGCTTGTAATCCCGTTCTTACTCAGAATATGGAGGTATTTTTGCATCTTTCAAGGGCATAGAAAATTAATCTCCTTGCGTAGCGACTTCAAGGGCTTCGCTGGCAATTAGCCAATGTTCTTCTGTTTCCCGGAGATTTTGCTCTAGGTGCGCCTGTTTCATCAGTAAGGTTTTAAGGTATTCTTTTTGCGTAGGATCTTGGTATAAATCGGGATTGATCAAGGTTTGATTAAGATTTAATTTCTCAGCTGCTAATTTTTCTAGCGTTGTTTCAATTTCTTTAAGTTTTTTTTGTAGAGGCTGTAGCGTTTGGCGCCGTTCTGCTTCTTGTCGTCGGCGATCTTTACGAGTGTTAGTAGAAACATTCTCACTATAGCCTTCTTCAGTACTGCGGCGCTTACTGAGCCACTGCTGATAATCATCCAAATCACCATTAAAAAGTAAAGCAGTGCTTTCAGCAACGAGCCATAAAATATCAACTGTACTGCGTAGGAGGTGGCGATCATGAGAAACCATTACCATAGCGCCTTCGAAGTCCTGAAGAGCCGTAGTGAGCGCATAGCGCATTTCTAAATCAAGATGGTTAGTGGGTTCATCTAATAGTAGTAAATTAGGGCGCTGATATATCAATAGAGCTAGCGCTAAACGAGCCTTCTCTCCTCCAGAGAATAGCTCTGTTGGTGTTAGAGCTTGATCTCCTTGAAAGTTAAAGCCACCAAGAAAATTCCTAAGATCTTTTTCTGCAGCTTTGGGAGCAAGTCGCTGTAGATGTTGAAGCGGACTCTCATGGAAGTAAAGCTGTTCTATTTGATGTTGAGCAAAATAACCGATACGTAAATCCGGCGCTCGATCTAGCGTGCCTGATCGGGCTGAAAGCACTCCGGCAAGCAGCTTAACTAGCGTTGATTTCCCCGATCCATTAGGCCCAAGTAGGCCAATACGATCTCTAGGGGCTAAATTAAGATTAATCTGGGTTAATATATTTTGTTGCCCATAGCCAATAGCGACTTGATTCAGGCGTAGGAGGGAGATAGGCAGTTTATCCGGTTGGAGTAGGGAAAAACGAAAGGGAGAATCAATATGGATCGGCGCCACTCGTTCCATCTGCTCTAGTGCTTTTAGCCGACTCTGAGCTTGGCGTGCCTTGGTTGCCTTGGCGCGAAAACGATCTATAAATCGTTGAATATGGGCAATTTCCAGTTGCTGCTTTTGGTAACTTGCCTGTTGTTGGGCGTGCTGCTCGCTTCGCTGTCTTTCAAAATCGGCATAATTCCCCCGGTAATACCCTATGTTTCCGTTTTCAATCTGGGCAATATAATGTACTGTTCGATCTAGTAACTCTCGATCATGGGAGATGAGCAATAAGGTACCTGGATAATGATTCAGCCAATCTTCTAACCATAGGACAGCCTCTAAATCTAGATGGTTAGTCGGTTCATCTAGCAGTAATAAATCAGAGCGGCACATGAGAGCTTGAGCAAGATTAAGACGCATTCGCCAGCCACCGGAGAAAGTATTTACCGGCTGTGTTTCTTGGGCAGTGGTGAAGCCTAAACCATGCATAAGCTTAGCAGCGCGAGTGGGGGCAGCGTAGCCGCCAATGGCTGCAATGCGCCCATGAAGATTACCTTGACGGGTGCCATCGTTCTGTTGTTCAGCGCTTAACAGCTCAGACTGGAGGAAACGAAGTTCCGTATCTCCATCAAGCACATATTCAAGCGCTGGGATATCTACAGCGGGAGTTTCTTGAGAGACATGCGCCAGTACCCAGTGGGTAGGCCGCTTTATTTCTCCCTGATCCGATTGCAGTTGCCCAAGAATGAGTTTAAATAAGCTAGATTTGCCACAGCCATTGGCACCGATGAGGCCAACTCGTTGGCCTGGATGAATAGCAAGGCTAAAATGCTCAAATAATAATCGGCTACCTTGCCTTAGGGAGATGTTTTGGAAACTTAACATAGAATCTTAATTTAGGAAGGAGAAATTGAGTTGATGAAAAATAAGATTTATAAATCCAAAGAAGAATGGAAAGCTCAACTAACCTCAGCCCAATATCATGTTACCCGAGAGGGAGGGACTGAGCCTGCTTTTAGTGGTCAATATTACCATTATCAGGAAAAGGGAATATATCATTGTATTTGCTGTCATCAGCCGTTATTTAGTTCGGCGCAAAAATATGAATCTGGAACCGGTTGGCCAAGTTTTTGGAGTCCAATTAATGAACAAGCAGTGGACACGGGCCCAGATAATAGCCATGCTATGCATCGGATTGAGGTTTTATGCCCCCGCTGTGATGCTCATTTAGGTCATGTCTTTAATGATGGCCCTGAACCTACGGGGCAGCGTTATTGTATTAATACGTGCGCGTTAAGTTTTGAAAAAAGCTCCAAATAAATTGAAGTTAATTTTAATTTTAAGCCTCTTATCTTCTTTAGGAGGATTAACCAGTTGCTCGGATCCTGCTGAAAATCGTTTAACATGGTTGACGGGAACGACGATGGGTACCGGTTATTCAATTAAGATCGTGGGTCTTCCCGCTGGAATCGATTCTAAAGCCCTAGAGCATAGTATTATTAAATTGTTGGTAAATATTAACAGTGTGATGTCCACCTATCAGCAAGATTCTGAGCTTTCTCGTTTTAATCGTAATCATAGCACTCAATGGGTGGCTGTATCATCCGCGCTGGCCACAGTGGTCACAGAAGCCCAAAAAATTAGCCAGCTTAGTCAGGGGGCTTTTGATGTCACCGTAGGATCTTTAGTCAATCTATGGGGTTTTGGGCCAGTTCACCTTACGAGTGAAATACCTTCATTGCATCAGATAGAGCAAGCAAAAGAGCAGGTTAACTTTAACCTGCTAAAGATACGAAGTTTGCCACCTGCTTTAAAAAAAGAACGAGGGGATCTTTATGTAGATCTCTCCGCTATTGCAAAGGGTTATGGGGTCGATCAGGTAGCAACGCTACTGGAATCCCAGGGGATTAATAATTATTTGGTGGATATTGGGGGAGAGGAGCGACTTAAAGGATATGGTCCTAAAGGAACTGCATGGAGAGTTGCTATTGAGCAACCGCTAGCGGGAGAGCGTAAGGTGGCCCATATCCTTGATCTGACAGTGGGCGCTGTGGCAACTTCAGGAGATTATCGTAATTATTTTGATCAGAATGGTAAACGTTATTCCCATATTATTAATCCGAGTACAGGTTGGCCAATCACTCATAATCTTGCCTCAGTGACAGTATTCAGTGCTACGGCGATGGAGGCAGATGGTTTAGCCACTGCGATTTTGGTACTGGGTCCAGAACAGGGGTTTCAACTGGCTGAACGAGAGCAGATAGCGGCCTTATTGCTGATAAAAACGCCAGCAGGATTTAGGGAGGAAGTAACGACTCACTTTATGAGCAATTTTTTACTGGGAAAGTCTGCAGAATAGTAATTAACCAGAAGCTAGCCTGTTTTGATAGGCTTGAGATCTATTGCCTCCCATAAAGCCTTATTATCATTTAAGGATGTTACTCTTTTCCTTTTAAAAACAGGTTATTTAATCAAGCCCCCGTGAGCTAGTTTCAACAACGTTCGTTAATTATAAACGGCAAGCTAAATGTGTCGCTATTATCCGTGGTGACATGGCCAGTTATTATAAATAAATACTTATGTTTTTTCCTTTACAAAAAAAAAATAATAAATATATTTAATAATGAAGTACTTCATATGGCCATAAATGAGAATGAGTTTTTAATGAGGTAAAAAGTGTGAGCAAGCTACATTTTTATAGAAAAATTAACAAACACATTACTTGGTTTGCAGATGGAGAGGGTACTATAAGTGAATCTAGTGAATTTACAGTGGTTATTACTGATGGGAGTGTCATAAAGGGCATTGTCTATCAAATCATCCAAGGTCAATCACATTCCGGAGACTTGTATCACTGCCTAGCGGGCGCGAATAGGGGCGAAACGGCGAGATTCAAAAAGGTAGCAGATCTTAGCAGCATATATACAAATGAAGAATATCTTGGTGCGGCGAGCGCCCTAAATGCGGCCTTAAAGGCAACAGAAAAGAGAGTTAACATCGAAATCGCCCCTGAGGATTTTAAGACTCTTAAAGCTGGTAATTATAAGTTATGTTTCGCCAAGAAAATTGGTAACTTTGAGTACAACGTGGTATGGCAATCTTATGACAAATATTTCGAAATTAATGATTTTTCGTGGACCCCTCAGTTTCAAATCTTTGGGAGCAATATATTTCAGGAGGGTGTGAAAGTAAAAACTAGCACGAGATTAGTTAACATCGGCCTAGGGGAAACGATTACGCTCAGTAGTGCAGGTCAGTTTGGAGATCCAACAACAAAAGGTCGAGAGACTAGCATCACGATGATCAACGATTATGGCCTCATACATCCAGGTTTGAGTCAATTGTCCACTGGAGTTGAGGGTGAAGAAATAAGTACAGCAATTTACGTTGCACCGTCACAAGCTGTGCTTGGCATAACTGAACTAACGCCGGTTGAGAAGGTATTGGTCTGGTTTGAGCAAAACATCGAGACCAGTACAATGTTCAGTAACGCTAGATCGAGGGAAGTGGAGGTTGATCTCACATTCGTAGATTCTGTAACACGAATCTACAAAAATGGGCTTTGGCTTAAGTAAGTCACTTACGTTAATCACCGTAGATTAAGGGTATAAGCAATCGGTTCTGAAATTTTTTCAGAACCGATTTGCTCGAACGCTATCAATAAATAATAGATTATGTATTGGAAGCCCAACGCAAGGAGAACAAGAAGTTGCCGAAGAGTTACGCTGTACACTTGAACTAAGCTCAAGTACTCCTCGGAGGGCCAATAGGTATAGGGCGGAAACCCTTGGAGTTCAGTACAAAACAGTGCAAAAGCCGAAATGGATAGGATAATAACCGTAAAGTAGGGCGATCCCTTAATCTAGTAAAAATAAAAGAGTAATATAAAATCCCTAATACACATCCAGCACTATTATCTCTATCTCTCGTATTGGATCAGATTAATAATTTCGATACTCACTAAAAGTTTTAATGTTACCTTCCTTATCAAACTGAAGAACGTGGAAAGGATCTTTTTTGCCACCCATCTCCATTCCCGGAGTTCCTTTTGGCATTGCTGGAACAGTTAAGCCTACTACCTTAGGCTGCTTAATGAGTAGTTGTTTGATATCATCTGCGGGAACATGGCCTTCAATAGCATAACCGTTGATAATGGCAGTGTGGCAAGAGGCCAGTTTAGGAGGAATCCCATACTGTTGTTTAATAGATTGGACATTATTTGTGGGGATATCTTCAATAGTAAAATGATGCTTCTCTAGATGCTTAATCCATTGCTTACAGCAACCACAGCTAGGGTCATGATATACAGTGATGTTAGAAGGGCCAAAATAGGAGATTTGAACTTTATCCCATACACTTTCTCTGGCTTGGGAAGAAGCAGCAAATAAAGCCAGCAGAAAACCTAGGCTAAACTGAAGTATTAATCTCATTATTTACTCCAAAAGATAAGCTGATAAAACCTAATTTTATCATTTTTAGTCTTTAAAGAAGACAAGATTATAAGGATAGGTACCTTAACTTTAGTGGGTGAATAATAAAACATGGAATTTATACTTTGGCTATTTATGCTTGGATGGCATATTTTTGTAGCCGATAACATAAAGTATCTCGGCTAATACCTAGTAGCTTCGCGGCTCTAGAACGATTTCCCTTAGCTCTCGTAATAGCTTGGTGAATGAGTTCTATTTCTACCTGTTCTAATTCAAGGCCGGCTTCTGGCAAATGAATCAGCGGTTTTGCTTCTGTTGCTGTAGGTGAACCAAGCTCGCCACGAACATCAAATGGCAAGTTTTGAGACTCAATGGTTTTTCCAGGCAGTAGTACTACCATGCGCTCGCAAAAATTACGAATCTCCCGAACATTACCCAGCCAATGGTAGCTATTTAGGATTTGTAACGCAGTTCCGCTAAACTGCGGGGGGGTAAGCCCATGTTGCTGTGAAAAATAGGCGCAAAAATGTTTCAAAAATAAATTTATATCTTCTTTTCGCTCTCGTAATGGCGGGATTTTTAAGGGTACTACATGAAGGCGATAATAAAGATCCTGTCGAAAACGATTTTCTTGTATACGCTGATTTAGATCGCAATTAGTAGCAGCAATAATACGTACATCACAGCGATGAGTAGTGGTATCACCAACAGCTTGGCATTCTCCAGATTCTAAAAAACGAAGCAATTTAGCTTGAATAGCTGGAGAGAGCTCATTGATTTCATCTAGGAGTACAGTACCGCTCTCAGCGGCTCGAAATCGTCCTAAATGATCATGAGTGGCTCCAGAGAAAGCACCTCGTCGGTGGCCAAAAAGCTCTGATTCAGCTAAGCCTTCAGGGAGAGCAGCGCAATTAATAGCCATAAATGGCTTATTCACTCGGCGGCCTTCAGTATGAATAGCCTTGGCCATTAACTCCTTGCCAGTACCTGTTTCCCCGATAATCAATGTGGTAACCTCTGTTGCTGCTACCATCCGGGCGCTACGTAGGAGGGACTCAAAACTTGGGGCTTTACCAATAAGGGCATCAAACCTATTCATCTTATCACCTGAATACCAGCTTAACTATTGGCTATCTTTAAAGTATATATTAACTTATTTTTATGGCTATTATGAGTCTCTTAAGAGGAAAAAATAGCAAATAAGTTAATGAGCGCTATAGTTATGATTAATAAACCAGCGATATGGCGTAAGCCCTTTAATTTGGCTAAATGAGTCATCCAAATAGTAAAAATGCCTGCGCTCATCACTGCGGGTAAGGTACCGATACCAAAGACAAGCATGGTTAAAGCACTTCGAGTTCCACTACCCGTGGTAGCTGCAACGGCAACGGCATTATAAACTAAGCCGCAGGGCAACCAACCCCAAATAGTACCAAATATAAATGCGTGCTTTAAGGTACGAACGGGTATTAATTGTCGCCCTAGTGGCTCTAGCTTGCGCCACAAAGGTACACCTAACCGATCTACTCTGGCAAAGCGAGGAAACCAATTGGCAATATACAGTCCTGTTCCCAGCATAATAAAGGATGAAATAGCCTGTAATACGCTATGTCCTGAAATTCCAATTAACACTACTACAGGATGGCTAATGGTGCCTAGGAGTTTTACTAGCACTCCCATGATTAATCCCATAGTGATATAGCTTACAATGCGGCCAATGTTATAAGCAAAAATAAAAGGTACTAGCCGTTTTTTATGGTTTCGTACTTCCCGTGGCAGACTTAGGGTTAGTGTGCCGATGATGGCACCACACATAGCAACACAGTGTAAAGCGCTTAATAAACCGAGCAGAAATGCAAAGGTGAAAGAGGTCGTAAAAAGAGGATCAAAATGAGTCACAGATAGAAGGATAAATGAAGAGGTTAGCTACTGATTAGTCAAGCACTAATTTTGATTGAATTGATACGTTATCTATGATAAAAACCACTCATTTTTAAAACGCAGCAATCCATACCGAATAAAAGATCCTAGTATCTTTCGCACAATTTCTCCTTTATGGTGAGGCTGTAAGCTTTGTGAGATACCCTGCTGCTATAGAGTGAATGATCTAAGAGTTACAATATACCTTAAGGAGAGTGGTAATTAAATGTACAGAGTAGGGTACTGCCTTTTGGCAGAAGAAGTCACAGCTTCCTATCCTTATAATAATAAATAATGTCCATTGAGCATTCTTTTGCATGGAATGCTCACCTTGAGCTTGATTATCAATGGATAAAAGGACGTACTGTACCGGTCTTGCGGCGCCATAAAGGTCCGTTGCGAGTACAAAAGCATCTCTACCCGGAAGGGGCAGAAATTTGCCAGCATATTCTTTTGCATCCCCCTGGTGGGGTTGCAGGGGGTGATATGTTAAATATCAAGATAAACGCTGGACCCCATACCATGGTGCAGTTAGTTAATCCAGGGGCAGGAAAATGGTATCGTTCTGATTTACCATCCTATCAAAATATTAAGCTGCGCGTAGAGTCTGGCGCTACTTTAGAGTGGCTCCCTCAAGAATCTATTTTTTTTTCAGGCTGTCAGGCTAACTTAGATACCACTGTTGAATTAGCTGCTAATGCCAAGTTTATTACTTGGGATATTATTGCCCTTGGGCGGCCTGCCAGTAGTGAACTTTTTAATAGCGGGTCTGTGCGTCAACGATTTCGCTTATGGTGTAATGGCCGCCTCCTTTGGAGTGAGCGGATGCAATTGTTTGGAGGTGGACAGCTGCTTAAATCACCCATAGGTCTAGCTGGATATCCTGTAGCCGGTACGCTCATTGCGAGCGGAAAGATAAGTGATCATTTGTTAGCGGTTTGTCGTAATCTTCCTGTTGAAGGACGGGGCGGCATTACGCAGCTACCTGGGCTTATTATTGTTCGGTTTATCGGTTTAGAGGCAGAAGCTGCACGCCACTGGTTTACTGCCTTGTGGCGACAGTTACGCCCCGCTTTAGTAGGGCGTTCAGTTCATTTTCCCCGTATCTGGAGTACTTAAGAAATTAAGGAGAGTCTATGGAGCTTACGCCTAGAGAGAAAGATAAGCTACTCATTTTTACTGCAGGCCTTGTTGCCGAGCGACGGCGCGCCCGAGGCTTGAAGCTCAATTACCCAGAAACAGTGGCTTACATCTCTGCTGCTCTATTAGAAAAAGCCAGAGAGGGTGCCAGTGTTGCTGAGCTTATGCACTACGGTACAACCCTGCTAACGCGAGATGAGGTCATGGAAGGAGTACCAGAAATGATTCCTGATATTCAAGTAGAGGCGCTTTTTCCAGATGGCACTAAACTCATTACCGTTCATCAGCCTATTGTTTAGAGCGGTAACTGATAAATAACTAAGGAGCTATATAAATGATACCTGGAGAAATGCAATTAAGAGATGAGGAAATTGAGCTTAATGCAGGCCGCAATACACTTACCATTAAAGTGGCGAATACGGGCGATCGACCTATTCAGGTAGGCTCTCATTACCACTTTTATGAAGCCAATAACCATTTAGCTTTTGATCGAGCGCAAGCTCGAGGGATGCGCCTAAATATCCCAGCGGGAAATGCAGTGCGTTTTGAGCCTGGGCAGAGTCGTACTGTGGAACTAGTAGCACTCGCTGGCCGTCGCCATGTTTATGGTTTTAGCGGCCAAATTATGGGGGCACTATGAAAATTTCCCGTCAAAATTATGTTGATCTCTATGGTCCAACGGTAGGGGATCGGGTGCGTTTAGCGGATACTGACCTATGGATTGAAGTAGAACGTGATTTTACTACCTATGGAGAGGAAGTTAAATTTGGTGGAGGTAAGGTCATTCGCGATGGGATGGGTCAGAGTCAGCTGCTCGCTGCTGAAGTGATGGATACCGTAATCGTTAACGCCTTAATTCTTGATCACTGGGGAATTGTCAAGGCGGATGTAGGTATTAAGAATGGTAGAATTGCGGCTATTGGCAAGTCGGGTAATCCTGACATTCAGCCCAATGTGGATATCTTTATTGGGGCAGCCACTGAAGTGATTGCTGGGGCGGGTATGATTCTCACCGCTGGAGGAATTGATACTCATGTTCATCTTATTTCCCCGCAGCAGATAAATGAAGCACTGAACTCGGGTATCACTACTATGATTGGCGGGGGTACGGGTCCTGCTGCGGGTACCTGCGCGACTACCTGTACCCCTGGCCCTTGGCACCTCGGGCGTATGCTGCAGGCCGTGGATGTTTTTCCGATGAATTTCGGTTTAACGGGTAAAGGTAATGTGAGCTTACCTCTGCCCATTGAGGAGCAAATACGGGCTGGGGCATTGGGTCTTAAGCTTCATGAAGACTGGGGGGCAACACCGGCGGCTATTGATAATTGTCTAAGCGTAGCCGAACGGTTTGATGTCCAAGTAGCTATTCATACAGATACCCTCAATGAGTCAGGATTTTTTGAGGATACCCTAGCTGCTTTTAAGAATCGTACTATTCATACATATCACACGGAAGGTGCTGGAGGAGGGCATGCCCCAGATATCATTAAAGCCTGTAGCCAGCAAAATGTACTTCCTAGCTCTACCAACCCCACTGTTCCTTTTACCGTAAATACTATTGATGAGCACCTCGACATGCTTATGGTGTGCCATCATCTAGATCCAGCTATTGCTGAAGATGTGGCTTTTGCAGAAAGCCGGATTCGGCGTGAGACGATTGCCGCTGAAGGCATTCTCCATGATCTGGGGGCTTTGAGTATGTATTCCTCTGATTCCCAAGCCATGGGGCGAGTGGGAGAGGTGATTATCCGTACTTGGCAGAATGCGGCAGTCATGAAGCACGAGCGTGGCTATTTACCGGAAGATAGCCCAAGGAATGATAATTTTCGGGCTAAACGCTATATTGCTAAATATACCATTAACCCAGCCATTACCCATGGGATTGCCCATGAAGTGGGTTCAGTAGAGAAAGGAAAATGGGCCGATCTGGTATTGTGGAGGCGCGCTTTCTTTGGGGTTAAACCTAGTCTCATACTCAAAGGGGGCGTAGTTGTTTCTAGCCCTATGGGGGATCCTAATGCAGCTATTCCCACTCCGCAGCCAGTGCACTATCGTCCTATGTTTGGTAGTTTCGGAGGTAGCTGTGCTGCAAGTTGCTTGACTTTTGTTTCCAAAGCAGCACTGGATGAAGGTATTGGAGAGCAGCTAGGTTTAAAAAAACACTTGGTAGCGGTTGCTAATACCCGTAGCTTACGTAAACGCGATATGGTGCATAATGGCGCTACGCCGCATATTGAAGTAGATCCACAAAACTATCAGGTACGCGCTGATGGGGAATTGCTATGGTATGAGCCGGCAAAGATTTTGCCTATGACCCAGCGCTATTTCCTATTTTAGGAGGTAGAACATGTCTATATTACTGTTTGATCAACGTTTATCACCCAAGACTCCGGCAGCGCTGGAAATGGCGTTTACTTTTGAGCAGCGAGAGCGTAGCCGATTGCGATTTGTTTTGCTAGATGGGCGTGAGGCTGCTTTTCACATTGAGCGAGGTACCCCTTTAGTTGAAGGAGATCGTTTAGTTACAGCCGAGGGACTAGTGTTGGCTATACGGGCTAAGCCCGAATCATTAATGGAGGTACGTACTGAAGATCCACTTATTCTTGCCCAGGCCGCCTATCATTTAGGTAATCGCCATGTACGCTTGCAAATTGGGAAGCATTGGCTACGGTTGCCTCTCGATGAGGTCTTACGAGATATGCTAGTGCGCCTTGGGGTAGAAGTGTTTGATATTATGGCACCTTATCAGCCAGAGGCAGGCGCTTATGGAGGTGGACATCATCATAGCCATCGTGATGAGGGGGAATTTCATTATGAGTCGCGGCTGCATCATTTTAATCAGGATACATGAATAGAGTCTGGGCTTTGCTACGTCTGGCTAGCCCGCAATTACCTATTGGTACCTATAGCTATTCTCAAGGACTGGAAAGCGCCATTGATCGAGGAGATGTGTGCGATAGTGAGAGCGCTCGCGTTTGGTTAGCTGATCAACTTTCTTTAAATATTGCCTGCTTTGAAGCCCCCTTATTGGTGCGTATGTTAACAGCAGCTGCCCAAGGAGAATGGAAAAATCTGCTGTATTGGGAAGCGGAATATACGGCAGGCCGCGAAACTCGGGAATTTTATGCAGAAAGTCGGCAAATGGGGTTTTCTCTAGCCCAGCTTATCAGTAATTTGCCTGAGCTAGAGGAGTCCATGCGGGGGCAATTTTTAAGCATAGATACCCCTAGCCTATTTTTAGCTTGGGCTGTTGCTGCCCATACTTGGAAACTCAGTATGCCTGATGCTTTGGCGGCTTGGTTATGGGGTTGGTTAGAGAATCAATTATCTGTGCTAATGAAAGCATTGCCATTGGGTCAACAGGCGGCTCAATGTTTGCTTTCTCAACTATTACCTAATGTAGATAGAGCATTTGAGGCGGCTTTGGTTTGTCCCGATGAACATCTTGCCAATGGCACTTTAGGACTGTCCATTACTTCCATGATTCATGAAACCCAGTATAGTCGTTTATTCCGATCTTAGGAGGTTCTTATAAATGATGAAGCATCAATCACCGCTACGCGTGGGTATAGGAGGTCCGGTAGGCTCAGGTAAGACGGCGTTAACCCTTTCTCTGTGCCGTGCCCTGCGTAATCGCTATAATTTAGCGGTCATTACCAATGATATTTATACTAAGGAAGATGCTCAGTTTTTAGTGCACCATGAAGCGCTTACCCCAGATCGGATTATGGGGGTAGAAACGGGAGGGTGCCCTCACACAGCGATTCGTGAGGATGCTTCGGCTAATTTAGAAGCTGTTGCCCAGCTTAGTCAGCGTTTTCTAGATCTCGATCTGATTTTGGTGGAATCAGGCGGTGATAATCTCGCGGCTACCTTTAGCCCCGAGCTTTCTGATTTAACTCTCTATGTGATTGATGTGGCAGCAGGTGAGAAAATCCCGCGTAAGGGTGGCCCTGGGATTTGTAAATCTGATTTACTGGTCATCAATAAAATTGATCTAGCCCCGATGGTAGGGGCTTCCCTAGAGGTGATGGAGCGTGATGCCAGTAAAATGCGCGGCGATCGGCCTTTTGTATTTAGTAATCTAAAAACGGAGCAAGGACTTGGCCAAATTATTGATTTTATTGAAAACCAAGGCTTATTGAAAGCGAATTAAGGAGGATTATGATGGGTGCAAAAAAACTTCTATATATTACGGCATTACTACTGTTCTCTGGCGTAGCTTTAGCTCATCCAGGCCATTTTGGTCATGAGAGTTTTGGTTTTGTCAGTGGTCTATTACACCCACTCACTGGTTTTGATCACCTTATTGCTATGTTTGCGGTGGGTTTATGGGCGGCTCAACAACAAGGAGCAGCACGTTTAATTGTACCGGCTACTTTTGTTATCGCTATGCTAATGGGCGGTCTATTAAGTGCGTATTTGAATATTCCGCTGCTTTTTATAGAGAATGGGATTGCTGTTTCTGTGCTTGCACTGGGTTTATTAGTGGCGTTAGCGGTACATCTACCATTGAGGATCTCAGTGCTTATGATAGCTTTATTTGCTATTAATCATGGCTATGCCCATGGGATAGAAATTCCCGATCTAGCTAATCCAGCTGGGTTTATTGTTGGCTTTGTATTATCTACTATCGGGCTACATGGCACCGGTTTTGGGCTAGCAAATATTTTACCTGATCGCTTTTTTTCTCTTATCCGCGCCTTAGGGGTTTTCTTTGCTGGGGCTGGCTTATGGATGCTGACCGCTTAGTGTAATTCTCTAGTTATTTTTTATCTCGATGATTAACGAGCTTGAGTTACCAAAAGGAAAAAGGTTATCCATTAGGTATTACCTGCTTTCTTTTAAGTATTTTATGCTTTTCTAGTTTAGCTCAAGCGGCTTTTGAGTATAAGGGTTTACACCATAAATTTGATGATACTCGCTGGATCAGCCTTGGAGGAGGGATACAATCAAGCTTTGAGGAAGTGGAGAACGGCAGTTTAAGAAAAAAAGGCGATCACTGGTCTATCAACCCGAGTAAGGTTAATAATTTTCGTATTTATGTCAATGGCCAGCTGCACCGATATATTAAATTTGAATTTAACACTGAATGTGCTAACTGCGATCAGACAGGAGATACTGAGGTCTTAGATGGTATTCTTAAGTTTGAAGTTAAGGATTATTTTAATGTTTGGCTAGGACGTATGTTAACCCCAGCAGACCGGGGAGAACTCAGCGGTCCTTTTTTTCAGGATATTTTTACCTTTAACCGAACTCCTTTCTACCCCTCTGATTTTTCGGGTGAGAATCGTGAAGCGGGAAGATTTGGCCGTGATGAAGGTATGAACATTTGGGGTCACTTAGGTTCAGAAAAAAGATTTACCTATATAGCTGGTTTATTTCGCGGGCTTCGTGGTCGGGATAATTTAGGGATCAGCCCGCTTTTTGCAAGTCGGGTAAGTTATAATTTTTGGAATGTAGAGCAAAATCCAGGCTATTATTTAAGCAGCACCTATTATGGTACGGCAGGAGATATTTTAACGATGGGTGCTTCTGTTCAATACCAAGAAAATGGAGCAGGAACCACTGAAAATCCAGCCGATTTTTTAGGTATGGATACCGATCTGCTGCTGGAAAAACTCCTGCCTAATAAAGATGTACTAACTTTAAATGGCGAGTATAAATATTTTGCCCCCGGCTTAAATCAAGCGGCTTTGTCCAATTCAAGTTGCTTTTGTATCTTTGAAGGAAACGCCTATATGGCGGCGGCTCTCTATCTTTTTTCTCAAAAAATATTGATTGGTCAATTTCAGCCTTATGTACGTTGGACAGATGATAAGCCGGTGAATAGCTCAAACCGGGATGAGGTTGAAGTAGGCCTTAATTACATTATTCATGGGTACGATGCTAGGATTTCTCTGTTTTATCAGTATGGAGATATTAATAGCAAGGGAAGGGTTTGGACTCCGGGTGTTACCGGAAATAAAGTGAGCGCAGTGGGGATTGGTGTTCAATTTCAGCTGCGTTAGCATGGCATGGTGATCGCATTTAAATTGATGGTATTTGCTCACTAGGGATAGGATATTGGCTGCTATTCAGTTAACGATTCTTATAATTTTTTATGATTGCTCTATTTAAAGCGCATCGCGCAGGTTTGTTCCATCGGCGGCATTGGTTGCCTAATATCATCTCAGGTGTTGTTGTAGGTATCGTAGCTCTACCACTTGCCATGGCTTTCGCAATTGCTTCAGGTGTTAAACCTGAACAGGGTTTATATACAGCTATTATTGCGGGTTTTCTGGTCTCGGCTTTTGGGGGCAGTTCATTGCAGATCGCAGGCCCAACGGGTGCTTTTATCGTTATTCTCTCTGAGATCACGGCTAAATACGGCATTAGTGGCTTGCAAATTGCTACCCTTATGGCAGGCATTATATTGTTACTATTGGGATTCGCTCGCTTAGGTGGGATTATTAAGTTTATTCCTGATCCAGTCATTGTCGGTTTTACTTCTGGAATTGGAGTCGTTATTTGGGTGGGACAATGGCAGGATTTTTTTGGGTTGCCTCAGATGACAATGGGAAAGTATTTCCATCAAAAATTATGGCAATTGTTACAGAACCTACCCCATTTGCACCTAACTACAACAGTACTTGCAGTATTATCGATATTGCTGGTTATTTTTACACCTAAGATCCCAGGTTTGCGGCGAGTACCCGGATTCCTACCCGCCTTAATAGTTGTAACTACGTTGCAAGCAATATTCAATTTTGAGGGAGTAGCCACAATTGGTAGCGTCTTTGGAGGTATCCCACAAGATCTACCCTCATTTCATATACCTGAGATTACAGCAGCACGTCTCATTGAGCTGATCGGGCCGGCTTTCACGATAGCGATGCTAGGAGCTATCGAATCGCTACTTTCGGCCGTAGTTGCTGATGGTATGGCTGGAACGCGCCATGACTCTAATCAAGAACTTATTGGCCAAGGAATTGCTAATATTGCTGCTCCTTTGTTTGGTGGGTTTGCGGCAACAGGTGCAATTGCCCGCACCGCAACGAATATCCGTAACGGAGGGACTAGTCCGTTGGCTGGAATCGTGCACGCGCTAACTTTAATGTTAATTGTACTGTTTCTTGCGCCGTTGGCGGTTCATATTCCGCTTGCAGTCTTAGCTGCCATTTTGTTTATTGTTGCTTGGAATATGAGTGAAGCTAAGCGTTTTATCAAAATAGTGAAGCGTGCCCCACCGGCAGATGTGGTCATCTTATTAATCACCTTTGGATTGACGGTATTTGCTGATTTAATTGTAGCTGTCAATGTTGGAGTCATCCTAGCTACGCTTCATTTTCTACGCCGTATGGCGATGAGTGTTGATGTGCGGGAGGCGACAGAGCAGGAGTTACGTCGAGAATTTGCCCACAATGGTTTAGCAACCGTGTTACCTCTTGGGGTATTGGCCTATACAGTAGATGGCCCTTTTTTCTTTGGTGCGGTTGAGAACTTCGAGCGCGCCCTAGCAAATACGCATACTGAGCCACAGGTGCTGATTATTCGCCTTCGTTGGGTGCCTTTTATCGATATTACTGGACTTCAAAGCTTGGAGGAGGTCGTTGGCGATTTACAAAAACGTCAAGTGCGGGTCATGCTCACAGGTGCAAACAGCCGAGTGGAGGCTAAGCTTGAGAAGGCGGGAATTATTGAGCTTATAGGGCGGCATAATATCTTCAAAGAATTTAGTGAGGCAATTGCCGTATGCCAAAGTTTATCAAATCAAGAAAATAGCCAAAGTAATCCATAGAATGGAGAGTTGGCACGAAATCCTCTTTTCTGCGTTGGCCAAAGCCTTATTTATGGAGATGGAGTCAAGAAATTATCGGGTGTAGTTTCCTCTTAGATTTTTAAATTTAAGGTAAGTGTTTAGATATAAGTATTGCGTAGGGTTTGAGAGGGTGAGATTTGCAGCACTGAACGTGTGCCTAAAACTCCAGCAATACTGACCCCAAGGCTACCCGCTAACAGGCCAAATACTAATAGCCAACCATTAAAATGAAAGTCCATATGCAGTACGTGATGGGTCAGTAGATAGCCAATGGCCATTGCCCCTATTGCCGCTACTGCTCCAGCTATTGCCCCCAAGGAAATAAACTCTGCTACCAAAGCGCGTAAAATAGTGCCTTTGTTGGCGCCCAAAGTGCGAAATACGGCGCTTTCATAGAGTCGCTCATCATTCGTAGATTGAATAGCCGCTAACAGTACGGTTAATCCTGCTGCCACAGTAAAAATGAAGATAAATTCAACGGCTAAAGTGACTCGGTCAATGACGGTTCTGATCTGTTGCATCAACGCCGCAACGTCTAGGATAGTAATGCTGGGAAATGCTTGTACTAAAGTAGTGAGAAGAGGTTTTTTCTCCTCTGGTAAATAAAAGCTAGTCAAGTAAGTGCTAGGCTGATCACCCAGTAGCTGAGGAGATCCAATAACAAAAAAATTGGGATTAAATGAGCTCCATTCAACGGCACGTAGGCTCGTTACTTTTGCGATAATTCTTTTGCTAACCGTTTGAAAGGTAAGAAAATCACCAAGATGGATCCCTAATGTTTGTGCAAGGCCCAATTCTACTGAGAATTGCTCGGTACTTGTTTCTTGGGTAGACCACCAATGGCCGGCGATGATTCGGTTATCAGCTTGGAGATCATGAGACCAGGTTAGGTGAAATTCGTGTTTTACTAAATTCTGTGCTCGGCGATCGCTATAGTGTATAGCCTCTATAGGGGTATGGTTAATGGCAATTAAGCGGCCATTAATATTAGGATAAAGCTGAGAGGTGACTTGGTGATGCTGAGTGAAAAAAGCTTCAACAGCTTTGACTTGGCTAGGTTGAATGTTCACTGCAAAATGATTAGGAGCGTTTTGAGGTAGGCTAGCCTGCCAGCGGGCTAATAGATCGGATCGTACTGTAGTTAATAGCAGCATGACCATGATTCCAAGCCCTAAGGCAATGGTTTGTACGATACTGTTTCCTGCTCGGCGGGCCACACTGGCGAAACCGTAACGCCAAGCTATCCCGACTTGGGATCGTAGTAATTTTAATCCCTTGATAAGTAACCATGAACAGGTAGCCAAAATTAAAGCAGTAAAAACACTACCGCCAAGTACGTATAGGGTTAATGAAGTTTCCCCAGATTGCCAAGGCATCAGAGTAACCGCTGCAATAAGTGCACCTAAATAGATAATATAGGTGCGCTGGTGAGAGATCTCTCTATCATGGCGTAGTACCCGAGCAGGCGGGACTTCTTTAAGCTGTATTAAGGGAGGTAAGGCAAAGCCAAGCAACGCAACCAAGCCCGTTAAGATACCTACGAAGAACGGCCATAGGGACGCAGGCGGGAGGTTTCCAAAAAATTGACTGCCCAGATAAGCAAGGAGGGATTGTGCGAGCCAAGCTACTAAACAGCCCATTAAGCTGGTTATTAATCCCAGCCAAAGCATGATTAACGTATAGGTTTGAAGGATAAATCTTTGGGTTGCGCCTAAACAGCGCATGATTGCACTGTTATCTTGATGTCGTGTGGCATATCTCCGCGCAGCAATGGCAATCGCAATACCGGCCAAAAAAACGCTTGTCAACGCGGCTAAGGTAAGAAACTGGTTAGCCTGCCGGAGTGTCGCCTGTAATTCGGGTCGATTATCCCCCACACTTACCATCTGAGCATTTTCTGGAATATGGTCTTTGGCCCATTCCTTATAGCGTAAAAGTTCTTGATGAGTGCCGGCTAACAAAAGGCGATAATAAATTTGGCTGCCGGGTAGTAATAAACCGGTACGCTCTACATCTTCCAAATTCATCAGTAACCGGGGTGCAATAGTGAATAACTGGTTTCCTCGATCCGGCTCTTGTAGCAATATTTTGCCTACCATTAAGGATAATTGTCCTAGCTCAATTTTACTGCCTACCGCTTGATTAAGGGTTTGGGCGAGCTGAGAATCGATCCACGCTGTTCCAGGTGCTGGAATTTCCCTCGTTGTGGCCGGAGGTACAAGCGGAGTTTCTCCTACCATTAAATCTCCCCGTAGGGGATAATGCCCTTCAACAGCTTTGACTTCTGCAAGTTGTAGTCTATCACCAGCCGGAATCATGCTGCGAAAAGACAGGGTTCGGGCTGTTTCTAGCCCTAGGGTTTGGGCTTTATGCTTAAGATTTTCTGGAATTGGGCTGCGGGATTCTATAACTAAATCAGCCCCTAAGACTGTTCCAGCTTCTATCTCCATAGCTTGGTGTAACCGATTAACAAAAAAATTAACCGTGGTTACGGCGCTAACAGCAATTATAAGAGCGGCTGCAATTAATCTAATTTCGCCAGAGCGCCAATCCCGCTTTAAAGCAGCAAGAGAAAATATGAGTGCCTTCATACTAGTTTTCTCTAAGGGCGGGTAATTGACTGAATCTATTCCAAGATAAAAACCGTCGGCTAAAGGTTATTAAGCGGCCATTTTCTAGGGTTAAGGTGCGATCACAATATTGAGTTAGGGTTTTGTCATGGGTGACGAGTATTAAGGTAGTTTTATGTTCTCGTTTCATGGCAAAAAGTAAGTCTTTGATTTTAGCGCCCGTTTTACCATCTAAATTTCCGGTAGGTTCATCAGCAAAGAGGATTTGAGGGCGAGAAGCAAAAGCCCGAGCAATAGCCACCCGCTGCTGTTCCCCTCCTGAGAGTTGGTTGGGATAGTGATCTGATCGATGTTTAAGACCCACAGCTTTAATCTCAGCAAGGGCGGTTTTTCTGGGTTGGGAATAATTTCCTAATTCTAGGGGTAGCATAACGTTTTCTAAAGCGGTGAGGTTAGGCAAGAGGTGAAAATTTTGAAAGATGAAACTGACCCGATTACTGCGTAGCTTAGCCCGTTCATCTTCATTTAGGGTTTGAAGATCGACACCGTCTAGGATAACCCGCCCAGTTGTTGGGATATCTAGACCTGCCAATAATCCAAGTAGCGTTGATTTGCCTGAGCCGGAAGTGCCGATAATGGCCAGCGCTTGAGCTGAGGCAAGAGAAAAACTAATATTATCTAATATAGTGAGTAAGCCACCTTCTGGGCTTGTTACGCATTTAGTGAGGTATTCCGCACGAATGATGAAATCATTGTCTGCCATATTTAAATTAGGATTGTTTGTTGGTTTGTTGCTTCAAACTCCAGCCATTGGGGCCGCAATGGAGCCAGTTATTTTAATTCTGGGAGATAGCCTAAGCGCTGGTTATGGCCTTGAGCAGGTAGATCAAGGTTGGGTAGCTCAGCTCCAGAATCGCCTTATAGATAAAGGCTACGCTTATCACGTCATTAATGCCAGTATTAGTGGAGAAACTACCCGCGGTGCCCTGACTCGTCTTGATTCTCTTCTGGATAGGTATCAACCAAAGATTGTGGTCGTTGAATTGGGGGGGAATGACGGATTACGGGGAATTTCATTGACAGAGATGGCGCAGAATTTCTCTCAGATTATAGAACAATCTCAGGGAAATAATGCTAAGGTATTGTTAGTCCGTATGTATCTGCCTCCTAACTATGGGCCTAGGTATACTGAGCAGTTTCAGCAGTTATTTGTAGATCTCGCACATCAATATCAGATTACAACGGCTGCTTTTATCTTGCGTGGAATTGCTACCCGACCTGAATTGATGCAGCCCGATGGTCTGCACCCTCGGGCTGAAGCGCAGTCTCTTATGCTGGATAATATCTGGCCAGCACTGAAAGCGTGTATGGCTACGGAACAACCTTCTAGCCGGCCTGTAAAGTGAGCGGTATCTTATCCGAAGTAAGTATCTCGCGCCGTTGCCGATACAACATCGGATCTACAGATGGGATCATAGCATCTAGTTTTAAATTTACGCCGACAAAAGCTTTGACTGCTGTTGCAGTGGCAGCGGGGTCTTGCAATACACCCCCATAGTCAATGAATAAGATCCGGATATTCAACTGCTCCACCAGCCATAGCTCAATCTGGCGAAGCTGCTGCTGAAATACTGCCCGTAACTGTTCAGGTGGTATGGAGGCAGCTTTGTGGCTGAGGTGCTCCAGCATAATCCTTTGCGAATCGAGTACCTCATCGAGATTGCGACGCATGAATATTACCCGGTATTGATATTCTGAGGGTAAAAACGGCAGTAATTGCACGACAATCTTGATGCTGTGACCCATGGCGTCTTTAATCCAGCTATGCTCAGTGCGTAAAAGAGTCGTTGGCGCGTATTCATAATAACCCCGTGGATTATCCATATCTGCAGCTCGTTGACCATCAGTGAGCATCGGCAGCCCGCCCGCAGCGAGCATCTGCATCATCATTGAGGTGCCCGTCCGCGGTAGCCCAGTCACTACAGTGATAAAGGGTTGATTATCCTCGCCCGCTGGGCGATGTATGGCCAGATGGGTGGTAGGCGGAGCAGAAGATATGACGGGTACTGCTGGTGTAACGGCATCTTGTGGAGTTGTGCGGCGACGGCGAGTGGCTTGGCGGATTGCCTGCATGAGGCGTTGGTGCTCAGCGGCCCTTTCTGGTTTATTCAGTCGCTGGGTATAGAGTCGCGCTAGGCGTAGGTGGGCCTGATGGAAGTTAGGGTTAATCGCAACGGCTACCTCCAATGCCTCAGCTGCCTTGTCATAGTGCTTGAGACGCACCAATGCGAGCCCGAGCACGTAGTGGGCTAGGGGAAAGTGATAAGTCAGGCTAATTGCCCGGATAGCTTCCTCAGCTGCCTGATTCGTTCGATTACGGCCAAGATAGCTACGCGCTAGGCCCAGATGCACGTGAGCGTTTTCTGAGTCAATGGCTGCCGCTTTCTTGAATGCACGCTCAGCGTCAGTATAGCGCCTGAGTCTGAGATAGGCCTCGCCAATCTGAAGGTGCAGGCCAGGATGGTGTGGCTCTGCTTTTTCTGCGGTACTCAGATGCACCAGTGCACTGCGGTAATCGCCCTCAGCCATCTTGACATAACCGCGCAAGTACTCAACATCATAGACTGAAATTAAGGCCTCGCCGCGTAGGCGCAGCCACTCATAGCGCTCGTTCTCCTCAAGCAGCTCTATTGCTGGCTTGTTGATGTTGCCTAACTCAGCTTTACGCTCAGCAAGCCTTGTATTCCATTCCTTAAGTTTTTCCTGCGCTGTGTGCGCTTGCTCGATACGCCGCTGGTACAGTTTTTCTACCAGCACGCCGAGGGAGCGGATTGAGTTCATTGCCCGATAACATAAAGCAAGATGCACGCCAAAGCGGTGATTATCCGGCGCACTGGTATAAAGTTCTTTTAAGATTACGGCTGCTTCGGCGTGACGATCACCGTCCATATAAGCGCGGGCCAGATTATAGCGCAGCTCCTGTACTGTGCTAGCGATCGCCTGTTCATGGTTGTCATCAAGTTTATCGATATAGCCCAGCGCTATGAGCTGTTGTAGTGCTGCCTGTTCGGCCAGTGGATCGCTCTGGATCTCAGCTGGATGCATCGCCGCATCCCCTTCGACTGCGTCCCAGCTTGGGATTCTGTCAATTTCAGGCATAGTTATAAATGCCTGCACAAGCGGTTTGCCGTCCATATCTTCTCCAATCGGCAGCCCAAACAGGGTTAGCACCGTTGGTGCCACATCCAGCAGGCTCGCACCATGGATCAGCTCATCACGCTTAATGCTGGAGCCAGCCATAGCAAAAATGCCAAAATCTCGGTGCTCAATGGCCGGTCCAGCTGGCTCATTAGGAATCTCTGCTGGCCGGTTATGATCAGGGTGAAAACCGTGATCCGATACCAAGATAACGGTCGTATCTTCACCTGCCAGTTCTAGTAACCGCGCCAGCATCATATCGTGATAGCGGTAGCCGTTCTGGACTACGTCTTTGTAGATCTCGAAGTCATGCTCCGGGATGTAGGCTTGCCGTGGTGGATGGTACTTCATGAAACCGTGGCAGAAGTGGTCAATAGCATCGTAATAGACGGCCATTAGATCCCATGGCTGGTTTTCCATTGCCCAAGTTGCTGCGGCGTGGACGCTTGACGCCTCGGCGAAGGTTTTCATGGCCATGCCAAGGCGCTTATCCTTGTCCTGATCGATCTCAGTGGCGCGAGGTATAAAGGGGAGAATTTCCTCCGCCGTCAGCTCTAGGTATAAAGGGGAGAATTTCCTCCGCCGTCAGCTCTAAGGGATGAAAACGCAGATCGGCAAAGGTCTCTGCCAGATGCGCTGGGTGTACCGTGCCGGGAGGGAGTGGCCACGGCTGATCAAGCGGGCCGATCGCTTGATGGTAATGGTTGGAGATCATGACCCCGTCAATGGGCTCGACGGGTGCGCTGGGCCACTAGGCAATCACGTGGGATTTAAGCCCATTTTGATGCAAAATATTCCACAGTGCCTTGGTTTTACGGGAAAGGTTGGAAACTGGGCGTACCCTGGTTCCATCCGGAATTGGCTCGGAGAAGCCTAAAATCCCATGCTTGTAAGGTCGCTTACCAGTTGCAATGGAGGTCCACAGCATGGGGGAGAGTACCGGGTGTAGGGTTGCAAGATTGCCCATTACCCCGCGTTCGATAACACTTTGTAATGCTGGCATTTTACCGGCATCCAGCAGCGGGTTAATCACCCGCCAGTCCGCCGCGTCCCAGCCGATGAGTAGCACTTTTTTTGCAAGCCGTTCGCCCATAGGTTCTCTCCCTTTGTATTTGCTTTTATCCTAAAATTTATGACTGAATTTGGCTTGAGTGGCTTTCCTGTGGTCGCCGCCGCCGCAGCGCTGCAATGCCGACTGCACCCAAGGCCATCAGGCTGAGGCTGGAAGGTTCAGGCATTGATGATAGGGTGCCGGTATCGCCAGCGCGGATACTTTCCCCTGGGACTGACTGATAGGCCCAATCCACCAAGGTTAGGGAATTGATACTCCCTAATGAATCTCTTGGCGTAAGTTTGAACTGTAGCCAACCAAGATTATCATTTGCCGTGCGAAAACCCACAAAGCTATTTGTAATGCCTAGACCCCAGAGACCATAATGGCTATTGACTCTTTTAGTGCTGGTAGCTTTTTTAGTATTATAAATAAAAACATTTTGTGAAAACGGCAGCTGGCCTTTCACCCACGTAGCTGACCCGCCATACCTCGTTGCGTTGACGTTGTTGCTTATGATTGTTCCCTTACCAAAGTTAATGTCCTAGCATGCCCTAGGTAGCTACTCTTTCAATAATGTTCTAAGGAGTGTTAAAGAATCTGACATCTCAAAGGGCAAAAAATCAGAATAACGCTGCTTGAGTCGCTGCCAGACACGTCCGGAGCTGGGTTTACATAGCGGATTTATTGTAAAAAATTATGACATCTAATTAAGGGATGGCGGACTAACCGTTTCCTATGGACGGTTTCTGGCTGAGCTGTAGCGCTGCACTCCACCGATGGGTGGGTTAATCTTTATCTCTGAATCTTTTATGTTAGCTTGTCCATTGCGCTAGGTGCAATCCCTGTGGAAGTACACCTCTACAGGGATAGACCGGCTTATTCGGCGTTAATTGCTTATGTGTCGTAATTATCGGCTTATTTGCATTCACCGATTTGGCCGCTAAAGTAAATACGCAATCTCGCTGGGGGGCGTTATACCTCCTGTACTCCTTCTAGGGTAGCAAAGCCTACAGCCCTTTGTTGATTGGAACATTATTTAATGTTAAGCAACTCAATATTAAAAAGCAGGGTTTCATTGGGGCCGATGACATGACCTGCACCCTGTTCGCCATAAGCGAGCTTAGGCGGGATAGCAAGCTCCCATTTAGAGCCTACCGGCATGAGTTTTAACGCTTCCTGCCAGCCAGGAATAACATTACTGACTTTGAAGGTAATAGGTTTGCCCCGTTTATATGAGCTATCAAACTCAGTGCCGTTAATGAGCGTACCTTGATAATTAACCTCAACGGTATCATCAGCAGTAGGTATTTTACCGTTGCCCGGCTGAATAATTTTATATTGTAGCCCGCTAGGCAGTTCAACGACTCCTTCTTTTGCTTTATTTGCTTTAAGGTAGGATTCTCCAGCGACTTTATTATTGTCCGCTTGTTGAGTGTGTTGTTGCTGCTCTTTTTGTTGCATCGCCTGCATAACCTCTTTGGCTTGTTCTGGGGAGAGTCGGGCTAATTTTTTGTTTGATACATCATCGAGGGCAAGCATCAATGCTTTTTTATCTAGCTCTATGCCCTGCTGCTGCATAGTTTGGCCAAATTGATAGCCAATAATATAGCTCAGTTTCTGAGCATTTGTTTCAAGTTCATCGGCGGTAGCAAGATTTCCAGCGAGAAAAGGGATAAAAATGGCAGTTAGAAATGAAGCTCCTTTTGGCATATTGATTCCTTAAACTAATAAGAATTAGAGGATCCTATCAACATATTGAAAGGATCAGTATATTTTTGCCGAAAAGCAAAAATTTTCTAAAAATAGCACTTTTTTAGGCTTCAACTCAAACTGAATCAGTTCATCCTGCAAAATAGGAAACTCAAAACCTCAGTGATGCTATTTTTCTGCTGTAGTATTTAGTGATATGTGTTGATGATAAGAAGAGTGATTTTTAAATAATATGTCATTTAAAGCACTGTTAATCACAAATTACGTCAAATCATGTAAATATTTTATAATTTTTAATTAAATTATATCTAATTTATTGTTTTTATTATAAAAATAAAAATGGAATGATTATTGCTGGGTTATAAGCTGTAATTTAGTGAAATTTTACTCTTAATATATAAAGATAAGGAGAAGTTGTTTTGATAAAAAAAATAATTACGCTAGCGTTTATGCTCTCTGTTTTATATAGTGCAAGCCCGTTAGTGTTGGCCCATACCACGATTAAAGATCGGGCACAGGAAGGGGTGGATTTGTATACGGCTGATGTCATCGCCCATGGCTGTTCGGGGGGTACTAAAGAAATGCTTAATGTTATCGGCCAATCGGTAGTATTTCCTAACGGCCCTAATGACATTGTCACGCGCTCTGATACAGGGGGAACGCTTAGCTTAGGGAGTGTGATAGTTGGCGGTAAGTATTCACATGGTGTGATTAACCCTGTACCTATTCAAAACAAAAATGTTTTTGACACGATGGTACCGATAGCAGATCAAACTCAAGTAGTAAGGGCACTTCATTATACTGATGGCGATCTGCCAGAAACCCCAGTGCTGGTAAATGGAATTATCCCTTTCAAGTTTAGTGGGGTGACTTTTGTGCCAAGCTCTTGTGCCACTCAGCTTAATGTACAGATTGCAATAGCAGACTGGTGCACACAAGGGACAGGATCACGGCGAGCCAATGTGTGGATAGGGAAAGCAACCCCGATGTTTCCTGCAAGCGGTCCAGCAGGAGAAGCCATAGCCGCAAATTTTTGGCCGGTTTTGATTGTGAATCGGAATTTAACCACTAACCCTCTGCCCCCAAATTGTGGCAAGGGTTATCAAGTCACAGTAGAGCCTTCGGCTGATGCGATAGATGAATATCTGCCGCTTCCAGGCTTTAATCCTTAATAGGTAATATGCTGCCTAAGGCTCATTTAATGAGCTTTGGGCTGTATCTAAATAAGGGATAGTAAAAGTAGTCTCTAATTTAATACGTCATTTGGCGTATTTTTAATAATAAATTACGCCAAATGACATAAATATTTTATGATTTTTAATCTAATTACATTTAATCTATTGTTTTTATTATTAAAATAAAGATGGAATGATTATTGCTTAATAATCTTAGTAAGATTTTACTCTTATGGACAGCAGATAGGAGGGAAGAGCTGTGATGAAAATAATTACGCTAGCGTTTATGCTCACTGCTTTATATAGTGCAAGCCCGTTAGTATTAGCCCATACCACGATTAAAGATCAGGCGCAGGAGGGGGTGGATTTGTATACGGCTGATGTGATTGCCCATGGCTGTGTGAGTGGGGTTAAACCTTTCCTTCCTGTGATTGCTGAGTCACTGGCTTTCCCTAATGGTCCTAATGATATCTATACCCGTGCTGATACGGGTGCGGCAATTAGCTTAGGGGATGTGCTTGTGGGTGCTGACATTTCCCATGGCGTAATCGATCCAACAGCGCTTCAATATCGGGATGTTTTTGATAAAACTGCGCTAATGACAGATAATTCAATGAGTAATGAATTAGCAGATGATGCGCCTATCAGTGGAGTGATTCGGGGGATTCATTACACTAACAGCGACAATGACCGTCAGGGCACTAACGAGCAGCTACAGGTAGATCTACAGGGCGTGATACCCTTTAAGTTTCCTGGCGTGGAATTTGTGTCAAGCTCTTGTGCCACTCAGCTTAATGTACAGATTGCAATAGCGGATTGGTGTACACAAGAGGGAGGATCACGGCGAGCCAATGTGTGGATAGGGAAAGCAACCCCGATGTTTCCTGCAAGCGGTCCAGCAGGAGAAGCCATAGCCGCAAATTTTTGGCCGGTTTTGATTGTGAATCGGAATTTAACCACTAACCCTCTGCCCTCAAATTGTGGCAAGGGTTTTACAGCTATAGCAGAACCTTCAGCTGATACGATTGATCAATTTTTGCCTATTCCAGGTTTTCAGCCTTAATGCGTTATTTTAAAAAATGAAGATTAGGCTAGGCTAGCAACGATAAGATTTGTAGGAACTTTGATTTTTCTAATCATTGGAGATTGATATGTCTTCAGGTCGATTTTCGTTACTGACTGGAATATTTTTGATCTATTCGATGGTCTGTTTTGGCGAGATTTCTAATAACTCGGAAAAACAAGGAAACGCAGCGCCCGCAAATAATGGTAATTTGCACCTAGAAGTCAAGGAAGCGCCGATAGATCAGGTCTTTAAAATTATTGAAAGTCAAGCAGGAATCCAATTACATGTTTCATCGGTGCCGCAAAAGCTAGTCACCGCAACCTGCACCGGTACCGCCTTAGAGGTGCTTAAGTGTGCGTTGGGCAACGATGTTAATCTAATCTATCAGTATTCGGATAATGCCACGGATAACTCGCTGCCACAACTGGCAACCGTGTGGGTACTAGGTGCAAGCTCATCGAATCCACAGCAACTTTCGAAGGATAGCTCTCACGCTTCATCTGTTTGTAGTCCAATGGATCAGAATGAACAGCGAAAAACACCTCCACTGGGTAAATTAGCCCTATCGGCCAAGGAAATTGAAGGTCTTTTTAAGCTTTCCCAATCGGATAAGCCAGCAGATCGGAAAGAAGCTTTATCTCGCCTCGCCCTAGTAGATCAAGCGGATGATGGTGATATCAGAGAAATTATGAAAGGAGCTTTACAGGATCAAAGCGTCAGGGTAAGGGAGCAGGCAATTTCTGGGTTAGCACGGCGCAATAGTCCGGATATTGAATCTGTATTAAATACTGCTTTGCAGGATAGGGATTCGAATGTACGCTTGATGGCGGTGAGTAATGCCGGGGAAAATGTTTATGTGTTGCAATCAGCCCTTAACGATAGGAATTCAGATGTACGTGCTTTAGCAAGGATGAAGCTTAATCAAATTTCAGCAATGAGTGCAGATCAGTGACGGTATAAAATTTCTTAACAAAGCCTTCAAAAGAGGAGGTTATCATGAATGAGATAGCACTAAAGGGTAAGCAAAGAGTTGTATTAATAGTCATAGCATTGGGATGGAGCATTAACGTATTCGCCCATAATCAAATTGGTACTTTAGGTGATCCGGCCAGTGCCACTGACTTTTACATGGTCCAGTGTTCTACTGATTCAGGGGGTGTAACGGGTCGATTGTATACTCAGATACTGGATGGGACTACAACTGCAGGAGGCGGTAAGATAAGTGTGGTTTCGGAATTCAATGGTGACAATATTATTGATGCCACGACCGCTTCTGCTCCGGTAAGAGATGGCCAAAATGGCCCCGCCTCTATCTTGCCCGGTGCAGATGGGATTTTTCTGATGTTTGTCCATAAGCTTAAGGAGGGGGTGAAAGATTATAATGTAACTTATCATTGCCAGTCCAGCGAGGGCGTCCATACGGGTACCTCAATACAAACCATACAAGATCAATAGCGATCACCTATTTTAAGTTAGCTAATTAATATTTTTTATAATGAGAAATAAGCAAATAATTGTATTCATAATAGCGGCACTGAAATTCAATGCTAATGCAGTAGCTCATGATCAAGTGGGATCTTTAGGCGAGGATGCTAGTGCAACTGATTATTATTTAGTCATGTGCTCTACCAGCCCTGGCGGGGAAACTGGCCTGCTGAGAACGCAGATACTCGATGCGACCACGACTGCGGGGGGCGGTAAAATAAGCGTAGTTTCCCAGTTCCAAAATGAAACTATGATTAAGGCAGCTACCGCTTCTGATCCAAATAGATTAGATGATCAACCGGGGCCAGCAGCTATTTTGCCTGGCGCTAATGGGGCTTTTAACGTGTTTGTGCATAAGCTGAAAGAAGGGCCTAAAAACTATCAGCTTACCTATCATTGTATGACGAGCGAAGGCAGCCATACGGGCACCTCATTGACTACCATACAGGATCAGTAAGTATTCAGTATAGGGATGATAAAACTAAATTTTGGCGTAATCGTATCTCGTTATTATTTAGGGAAATATCATGAATAAATTAAGATTAATTGTTATTAGCGGCTTGTTAATGATTTCGCAAGGAGTTTTTGCGGCTGGGGTTAATCAGGAAGATCTTGATTGTGTATTAACTAAATTTGATACCTCGGATCAGATAATACTCAGCCAATTACGAGGGAAAGTAGTTTATGTAGATTTTTGGGCCTCTTGGTGTTCTCCTTGCGCTAAATCATTTCCGTTTTTAAATGAGCTACAGCACGAATTTGGCGATCGTGGATTACAGATCGTTGGGGTTAATTTGGATGAAAAACGGGGAGATGCACAAGAATTTTTAGGTAAAATCCCGGCTCATTTTCAGATAGCAGCCGATCCGGGTCAGAAATGCGCTAAATCGTTTGGTCTTAAAGGCATGCCTTCTTGTTTTTTGGTGGATAAAAACGGGGCGATTCATCATGCTCATTTAGGATTTAGATCTTCAGATGCTAAGGAGTTGCGAGCAAAAATAGAACAGATGTTAGAAGAGGAAGCTTCTGAGAGCTAGGTTGATGGATTCTAATCTGTATAGATAGACATATTAATCAGTTCTGTATTAATAAAGTACAAGGATGTACTTCATTCGAAAAGCTGAGGGATTGAAAAACGCAGTAGTGCGTTGAGCACCAGCAGCTAAATCTAGGATCGTTCCATAGAAAGATTTGCCTTTGCTGTAGGAGATTTGCTATTGCCCTAAATATTGATAGCAATCATTGCCCTATAGCGCTCAATATAGTTGAAAATATTTTGTTATGTATAGCTAGCTCGGTATGAGCAGAAATTAAAGTTATGGATATGGTAAAACACGGCCGAGTGATACAAATAGCACGAGTAAAAATAGCATTATTATTTGCTTTACTGGTATGGGTATCGGGTTGTACGGTGGCTCCATGGGAGCGAGGTAATCTTGCTAAGCCCGAAATGGTATCAAATCCCTATCCCACCCAGAATGTTCTGCGCGGCCATGTAACTAGTGCCCGTGAGGCGGCTGGAGCGCCTAGCGCGAGTACTATGGGAGGAGCCTGTGGCTGTTATTAAACCGATTTCTGTAGTCAAACGGTTTAATCGCCAGGGGAGTTCCTCTTTATTAGCGTTAACCTCGGCGGCGCTGGCTTTACCTGGGTTAATCATACCCTCAGCGCAGGCTGAGCCTGATATTGATGAAGGACCATTTGATCTTGCTCAGGATAATAGTATCTTCTCCAGCGTTGAGGGGGGGCGATTTGGCTTTCAATATGGCCGTTATCAGGAAGGCGGAGGTAATCTGAATGCGTTTAGACCGCAAGCAAATACTGTTCGAGCAGATACCTTGCACGCTTTTGGGGAAATCGACCTTACGGATCGGCTCACATTCCGCGGTAATTTTATCCAAGATACTTGGTCAGGAGCGACTTCCATTTCAACTGCACCCGCAGCGTTGACCCGATTTAATCCAAATGCCGAAACGGGTGCCTCAGCTTTTACCAATCTTCGGGGCGGGGTGGTTAATTTTAATACAGAAACTGGCCAAGGCCTAGCACTTATTCCTGGCACTGATAAGACGATATTGACTAACCAAGTCGTACATATGATGGCGGTAGCTTCACCTGAAACCCGTAAACAGGGGGATTTTGGGCTTACCCATGAATGGGATGATTCTACTTTAGAGTTTGGAGGCGGTATTTCCCAAGAAAGAGACTTTGATTCCATGTATTTTCGCCTGCGTGGAACTGCGGATTTTAATCAGAAGCTCACTACCCTAACTTGGGGGGTAAACTATGCGAACAATGCTATCACCGTGCAGCGCTATCCATTTAGGTTGAACTCAGCAGCAGTTGATTTAGTAACGTTATCTAATCCAGATTTTCCAGATTGGTCGCCCACAGTCAATACTACCCGAAATGATTATTCTATCAATCTTGGTGTTAATCAGGTTTTAGATAAAGATTCGATATTCACGGCACAATTTATTTATACGAATAATTCTGGCTATCAGTCAGATCCTTATAAGGAAGCGGTATTTGTAGTTCCGTTGGATACGCCCGGGCAAGCATGGTCTTATGATCGTTATGATAAACGGCCTAATGAACGTAATCAGTTTACTTGGGCGTTGGGCTATTCTCGTTATTTTGACAAGGTCAATGGTGCCTTAAAGCTTAACTATAATTTCTTTCATGATACTTGGGAGATTGATGCTCATACTTTTGGTGCTTCTTGGGCACAATCATTAGGCCATGGCTGGACCTTAACCCCGAATATTAGGTATTACAGCCAAAGTGCTGCCAGTTTTTATAAACCCTTTTTTATTGGCAGCCAAACTCCTATCTCGCTAGCACAGGCGCTTAATAATCAAAGTACGCTACCAACGCCTCAGTTTTTTAGTAGCGATTATCGATTATCAGCTTTTGGTACTCTAAGCGGTGGATTAACCGTCAATAAGGAATTTAGTAGAGGAATAGATATCGGCGCAAATTTTGAATATTTTGATCATGCCAATGCCTTAACTCTAGGCGGCGGGGGCAGTGGTAGCTTTGGCGACTTCCATTATTATGTCGCCAGTGCTTTTATGAATGTAAATTTATCATCAGCCTTTAATAGCATCAGCTCTGGCGGCAAACACGCTCATCAAGATCATAATAATCATGGTGAGCATACACTGGCTCCGGCGGGTGTCCTATTTAGCCATATGATGGATACTCCAGGCCAGTTTATGGTAGGTCTACGGTATTTTTATAACCATCAAGGGGGCGATACCATACACGGTACTCAGCCGGTTGATAATACTGCTATTATTAATAATGCGTGTAATGGCAGCCAAGGATTTACCTGCCAGATGAAGGCGACCTACATGAATATGGCTATGGAAATGCTTGATATCATGTATGCACCCACTTCTTGGTTAAATCTGATGGTGATGCCCATGTTCATGGATATGCATATGGATATGCCAGATATGCCGGGCGCACCTCAAGCGGTTCAAGGGCAAACTATGATTATGTCAAATGGCCCAAAGAAAATGAGCACAGGAGGCGTAGCTGATACCCGATTAGTGGCTTTAGTTAAATTATTTGACTCTCCGTTTGATATTACTTCTTCTGCCCCTAGACATCATTTCCATATCGGTTTAGGCGTGAGCGCTCCAACAGGTGATTCTGGGCTGAGATCACCTACCCAAGAAACAGATCCTAATAGCCCATTTTTTGGTAAGCCCTTATTTAAAGAATATGATATGCAGTTGGGTAGCGGCACTTGGGATTTTATTCCAAGCCTGACTTATACTGGAGTATTAGATCGTTGGTCTTGGGGGGGGCAGCTTAATGGGACTGTACGGACGCAAAGAAATTCATCAGGCTATGCCTTGGGTGACATATTTCAGGCGACAGCTTGGGGGGGATATAACGTGTTACATTGGCTCTCATTTACCCTGCGTGGGCTTTATACCACTGAAGGAAAAATTAGAGGCCAATTTAAGCAAACCCTGCCAGCGATAGGCACGATGCCAAGTGATTGGCCTCAGAATTATGGTAGCCGTACTTGGGACGTGGGTTTTGGTGTTAATGCTGTTGTCCCAAGCGGTAAGCTTCAGGGTAATCGGTTTGGTGTTGAGTGGTTACAGCCTACGTATAATGATGTCAACGGTTATCAGCTAGAGCAAAAAGGGGAGCTTATCGCGTGGTGGAATTATACGTTTTAAATTTAATCGGTATGGATTACTGATTTGTTGGCATACTATGAAACTTTACCATAGGGCTTTTAAAGCGATGGGTACTCCATGCGATATTCAGGTTTATGCTAAAACTCAAGATAAAGCTGAGCAAGTTATAGGGCTGATTATTGCCGATCTGCAGCGTTTAGAAGCCCGTTATTCTCGCTACCGTTCTGATAGTTTTCTTTCTGCTATTAATCGGGTAGCAATGACAGGCGGTCATATAACAGTAGATAAGGAAACTACAGAATTATTAAATTATGCGGCCACCTGCTATGCCCAAAGCGATGGGCTGTTTGATATTACTTCGGGTATTTTGCGACAAGCATGGGATTTTAAGTCTGGTAAATTACCAAATGAGGAACAAGTTCAAGCGTTACTGGGAAAAATAGGCTGGGAAAAACTGCACTGGAAACCTCCAGTACTTGAGTTTCCTTTCCCAGGGATAGAAATTGATTTTGGCGGTATTGTGAAGGAATATGCGGCTGATAGAGCCGTTTCGCTGGGTTTACAGGCAGGAATCTGCCATGGTTTAGTCAATTTAGGCGGAGATATTAAGATTGTTGGTCCGCGCCCAGATGGAGATCTTTGGCGAATTGGTATTCGCCATCCTGATCATAAAGGGGTTGCGATAGAGATGCTGCAATTATATGAAGGAGCCATTGCCAGTAGCGGTGATTATGAACGCTGCATTGTGTTAGAAGATATACGCTATGGCCATGTACTTAATCCAAAAACGGGTTGGCCAGTACGGCATCTAGCATCAGTAACGGTGGTGAGTGATTGGTGCGTGGTGGCTGGAAGCGCTTCTACCATTGCTATGCTTAAAGAGACAGAGGGTCAGGTTTGGTTACAGAATTTAGATTTACCTCATTTTTGGGTCGATATCCAAGGAAAAACAGGAGGTTCACTTGGAAGGCTATCTGTTGAGTCCTTATCTACAACCGAAACTCAGTATTCAGTAGCTGCGGCCATACTGTAACAAACACCTCCCCATAGGATTAAGGAATATTATCTATCCCAGCCCAAATCAACTCTGTCAGGATAAGAAACGATGCATCATCTTTCGGTAAATAGCTTAGAGCGGGCAGGATTATATTTTACTGTTTTTTTGACCGGGGCTGCAGTAATGATAGTGGAGCTTTTAGGAACCCGTATTATTGCCCCTTTTTATGGTGCCAGCCTTTACGTCTGGTCGTCTTTGATCTCAGTAACGATGATTGCTTTGGCCTTAGGCTATTTTATAGGCGGGTACTGGGCTGATCGAGTTAAGCAAACTAGGTTAGCATTTATTATTGCCAGTGCTGCTTTATGTATCCTGATAATCCCTTGGTTAACCCGTTTTGTTTTGTTAGCTACCGATCCGCTGGGTTTGCGTGTAGGGGCTTTTATGAGTGCCTTGGTGCTATTTTCACCAAGCTTGACTCTGTTAGGGATGGTGGGGCCATTTGCCATTAAATTATCAACCTTAACGCTAGAGGGGGTAGGTACTAGCGTGGGTTCGATCTACGCTGCCAGTACCCTTGGTGGCGTAGCTGGAACATTATTCTTGGGGTTCTATTTGTTTCCTAGGATAGGGTCTTATGAAATTCTTATGGATCTGAGTATGGCCTTATTACTATTAGCGATAGCAGTCGCTTTCTACGAAAGAAAACGCCTAAGATTCGCCCTTATTTTCTTGCCAATTATATTGGGGATTCTAGGGATAAATTTATCACTACAGACGATTAGATCGGATAGACATGTGTCTGAAATTTACTCCGGCGGTGAGTTTTTCAAAATTTTATCTGAGCGTGAAAGCCTATATGGTTGGGTGCGCGTTATGGATCAACCCGCGCGGGATCTTCGTTTACTGACTGTGGATGCTTCAGTGATTGGGGCAGCTAGCATTAGTCATGGTGAAAATCGACTTGCTTACCAGGACATCGTGCAGCTAATCCCAGCTTTAGTACCTCATATGAAGCGCGCCTTGCTACTGGGTCAAGGGGCCGGTCATATGGCAATCACTTTAAAAGATCGCTATCAGATAAATACCGATACCTTAGAAATCAATCCAGCGGTGGCTGAAGTGGCCACTCGCTACTTTGGCTTTATGCCTACGGGGAAGCGTATTGTTGGCGATGCCCGCTATGAGATTCGGCGTTTGAAAGGATCTTATGATCTGATTATCCATGATTGCTTTACGGGAGGTTCAGAACCCGCTTATTTATTGACCGTTGAGGCTCTAGAAGAACTACGATCACTGCTCTCTGATCAAGGTATTCTACTATTGAACTTTGTGGCTTTCTCAGATGAGGGCAAGAATACCGCGTTGGCCTCTGTAGCTAAAACCATTGCACAGGTGTTTCCACAGCAGCTGGTTTTTATTTCTGAACCGGGTAAGGACTTTAATGATTTCGTTTTCCTTGCAGCGAATCATTCCATCAATCTTAATACAAGCGCACTTAGACTTAAGCAAGTAGCTTGGTTGGAACGAAGACAGCTAGCCGTGGATAAAGGGCAAGGCATGCTTTTAACCGACGATTTTTACCCACTGGAGCAGCTACAGCTTCGTAAAGCTCAATACTATAGACACACGTTAATAAGCTGGTTAGGTGCCAATATTTTAGTGCGATAAGCCATTTATTATTTAAATTATGCCTACATTTATTATTTCTCCTATGACAGCAGTTTGGCAATTGATCAAGAGTCGAGAGCTTATTATTCAGCTCATCTGGAGTGAAGTAGCCGGTCGTTATCGTGGATCTTTTGCTGGATTGATGTGGTCTTTCCTTAATCCGTTGTTTTCCCTAGCCATGTATACTTTTGTATTTGGTGTCGTGCTTAAAGCCCGTTGGGGATTATCAGCAGAAAGTATTTTTGATTTTTCTTTGGTGTTATTTGCCGGTTTAATTATTCATGGATTGTTATCTGAGTGCATTACGCGGGCTCCTCAGCTCATTATTGGTAATCCTAGCTATGTCAAGCAGGTTATTTTTCCCCTTGAAATACTCCCGATTGTGACACTGGGATCGAGCTTATTTCATACCACTATCGGTTTTTTATTACTGATTATGATCTGGGGTATTACTCATGGAGGTGTGGCATTGGAGGTTATTTTTGTCCCCTTATTGATATTACCATTAAGTCTGATTGCGGTCGGGTTAGGGTGGCTTATTGCAGCAACAACCGTATACTTTAGGGATTTGAGCCAGTTGGTAGCCTTTACCAGTAGTGGTTTGCTCTTTTTTTCACCTATTTTTTATCCGGCAAGCTCAGTGCCTGATCCCTTTCGGTATATTTTAAATGTTAATCCGCTTACTTATGTAATTGAGCAGGTACGAGCTACATTTGTCAGTGGAGAAATTCCAGAACTAAAGAGCTACCTAATCTATTTATTGATTTCTTTTTTCATAGCTTGGCTAGGTTATGTTTGGTTTCAGAAAACCCGAGCGGGCTTTGCTGATGTGATATGACCTTGCCTTTAATAGAGGCTGCATCAGAAGAAATTTTAATTGATGTGGCCAACGTCAGTAAGTGCTATCACTTATACCAGCGCCCTCAAGATCGCCTACTGCAATCTTTTCTTGGGCGAAAGAAAAAGTTACATCGTGAATTTTGGGCGCTATTACCTCTTTCCTTACAGGTTTACCGAGGTGAGTCAGTCGCTATTATTGGTCGTAATGGCGCTGGAAAAAGTACCTTATTACAGCTTATTGCGGGTACCTTAACGCCTACTGCTGGGGAAATTACAGTGCGAGGCAGGGTTGCTGCACTGCTTCAGTTAGGGAGTGGATTTAATCCTGAGTTTACTGGACGGGAAAATGTATTTCTAAATGGGGTTATTCTGGGGTTTAGCCGCGCTGAGATTGAGCGTCGCTTTGATGAGATTGCGGCCTTTGCTGAGATTGGTGATTTTATCGAGCAACCCGTCAAGACTTATTCTTCAGGAATGACCATGCGGCTTGCATTTGCTGTTTCCACTTGCCTTGAACCTGAAGTGCTGATTATTGATGAGGCTTTAGCGGTAGGTGATGCGGTATTTCAGTTTAAATGCCGAAATCGATTACAGGAATTAATCACTCAAGGGACAACGCTGTTATTTGTCTCCCATGATATGAGTGCAGTGAAATCATTTTGTAAGCGCGCTATTTATCTAGAAAATGGGCAAAAAAAAGCAGAAGGGGAATCAGAGCATGTGGCTGAGCTTTATTTTATGGATGTGCGATCTGAGCAGAATCGCAATACGCTAGAAAAAAATAAAAATTTTAATACTGCGGTTGAAAAAAAAAATGATGGAGGTTATGGCACCAGCGAAGGGGAAATTTTATCTGCTAGATTTTTAACAACCCAGCATCATTATGCCTTATTCAATTATGGCGATATCATTGAGCTAGAGATTATCTGTAAGTTTGCGCCTCATATAACACTTCCTTCCCTTTCCGCAGTGATTCAAGCCAGTAATTTGGTGGGCATTGGGGGGCAATGGTTTTCTATCTATCCGATATCTTCGGATAATAAAATTATCACGTTAAAAATTAAGTTTCCGGCAAAATTTAATGAAGGAAAATATTTCATTACACTGAGATTAGAAGATCGAGAAGATAAAAAACAGTTCTTTATTTTACATAAAATCCCAGGGGCATTAATGTTTGATGTGCTGCCCCAGCCAAATAGCTGTTTATTAGGATTTTATGATGTGGATCTTAGCTGTGAGCAGTAAATCATGGTTATCTCACACCAGCATAAGTTTATATTTATAAAAAATGGCAAAACAGCAGGAACCAGTATTGAGGTATTTTTATCCCAAATCTGTGCTGATACCGATATTGTGACTCCCATTTATCCGCCTATACCCTCCCATATTCCCCGTAACTATGAAGGCTTTTACAATCGTATGACCAGCGCGGAGATTCGTCATCAAATAGGGGAGAAAACTTGGCGGGATTATTTTAAGTTCTGCGTAGAGCGTAATCCTTGGGATAAGACATTGTCTTATTACCATATGGCTAACTTTAGGGCTGAAGGAAATCTTTCTTTAGATAAATTTTTATCTGGAGAGGAGTTCCCAGTGAATTTTTCTCGTTATACAGAGCCAGATGATAGCGCAAAAATTATTGTGGATCGGGTACTTTATTTTGAAAATCTTATAGGGGATTTAGGTGAGGTATTTCAGCAATTAGGGGTATTTTTTAAGGGCTCTCTTGGGGTTTATGCTAAATCAGAATATCGAACCGATAGGCGTCCTTATCAAGAAGTGTTAACACCGTCTCAAGCAGATAAAATCCGTGATGTTTTTGCAGTTGAGATTGGCTTGCATGGTTACCGTTTTTATGGGGCAAGACAGGTAGTGTGATTGGGATAAAACATCAATTTATCTTTGTCCATATCCCAAAAACAGCGGGGAATACGCTACAAAGTATTTTAAGTCCTTACTCCGAAGATAGTATCGTCGCTAGCTCTAACAAGGATGGTATTCATCGGTTTGGTTTATCAAGCGCGTATGGTACGACTAAGCATGCTACTTTATCTGAGTATTTTTCTGCTCTTGGCGCTCAACTATTTTGGTCGATGAAAAAATTTACCTGCATTCGTAATCCTTGGGAACGGGCTATTTCTTTTTATTTTTCTCCTCATCGAGGCCATCGTATTTGGGATCGAAATACCTTCGTTCAGGAGCTGGATAAAATACAATCTATGGTTTCTTTCTTACAATTATCTAATGAAGGCAACCCAGATAAGAATCTTAATTTTATTATTCGCTATGAACAGTTAAACCAAGATTTTTGTAGATTATGTAATGATCTTGGATTTGAAAAGAAAAATCTCCCTATCCTTAATAAAGGAAATCGACAACCTTATGTGAGCTATTATGATTCAGGACTTATACAAATGGTGGCTGACCGCTTTGCAGCGGATATTAAACTATTTGGCTATGAGTTTAGTTCACAATGAAAATTGTGATGCTGCATATCCCTAAAGCGGCAGGTACCTCATTAAAAAAAGCGCTAATAGATAAAGTAGGCGTTGATAATATTTATTTTGACTACCATCGACCTATGGCGAAAGGGGATTTGGTACGTAAGGTGGATTGCTTGGTATCGAGTATTATCTCTATGCCTAGATCAGAATCCCTCATATTTGGCCATTTTCTGGCGGGGAAATACGCTCAATTTAATGGAGTTTATTTTAGAAAACGGCAAAGAACTGCTTATATTACTTTCCTACGTCATCCGTTACAAAGAGCCTTATCTCATTTTTTTTTCTGGAAGAGAACCGCAGTGACGGGGCATCGTATTTGGGAGAAATTTCACCGTGACAACTGGAGTTTAGAGCGGTTTTTGCTCTCTAAAGAACATACTAACCTACAGGCTAAATTTCTTTGGCGTTTTCCATTAACTCAATTTGATTTTATCGGTTTAACAGAATATTTCGACGACAGTGTAAAAATGCTAGGTCATCTTTTCCCGGTACTAAAAGACTTATCTATTGAAACTGAGAACAGTAACCCTGAAAACACTGTTGGATTAAATTATACGATTGATTCGGATTTAGAATCTGAGTTCGTGCGCCGTAATCAATTGGATTATGTGTTATATCATCAGGCGATGGATATTTTCCTGACGAAAAAAATTCAGATTTTTGAAAATGGATTATTCTAATGGCTAATGATCCATCGGTCGTATTTTTACTAGGAGTGCCTCGCTCAGGGACGACTTTATTATCTTGCCTGCTTAATCAGCATCATAGACTGTACTGCCCACCTGAACCTTGGTTGTTATTGGGCTTAGATGCCCTTGGTCGAGTGCCCACTGAGCATATGGCCGATCCGCCGCTACTAGCCGCGGCCATTACAGAATTCTTAGAAAATAAGCGACTGCTCACCCTTAAACAGGCTGCTTTAGCTATCTATCAGCAGGCATTAAAAAAATCAGGAAAAACTATTTTTGTCGATAAAACCCCCCGCTACTATCAGGTGCTTAGCCTTATTCAGTCTTTTTTACCCGAAAATAAGGCCATTCTCCTAGTACGTAATCCGCTTGATGTGGCTGCTTCTTTTAAAACGGCTTGGTCAGTTAATCTTCCAGAAATTATTGCTAGCCGAGGCAATACGCCTTTTTTATTTGATTATGTTTTAGGCTTTAGATATTTATTAGCTTTTGCGGCGGATCATCAGGTAGTTAAGGTTCATTACGAAAATTTGGTCGCTAACCCAGCAATAGAAATGAACCGTATTTTTAATTATTTGACACTTTCACCTCTGATATTAGATAAACAGCTAGATATTCAAAAGTCGTATACCAAAAGTTCTTTTGGCGATAAGAAGATTATGGCCACTCCTTACGTACATACCAATGCAATTGATACTTATAAGAATGTTTTTAGCAGAAATGAAATTGCCATTCTTATTAATGCGTTAGGTAAGGAGGTGTTTTTTCGCTTAGGTTATGAGGATCAGTGTACTGAGATTTGTGAAAAATTAAACATTACGCCTTCAAATAAAGCTTCCTTGCAACTATTTAAAATAGCTGAGCGGTATGCTAAAAGGCGACGGCAACGCTGTGCAATGCCTAAATCTAAAGGCGTGCTAGAGCAAAAGATTAAATATTTAAAACAACATACTGAGTATCTAAAGCAGCAATTTGAATCTATTCAAATTCAAAATGAGGGTTTGAATAAAGAGAATATGGCACTTAGTGAGCAGTTACAGCAGCAGCTTGAAGCTACTCAAGCTCAAAACGATAGCTTGAGTAAGGAAAATATAGTGCTTAGTGAGCAATTGCAATCGGTTCAAAGAGAAAATGAAACCCTTCAGCAGCAGCTTTATTTACACCGAAATATGAGGCTTAAGGCGCGCCTACAGGAAAATTTGGAATATATTGACAAGCGTTTGCGGCACGTTATTCAAAAGGGACTGTGGCGTATCGCCCAAGGGCCACCTTTACCGCCCTTGCCGAAGATAACAATAGTGACTCCGGTACTTAACAGTGCTCAATTTATTGAGTCGACCCTAGGTTCGGTATTAACCCAACAGTATTCTGCCCTAGAATTTATTATTGTGGATGGAGGATCAACAGATGATACCCTCGCTATTATTGAGCGGCTGCAAAAAGAATCTACCTTTTCTCATAGAATCAATCAGGTAATCTCAGAGCCTGATCAAGGTATGTATGATGCGATTGCTAAAGGTTTTTCTCGGGCAACAGGGGAAATATTGGCTTACCTAAATGCAGATGATTTACTTGAAGGTGGGGCTTTAATGGCCGTAGGTAGCTATTTTGCTCGCCATCCGAAAGTATCCGTTATCTATCATGAAGATACGGTTTTAGTAAATGGTTGGAAATACCCTAATATTCGGCAGCCTAAACATATTGGCACTGGAGATTTGCTTAATAAACATATTTTGTTTCAAGATGGGGTTTTTTTTAGACGTAATGCCTATCAAGCGATTGGTGGCTTGCGTCGAGAACTGAAACTAGCGGGGGATTATGCCCTATGGCTGCGATTATCAGCACGGTTTAAGTTTACCCGTAGACTCCATCATGTCAGTTGTTTTCGTATTCGTTCAGGGCAGCTTAGCGAAAATACCCCAGGCTACTATCAGGAGGTTGATCAAGTTCGCAGTGATTTCCTTATGAAAGCTTCAGGATGGCAAAAATTATCTTGGCAGCTGTGGATAAAGTACCGCTTCTTAAGTCGGAAACTCGCTGTATTTTTTACCCAAGATCGATTATTTTTCCCTATTGATTTTGGCAATATGCCGCCACCGTCAGTAGTATGTACGGGCACGGAATACGGTCAAGCCGTGAGTCCTATCGATGACAAGCCAGCAGGGCGATTTTTATTTAGTACTCCAGATACTCGTTTTGGCGATCAGACCATTAATTATATTTATTTAGATACCCAGCATAAGATTGCGATTGCTTACCCGCCAGTTCCACGCTTTAAGTTAGATGAGTTATATCAGCAGTACTATTCAGCGCCCCCCTTAGTCGTTAAAAACCCGGAGGGCACTTCTCCCTATCGTTACTTTAATGGTAAACGGTGGTGGGAAAAAGCACTATTGCGATTACCAGTGGAAAAGCTCGCTCGTTTTTTACCCAATGGTTGGTTGAATAATACATTAACTGAACTGACGTTTATCCTCCAAGCGGCAAGCATAGATACTCATGCTGCACTGAAACTGCTTGATATCGGCTGTTTTGAAGGCCATTTATTGGATGAGATTGCTATCCAAAAACCTTGGCGAGCCTATGGATTGGAGCCGAATACTCAAGCAGTGGCCGTAGCCCAAGGAAAAGGCCATTGTGTTTGGCAAGGAGCTGCTGAAGATGCAGTAAAGATAGTGCCTCACGCTCTACAATTTAATGTGATTTTTATGGGGCAGAGCATTGAGCACGTGGACAATCCAGTACAAGTTTTACGTAAGCTTCGCTTATTGCTTGCCCCAGGTGGGGTGTTAGTTTTAAGTACACCTAACCTAGATTCTCGACAGATAGATTGGTTTGGTCCTACCTGGGCTCATTGGCATACGCCCTATCACCGCTATATTTTTTCTCGTAAAGGCTTATTTGCCCTCGCGAAGCAAGCAGGCTTACAGCTCCTCTACTTTAAAACATTTTCTCATTGCTACTGGACCGCCATGTCTATAGTGCAGAATGCACTTGGGCTAGGTGGTAGTGTTTCCCATGCGGTTAATTTTGATCCAATTGTATGTAAGCAGGCGCAAAGGATACATGTTTGGTGTCAGCTTTTCTGGAATCACTTTGATAAAGGCGATTATAGCTTTCTAGTGATGGGAGAAGGGACAGGTGAGTAATACTAAAAAGCTACCTACCATCAGTATGGTGACTCCCTCTTTTAATCAGGGTGATTTTGTAGAGTGGACAGTGCAATCGGTGCTGAGTCAACGCTATCCGAAATTAGAGTATATCTTTATGGATGGGGGGTCTACCGATCAAACATTAACGCGGATTGCGCCTTATCGTCATCAGTTCTCCCACTTTGTATCAGCGACGGATGAGGGGCAAAGTGCGGCTATTGCTGAAGGATTTAATTGCTCTACTGGTGAGATTATGGCTTATTTAAATAGTGATGATGTGCTCTTACCCGGGGCACTTAACTTTGTTGCCGATTATTTTCATCGCCATCCTGATGTGGACTGTATTTATAGCCACCGCTGTATCATCAATGAGATCAACCAGATAGTAGGGCATTGGATTTTACCTCAGCATAGTGATTTTTTAATGCGACCCTGGGATCTCATCCCTCAAGAGACTTGTTTTTGGCGGCGGCGATTATTTACCGAAGCAGGTAACCTAGATTCTAGTTATCATTTTGCTATGGATTATGATTTGTTTGTTCGCTATATGGATATTGGAAAATTTAAGCGGGTAAACCGATTTCTTGCTGCCTTTCGGGTTCATCAGCGGGCTAAAACTGCAACCCAGCTAGCTACTGTGGGGAAGCGGGAAATAGAACGGGTACGGCAAAATCATCATATTCAATTATTACCCTTGGTAGGTCAATTTTTTTCTCTGTGGGTACAATTGCGCTCCGCTTTTTTTATCCGTACCGGACAATCTTTGCCTGGCCTTCCTCCAGGATTAAGTTTTGATTTAAATACGCTTTGGGGAAATTTAGATCTACAAGAACGGTCTATGGGTAAAAAAAGCGTGGGCGACAATGGATAAAGCTAAAAAAATCTATGTAGCCGGGCATCAAGGAATGGTGGGATCTGCCATTGTTCGGAGCCTGCAAACAAAAGATTACCGCAAGATTATTACCCGTACTCGTCAAGAACTTAATTTATTGGATCAAAGCCAAGTATTTGCTTTTTTAAAGCAAGCGCAGCCCGATTATATATTTCTTGCAGCGGCTAAGGTAGGGGGCATTTATGCCAATAATACTTACCCAGCTGAGTTTATTTATGAGAATCTCATTATTCAGTCTAATTGTATTCATGGTGCCTATCTCGCTGGGGTGAAAGATTTATGCTTTTTAGGATCCAGTTGCATCTATCCTAGAGATTGTCCACAGCCCATTCGGGAGGATTATCTGTTAACCGGATCTTTAGAGGCGACAAATGCGCCTTACGCGATAGCTAAAATTGCCGGTATAAAAATGTGTCAGAGCTATAATCAACAATATGGAACCCGCTATGTTTCAGTGATGCCCACTAATTTATATGGCCCTAATGATAACTATGATCTTAATCATAGCCATGTACTGCCAGCCTTAATTCGTAAAACCCATGAAGCAAAGTTAAGGGGAGATAAAGAACTGGTGGTATGGGGGAGCGGTGTGCCCATGCGAGAATTTCTCCATGTAGATGATATGGCAGCGGCTTGCATTTTTCTGATGGAGCAAGGTATTTCTGAGGGTTTGTTTAATGTAGGCACTGGGGTTGATATTAGGATCAAGGAACTTGCCGCCATAATTATGGAAGTGATTGAGTTTCAAGGGACCATTGTTTTTGACTCAGCTAAGCCTGATGGGACTCCGCGTAAATTATTAGATATCAGTCGCATGCAATCACTGGGATGGCAGGCACGAGTTGATTTAAAAGTCGGTATAAGCAGCGTTTATCAAGATTTTTTACACCGTTATTATAATAATCGCTAGCAATGGCACCAAAGCCGTTAATTACCTTTGCGGTGCCTTCCTACAATCAAGGCTGCTATCTTGATCAAGCTTTAGCCTCTATTTTCAATCAGCAATTACCCGTTGAGGTATTTGTCATGGATGGGGGCTCCAATGATAACTCGCTTACGGTAATCAACAAATGGGCGCATCGGCTAGCGGGTTGGCGCAGCTATCCTGACCAAGGCCAAGCCGCTGCTATTAATGAAGGCATTGCCCAAGGAACAGCCCCTTTAGTAGGCTGGCTGAATAGTGATGATTGGTTACTGCCCCATGGCCTCACCTATTTATGGCAAACATTACAGCAATTTCCAAAAATCCCAGCAGTGTATGGCCGTTCATGGAATTATATTGAAAAGAGGCAAATTCTACGGGCTGCTTGGGTTGAGCCTTTTAATGAAAGCCGCCTAGCGCAACGCTGTATTATCTCTCAACCGGCAACCCTCATTCGTCGTTCAGCCTGGGAAGCCATCGGGGGGGTGAATAAAAATTTTCAGCTCGCCATGGATTATGATCTATGGTGGCGGTTATTTAAAAACTTTGGTCCACTACATTTTGCCAATAGCTTTATTGCGGTAAATCGAGATCATATAGCCACTAAAACTAGGAATCAGCGCCGTCTACACTATCGGGAAGCTATTGATATTGTCCGCCAGCATTATGGGCGTGTTCCTTTGAAATGGTGGTTTTTTCAGCCCTATGCCGTCTGGTTTAAAGCACTTCGTCAATATTTTTAATACGGATTTTCTCCAGAATATCAGCCTGATGCTCATATGCGGGTTTTGCATTTTTATAAAACCTATTTTCCAGAAACTATGGGAGGTGTTGAGCAGGTTATTTACCAGATTGCGCGAAGTGTTGCGGTTTATGGTATTGAAACTGAGATACTTACTTTAACTCAAGCCCCTGAAAAAGAGGGCACCTTAGTCTTTGAAAATCATCTCGTTCATCGAGTATCGCTTGATTTTCAAATAGCCTCAACAGGCTTTTCCAAATCAGCCTTACTACGGTTTATTGAATTAGCTAAGCAGGTGGATCTCATTCATTATCATTTTCCTTGGCCATTTATGGATGTGGTTCATTTTCTCTCACGGGTTAAGAAACCCACTGTGGTGACGTATCATTCGGATATTATTCGCCAGCAGTTTTTACTTAAATTTTATCGACCCCTAATGCACAGTTTTTTACGCCATGTAGATTGCATTGTGGCCACCTCTCCCAATTATTTTGCCACTAGCCAAATACTAAATTGCTATCGAAGTAAAACCCGAGTGATTCCTATTGGATTAGATAAAGCTTCTTATCCTGAAATAAACTCATCATTACTGCAGTATTGGCAGGGGCGAGTAGGCCGTGGCTTTTTCTTATTTGTGGGTATGATTCGCTATTATAAAGGTTTACATATCCTACTAGATGCTATTCAGGGTACCCGTTTTCCTGTAGTTATTTTAGGCTCTGGCCCGACAGAAAAAGAGTTAAAGAAACACGCTAATCGTTTAGGGCTAAATCATGTTTATTTTTTGGGGGCTTTAAGTAATGAGGATAAGGTCGCATTAATTAGCCTAAGCTTGGCTATGGTATTTCCTTCTCACCTTCGATCTGAGGCTTTTGGTATTTCTTTACTCGAAGGGGCTATGCTCGGTAAGCCTATGATATCCAGCGAGATTGGTACGGGTACTAGCTATATTAATATCCACGGAAAGACGGGATTAGTTGTGCCTCCGAGCAATCCGTTAGCCTTTAAAGAGGCGATGATTTTTCTTTGGAATCATCCCGAGATTGCTGTAACTATGGGGAGCAATGCGCAAGCTCGTTATCAGCGCCTGTTTACTTCAGAGCGGATGGCCATAGCGTATGCTCATCTTTACCAAGAATTGCTCGCAGGAAAATCGGGCTAATAACTTATAACTTAATATAGATCGTTATAAGTGCACCGGTAGAGGGTGCTGAAGGTGAATTCCGGTAACAGAAAGCTGGCAGCTGTAGGCTATAGCTTCAAGTCCTTGTGTTGTCGCTAATCGGAGTTTCTTGCCATAGATCGGATCAATGTCATCGGCTGGAGAAAAATACTCACAATCCTCTCGCTGTACCAGATAAAGCATCATAGCGCGGCAGTGATGGCTGCGTATTGTATTGACTAGATCATCAAGATGTTTTGCCCCACGAATAGTCACTGCATCAGGGAATAGAGCCGCTTTAGATTCTTTGAGCGTAACGCTTTTGATTTCTACATAGCAACGTTCCTGAGGGGGGTGATTTTCCAGCAGCAAATCGATGCGTGAGTTTTGACCATAGGGTACTTCCTGTCTTATTTTTTCATAGCCTAGGAGTTCAGTGATTTTTCCCTGAATAATAGATTCTTTGACTATTCCATTGGCTCGACCTGTATGGACACCTACTAAACTGGTGCCTATATCTACCAGTTCTAAAGTATAGGCCAGTTTACGCTGAGGATTGGCGGATCGGGAAACATAAACCTTAAGCCCCGATTCGACCAAACCTCGCATGGATCCAGTGTTGGGGCAATGGGCGGTAATGCGTTCACCTGTATCCAGATCAATGTCAGCTAAAAAACGCTGATAACGACGATATAATCTACCTGAGAGTAATTTTTGGTTAAAATTCATAGTATTATTTTTCTTACTAGGCATGGATTTGAGGTTTTTATTGAAGGGCAGAAAGGGAGATAACTATCACTAGATTTAATGATTAGATTGAGCAGATTTGATAAATTGATTTACAGCTGCAGTGGTATAGTCGTAAAGATAAAATATATCAGAGGCTCTGAGGAACCCAGATTGTCCTGCAGACCAAGTGGCTACCGAAGTTAATTTATCTTGAGAATTCGCGAGTTTTAATTTTTTTATCAATTTTACTGAGATGGCATAAGAGACCCCGATATAGGCAGAGGTAAGATTAAGATCTATTTGCAATATAGCCGCAGTAGGAGTGGATTGTGCCCTCTCAGGAGGGATGACTTTAAATCCAGCTTGATTTAATTGTTGCATCACCTCTAGGGTGAGTTTTGTGGTATCTAAGCTATAGCTTGTTGGATAACCTTGTTGAGTTTTATTGATGGTTACCCCTAGGGTATGAATCCCACGAGGGATTGCGGGTAAGCTAGAAATTTCAGTACCGATACATCCAACAAGTGAGCTTAAGATCAGAGATAAAAATAACCATAATAGGCATTTAGATCCTACAAAAAGGGATTTTCTCTTTGTATTAGGTGAAACAGACAAGATAAACTCTCATTTCATGGGTGATAATGGATAACACCAGTATAATCATCAAAGTGAGAATAACCAATTAGGGATTAACCGTGGCGAAATATAAAGAGACCTTGAATCTTCCTAAAACTGTCTTTCCTATGAAAGCCAACCTTTCCCAGCGTGAACCGGAGATTCTGAAGCGTTGGCAGGAAATGGATCTTTATGGAAAATTACGTGAGACAGCGTGTAATCGCCCTCGGTTTATCCTTCACGATGGTCCTCCCTATGCCAATGGCGCGATTCATATTGGTCATGCAGTCAATAAGATACTTAAAGATATGATTATTAAATCAAAATCTTTGAGTGGATTTGATACTCCTTATGTACCAGGCTGGGATTGCCATGGTTTGCCTATTGAGCTGAATGTGGAGAAAAAAATAGGAAAGCCGGGGATGAAAATTGATGCCGCAGGTTTTCGTCAAGCGTGCCGAGATTATGCTCAGAATCAGGTGAAGATTCAGCGCCAAGACTTTCAGCGGCTAGGAATTTTAGGGGATTGGAATCATCCTTATCTCACCATGGCTTACCCGTTTGAAGCCAACATTATCCGTGCTTTAGGTAAGATTATTGACAATGGCCACCTCTATAAGGGCGTAAAACCTATTCACTGGTGCATTGATTGCGGTTCTGCGCTGGCTGAGGCGGAAGTGGAGTATCAAGAGAAAACCTCACCGGCAATTGATGTTCGCTTTCGAGTGATAGATGAACAAGCACTGATTTCTCGTTGCCAAGTAGAAAATCCTATTAGAGGCGCTATCAGTGTTGTTATTTGGACTACGACCCCTTGGACTCTTCCTGCTAATCAGGCGGTGGCTTTGCATCCAAAGCTAAAGTATCTACTGGTGGAGTGCAGTTTAAGGCAAGATCTTGAATATTTGCTACTGGCAGAAGGGTTATATCAGGAAGCCTTGGCGCGCTATGGGGTAGATAATTTCAGAATTATTGCCACCTGTAGTGGTAAGGATCTAGAAGGGTTAAAATTGCATCATCCTTTCTATGAGCGGGTAGTGCCGATTATTCTTGGGGATCATGTGAATTTAGAAGCCGGTACCGGTGCGGTTCATATTGCCCCAGGTCATGGTCAGGATGATTATGTGGTGGGTAGTCGTTATCAACTACCTATCGATAATCCAGTAGGTAATGATGGTCGCTTTTTACCAGAGACAGCCTTGTTTGCCGGTGAGCCTGTATTTAAAGCAAACGATCATATTATTCAAGTGCTCGAAGAAAGAGGAGTGCTTCTCTGCCATCAACGTCTCCGGCATAGTTACCCCCACTGTTGGCGGCATAAGACTCCTATCATTTTTCGCGCAACCCCTCAGTGGTTTATCAGCATGGATCGGCAAGGGTTGCGTAGCGCTGCTATGACAGAGATTAAAAAAACTCATTGGCTTCCTAGCTGGGGTCAGCAGCGGATTGAAGGTATGGTGGAAAATCGGCCAGACTGGTGTATTTCTCGCCAGCGTTCTTGGGGAACCCCTATCCCTTTATTTATTCATCGCCAAAGTGGTGAACTACACCCAGATACTACGCGCTTGATTGAAGAGGTTGCCCAGCGGGTAGAGGAGAGTGGCGTGGACGCTTGGTTTAATCTAGAAACCCGTGATTTACTGGGCGATGACGCTCAGGAGTATGAGAAAGTAAGTGATACCTTAGATGTTTGGTTTGATTCTGGGGTTACTCATGCCTGTGTACTGGCCTCAAGGACAGATCTTAATTTACCTGCGGATATTTATTTGGAAGGCTCTGATCAGCATCGAGGCTGGTTTCAATCCTCGTTATTGACAGCAGTGGCGATGCGGGGTACTGCGCCTTACCGAGCCGTACTTACTCACGGATTTACCGTAGATGCTGAAGGTAAAAAGATGTCCAAATCTAAAGGCAATGTAGTCGCCCCACAGCAAGTTGTTGGCAGTTTAGGGGCGGATATACTTCGGCTATGGGTTGCGGCTACCGATTATCGGGCTGAGGTGAGTGTTTCTGATGAGATTTTGAGACGCATTGCGGATTCTTATCGGCGGATACGCAATACGGCCCGTTATCTCTTAGCAAACTTAGATGGTTTTAATCCGGCCACTGATAAAGTACCCGCTGAAAAGATGCTTACTTTAGATTGCTGGGTCATGGATCGGGCTTTCCTACTTCAGGAAGAGGTTCTTAAAGCCTATGAGGATTATAATTTCCATCTGATCTATCAGCGGATACATAATTTTTGTGCGGTAGATATGGGGGCGATTTATCTTGATATTATCAAAGATCGTCAATATACGGCTAAAACCGAAAGCCGTGCCCGACGATCAGCCCAAACAGCTATGTATCATATCGCTGAGGCACTGGTGCGCTGGCTTGCGCCAGTGTTAAGTTTTACCGCAGATGAGATTTGGCATTATCTTCCAGGAGATCGATGTGAATCGGTGTTTTTAACGACTTGGTATCAGGATCTCACCCCACTAGCCAATGAGGCTACTATGGGGCGAGTTTTTTGGAATACTGTTTTAGCAGCGCGAGAAGCTGTCATTAAGGAGCTGGAACAGATTCGAGTGGCCGGTAAAATTGGTTCCTCTCTGGATGCGGAAGTAGATCTTTATGCGGATGAGTCTTGGTATCACCCCTTAAAACAGCTGGATGATGAGCTTTGTTTTATTTTAATGACCTCTTATGCGCGGTTGTATCCAGCATCACAGCGACCGGAACAGGCCTTGGAAACTGATCTATCTGGCCTGTGGGTAGCGGTGACCCCATCGAGTTATTCTAAGTGCGTGCGTTGTTGGCATCATCGGCAGGAGGTAGGAGTTCACTTAGATCATCCTGAGTTGTGTAGCCGCTGTGTAGAAAATATTGATGGTTCAGGAGAGCAGCGAAATTTTGCTTAATGTTTTTACCGAAAAGCAAAAACGGTTCGGTGAGTAAGCAAAAATAGAGAAAGGAGATTTTCAGCTTTGGTGGTGCCCTTAAGTGTTCATTTTAGGCGCTTGGGTAAATTTATAATCTAATTTAAAGCTATTTATAGCTAATAGTGAGTGAGTTGATGTTGAGATGGTTATGGCTCTCAGTATTCGTTGTTTTTCTTGATCAAGGGACTAAATACTTGGCGGAGAGTCAAGTACAGCTCTATCATCCAGTTCCGGTACTACCTTTTTTTAGTTTTACCTTAGCCCATAATACAGGGGCTGCTTTTAGCTTCCTTGCCGATGCTGGGGGATGGCAGCGATGGTTTTTTCTGAGCATTGCCTTAATCATAAGCTTTGGGTTGATACTTTGGCTACATCGACTACAGGCTGATGACTTTTGGGAGGCTTTTGCCCTAGCTTTAATTCTAGGCGGTGCTTTAGGAAATATGATTGACCGGATTTTTTATGGTTATGTAATTGATTTTATTGATATATATTACCAAAGTTGGCACTGGCCTGCATTTAATATTGCTGATTCAGCCATCACGATAGGGGCAACGCTACTTATACTATTGAGTGTATTCGGTCAGCCCCCCATAAACAGCAAGACTAATACGTAAAAAATGACCCTTTATTACCAGCAAGCAGTAGGCGTTTTGGCTCCATTTTGATCTAGATTCAGGGATGAACAGGTAATACTACCTGCTGTATCGTTAATCTGATCAGTGCCTGCTTTAGCAGTTGCCTGCAATGTGTATGTGGTTGCGCTGATATTTACAGCAGAAAAATTGTAATAATCATTGGAGGTTGTCCCTCCTACAGCTTGCAGTGATCCATACTGTGGCTGATTAGCGCGCCATTTTTCTTCCTGTAATTGAATCCCAAGTAAAGCCATGGTGGCTTCAGATCGCCTGCTTTTGCGTACTGTTCCTTGATAGGTAGGTAAAGCAATAGCGGCTAGAATGGCGATGATAGCCATAGTAATCATCATTTCAATCAAAGTAAAACCTGCTTTTCTATTCATTTATTAATATCCATTTTAGTTGTTTTTAGTAAAGATCGGTTAAAGATTATTTTTCTAAAGACACTCACAATATTTTATTTTTGGGATGGAGTTCTTATTTAAAGTTCTTGATTTTTTAACCGCTAATAATAAGGTGTTCTACCCAGAGGTGGATTGAGTGTTCCAGAAAAGCTTTGGTTTTACCCTAATTGAGATGATGGTAACGGTAGCAATAGCGGCTATATTACTTGCTGTTGCTATTCCCTCTTTTACCCAAATGATGGATAAGAAGCGATTAGAAGGGGCGGCAGAAAGCCTATATGCTGATTTACAGCTTGCTCAATCGGAGGCCATTAAGGCGAATAAAACTATCAAAATCTCTTTTTATACTAATAGCACCGTTTGGTGTTACGGTCTAACGGATAATACAGCAGGCTGTAATTGCCAAGCTCTGAATTCCTGCATGATAGGCGGCATTCAGAGAACTGTAAGTAGTGATGAATTTCAGAACATTACGATTTCTAGTAGCCTACCTACTTTTTCATTTTCACCGCCGCGGGGTACGGCAAATACCAGCAAGATTGAATTTCAATCGGCGAGTAACCAAACGTTACAGGTGAAAGTCAGTGGCTTTGGAAGGGTAAAGTTATGTTCTCCAGCAGGAGCGGGGAATCTGGGGGGCTATCCAGTATGCTGAGTCGCTGCTTACCCCATCAGCGGGGATTTAATTTAATAGAGTTAATGGTTTCATTGGCGGTGGGTTTGATGGTGATGGGGGGGGCTTTATCTGTAGTAATTTCTATTATCGCAACGAATACGGCAACGCTCAAAATAACGCGGCTAAATGATGAGTTGCGGGATGTCATGATGATGATAACCCGAGATCTACGGCGGGCGGGGTACTGGGGAAGGGCGCTTAATCAGGTAGGAAGCAATAACCCCGCTTCTAATCCATTTGCTCTAATCACTCTGAGTGCGGACGGTAGCTGTGTTTTGTTTAGTTATGATAGCAATAATGATGGGGAATTAAATCCTCTTCCTAATAAGCTCCCTAACGAGCGGTATGGCTATCGATTAGATACTAGCGATAATGCCATCGAAGTGCGCCAGGCGGGGGCGGGTTGCACAGATTCGGGTTGGCAGAATCTCACTGATGAAAAGTCCATTAATATCACCGCGTTTAATATTCAGCCGCAGCTAGTGAATACGGGTCAGGTGACCGTACGCCAATATCAGATTACCTTAACCGGCCAGCTCAATAGCGATCCAACCGTTCAACGCACCGTACAAAGCACCGTTAAAGTGCGGAATAACCAAATCAATTAGCTAAAAAAATTATCGTGACTAAGCAAAGATATGGCGCTTCTGCTTTTTATCAACAGGGAGTAGCCACCCTTACGGTGTCCTTAATCCTTTCTTTTTTAGCCACTTTAATGACCTTTTATACCACTAAAGTCCAAGTGATGGAGCAACGGATTGCAGGCAATGAGTTTCGGGCGGATCAGGCATTTGCAGCCGCTGAAGCGGGAATAGCAGAAGGGATTGCTTACTTACAGGCCAACGCTAATCAGGTGAGTGCTTGGTCTTGGATTCCTTGTAATAGTAGCGTTAATTATCCTTGCGGTAATGGCACCCAGAATATTACTTGGTCTTTTATCCCACAGCTAGAAAACAGCGCCGATTATACGATGATGCTTGATCAAGCCAATGGTCGCTATTCGTTAGCGTTGCTTCAAAGCGCTAATCCATCAGGTGTATTTCTACTGTTGGCGCAAGGACAATCAGCTGATGGATCAGGGCAGGCAATTGTTAAACAAGGGATATATTTATCCGCCAATATCCCGCAGGCGGCTTTAATGGTGAAGGGCAATGTTACCTTTAATGGTAATTCCACAGTAGATGCTAATGCTGGGCAAGCCATTTCTATCTGGGCGAATAAGGATGTGAAGATGAATGGAGGTAGTACAACTGGCTCTATTTGGGCCGGAGGTGATATTATCATGAACGGATCTTACACAGTTACTGGTTCTATTTTGGCCCAAGGCAATATTTCTCTACCAAATGGAAATACCACAGCCACCGGCGCTATTACCTCTAAAGCAGCTATCCCTGATTTCCCTACTGATTTATTTAATTATGTTTTTGGCGTACCCCAAAGTCAGTCTAGTACTATCCAAGCAAAGGCAACTTCACTCACGAACTGTGATAGCCTGAATCAGAACTCATCGGGACTGTACTGGATCACAGGAAATTGTAATAAAAACGGTAGTGGTGTGATTGGTAGCGCGGATAAGCCGGTGCTGCTGGTAGTAAATGGGAATATAACTATGAATGGAGATTCGCAGATCTACGGGCTTGTTTTTTCCCTTTCGGGAAACGTGACCTTTAATGGAAAATCTACTGTAACAGGTTCTCTGATTACAAGTCAAGATACTACAATTAATGGTAGTTTTAACTATGATAGCCAAGTATTAAAAAAGGTAAGTATTGGTCAGAGCTTAGCTCTTATTACCGGTAGTTGGGCAGATTTTTGATAACAGCTGTATGAAAATCCTAAAGCCGATTTCGCTCCAAAAAGGATTTGGCTTGATTGAAGTGCTGATTACCCTTTTGGTGCTGGGGGTGAGTATGACGGCGCTGGCTAAACTTCAGGGCTTGCTATTACGGGGCAGCAGCGCGGCTCAAGCCCAATCGGTCGCGCTAAATTTAGCTCAAGGAAAGCTGGAGGATTTACACAGTTTTATTCAGTTGGCCACAGGCAATGGGGTATTTGCTTACGCAGATATTGGTAATAATATTGGAGGAAATATCCCCAGTGGCCAAGTGATTGTAGCTAATGTTATTTATAACCGAACTTGGACAGTAGCCTCTTACTATTACTGTTCTCAGGGCGGTGGATCTGTACCGACACCCACGTCCAGCAACTGTAATAAACCCTATCCAGATGTTAAAGTCGTTACCGTAACCGTGACTTGGAGCGATCTTGATGGTCCTCAGTCGATAGGACTGGAAAGCACCCTTAATGCTAACAATCCAGCCAATGGAGTATAGGGTTATCAAGGGTTTTCTTCTTTATTAGCAGAATTTATCCATCATTAGTTAATCACTAGCTTAGTTTGTCACAGGCTTTTTTCTGCCCGTTAGCTACACTTAGTTACTGCGGTTAATACTCGTGTGTAACTTGATGATAATAGTATTCCGGTAAGTAATTTATATAAATTAATACTTATTGATACAAAGATTTTTGTAGATATTATTTATATTTTCCCATAAGATTCTCTTGGTTATTTTTTCATGGCATGAGTGAAAAGCAAGTTAGTATATAAAATAAAAGATGACGCAAGATGTAATTGTGATTGGGGGCGGACTCATCGGTATGTTGACCGCGCGAGAACTGTGCCTGAGCGGATTAAAAGTAACTCTATTGGAGCAAGGTGGGCAAGTAGGGCAGGAATCATCATGGGCAGGGGGTGGTATTATTTCCCCAACTTACCCTTGGCATTATCTGGATGAAATTAATGCCCTTACCGTATGGAGCCATCCTCGATATCGAGATCTTTGTCAGCAGCTAAAGGATGAGAGCGGAGTAGATTCTGAGTGGACTTTAAGCGGGCTGTTAATTCTGGATATACACAATATGTCTGAAGCTCAGCGTTGGGCGCAACGGTGGCAGATGGCATTGGAGATTTTGGATCAGTCTGGGCTAAGTCAGCTAGAAAAAGATTTGAAAGCGGATTTTAGTGCGTGGCTACCTGAGATAGCCCAAGTACGTAACCCACGGCTGGTACGGGCGCTGGGGATAAGCTTGAGAAAATTAGGCGTAGAAATTAAGGAAAAGACCAAGGTCACCGGGCTATTAGTTCGTGATCAGGCGATTACTGCAGTTGTGACTCAAGTAGAATCAATAACTACGGATAAAGTAGTGATAGCTGGGGGGGCTTGGAGTGGGCAAATATTAGCAAATATTGATGTCCATTTACCGGTAGAGCCAGCACGGGGGCAGATGATAGTATTTTCGGGGCCACCTGGATTGTTATCAAAGATTATTGTATGGCGGGGATATTATCTCATTCCACGCCAAGATGGACATATTCTTGCTGGAAGTACGGTAGAGTATGTAGGTTTTGATAAATCGACTACCAAAGAAGCCTTAGCGGAGCTTTTTAACGTTGCTTACACTTTAGTTCCTGCCTTAAAATCGCTACCAATAAAATATCAGTGGGCAGGGTTACGCCCTGGATCACCTCAAGGTGTTCCTTGTATTAGCAAGCATCCGTGGATAAAGGGACTTTATATTAATGCGGGCCATTTCCGTAATGGAATTGTGGCTGGACCCGCATCGGCTCGACTATTAGCAGATATTTTATTGAAACGAGATCCTATTTTAAATCCGGCCCCTTATGCGTTAACTGCCTTTATGTAGGGGGTATGAATTCTTTTGGCGGCGCTGATCCTTCCCCAAAGAAAAATTTTTCCATTTCCTGCTGTAAGAATTTTTTAGCCTTTGGTTCGATGAGGGTGAGGCGATATTCATTGATAAGTATCGTTTGATGCTGTATCCATAGCTGCCAGGCTTCTTTGGAGATTTGCTGATAGATCCGTTGCCCCAGATCTCCAGGATAAGGGGGAAACTCTAAACCCTCAGCTTCTCTAGCAAGTTTAATGCAGTACACAGTACGATTCATATTATTGTTATTTTATTCTTTATAAAGTTGCTCCAGCAGCCGTAAAATAGGGGCTGGGAGACCTAATTGATTCATTACTTCTACTCCTTTATACCAGATCCGGCCTTCAGATTCCATAATTTGCTCTCTTTTTTGGTCAATTTGAGCCACGATAGGGTGGATTTCCAAAGTGAAGTGGGTAAAGGAGTGACGTACTAACGGCCACATCTGAATATTTTCAATGGTGCAATTGAACGTTTCTTGACACCATGAAGTGGGCTCCGTTTGAGTTGGGCATTCAGGAAAGCTCCATAATCCCCCCCAAATGCCAGTTGGTGGACGGCGCTCCAATAGCACTTCTTTTTGGCTGTTAAGTAACATGAGCATCACAGTGGTTCGCAAAGGTAAAGATTTACGGGGGCGAGGTTGAGGATAATTATTAGGACTGCCTTGAATATAGGCTTGACAGGTTTCTTTAACTGGACAGTAGAGGCAGCTTGGCCGGTGTCGAGTACAAATAATAGCCCCTAGATCCATGATAGCTTGGGTATAATCAGCGATACGAGTTACGGGTAGGAGATCTTCAGCCTGTTGCCAGAGCTGTTTTTTTATCTGGGGATGCCCAGGCCAGATGTTAATAGCCTGCTGTCGGACGAGGACTCGTTTAACATTACCATCCAAAATAGGATGACGCTGACCCAGTGCCAAGGCAAGGATAGCCCCTGCGGTAGAGCGGCCAATGCCCGGAAGCTCAATGAACGCCTCCAGCGTATGAGGTAATTCATTGCCATAATTCCTCCACGCTAACTGAGCTGCCCGGTGTAAGTTTCTGGCTCTGGCATAATAGCCAAGCCCCGTCCATAGTCCTAACACTTCATCTACTGAGGCATTGGCTAGACTAGGTAAATTAGGAAATCGGTGGATAAATCGCTGGTAATAAGGGATAACTGTAGCTACTTGGGTTTGCTGTAACATGATCTCTGAAACCCATATTCGATAGAGGGTAGGGTTTTGTTTCCATGGTAAATTTTTGCGCCCATAGGTATCAAACCAAGCGAGTAAAGATTGGCTGAAAGAAGTTTTGCTTTCAGCTGCTGGGTTTTCTGGATTTTGCACTACTTCATCAGTGTATTCGTAAGCCTGTATTAAAAAATGAGGAATGATAGGAGCGTGGGATCTTCTTTATAACTTTTATGATGGGAATCTAGAAAAGGCAGCTAGCTTAGCTGCCTTATCCATAGATTTAGCGGTTTTTATCAATCTACCGTTTACCGCAATACTGTTACATCACAGACTATTTCTAGTTAAAAAGCCCTTTTAGCTTGTTTTTAATTCCTTTTTCTATACCTTCTTTTAGCTGTTTTTCAGGAGAGAGCGCTTCTCCCCCTTCCCCCCCTGGCTGGGTTCCTAAAAGATCGTTTAGCCCTTTTTGTACCCCCTCTTTGATAAGTTTTTCACCTTTCGCTTTAATCAGATTTGCGACATCAAATGAATATTTGGGATCAGATAACGTACCCCCAATTTTCATGGGAATGGTAATCCCTTTTAGATCAGTTAACGGATCTCCTCCTTGGCCTTCAATAGTTTTGACAATAGCCACCCCCAATTGATAGTTGAGGGCTTCTGTCACTAGGTTGGCACTACCTTTGCCACCGACTCGAAGAAAAGGCGATTGAATATCAAGATCTGAATTTTGAAGTAGGCCATTAGTGGCGGTGATAGTTCCTTTTAGCGCAGAGAAATCTGTTTTCTCTGAGCTTTTGCCGTTGTTAGGCGATAGTTTGGAAAGCAAAGCTCCGCCTACGCCCCCTACAGCCGCTAAAGCCTGTCGAATACGGCCGGCAATATCAAAGCCTTTGATAGCCCCATCGGTAAACGAGAATCCGGCAGTACCGTTAAGGGTGCTTTTAATAGCTTCTGGGGTAGCTCCATTAGCGGTTAGCTTGGCGTTAAGATTAGCCAGCCCTTGGAGTTTATCATCTCCCATAAAGTCTTTAAGCAGAGGACCGGCTTGGATATTAGCGAGTTTTTCATCAATAGCCAGTTGTGGGGTCTGGCCACGCGCGTCTAGGCGCATATTACCCGCATAGGTACCTTGATAGAGTTTAGCAGACAGAGGATTGAGCGCTATGAGGCCATCTTTAGCATTTAATGGAACGCTTATATCCTGAGTGTGGAGATTATTGATTATAAGCTGGCCTATCTTTACCAAACCGTTGATATTAAGCGCTCGTAGCTCTTCGACCGGAAGGCTGCTCGCACTCGCTGCCGCACCAGCCCCAGGAGAGACGGGGGGAGCTGATGCAGGCGCTGCTGTAGAGGAGGGCGGGAGATAACGATCTGCATTAATTGTATCCAGTGCTAAATTGTAGCGGATAGCGGGTTGTTGGAAATTATCTATTGCGGCTGTGCCTTGCAGGGTACTTTGATCTAATTTGACAGTGAGCTGTTTAGCATCAAAGCTATTGGGTGTACCCGAGAATTTTAACCCGAGCTGAGCTTTACTGAGGGCAGTTTTATCCGTAGTGGTTGGAATTTCGATGGCAAGTGCTTTAGCCACTTGACGTGGATTGAATGAATTACTATCGATCTGACCACTAAAGTTGGGGTTGGTTTGTAAATCCGTACCGTTTATTTGTCCGTTAAGTTTTACCCCTAAGGCGGCTAGATATAAATCAGGTAAAGAGAGGGTTCCTTTCTTTAGATCTGCAGTGGCTCCTGTGGTTAGGGTAGCAATTAATGGATCTGGAAATTGAGATGATTTTACGTTAGCGTTTAACTGAAGCCCGCTCACCTGATATTGCTGAGTCTCAAGATTGCCCTTCACCGCGCCTTGCACCGTGCTGTCATCAAGCTTAACTATAAAGTGTTGAGCATCAAAGCTTTTAGCTGATCCAGAAAATTTTAACCCTAGCTCAGCTTTCTCTAGAGGCATCTGATCAGCAGCGGCAGGTAATGTAATGGCCAGCGCTTTAGCCACTTGGCGTGGGTTAAATTGATTACTATTAATCTGGCCACTGAAGTTGGGAGTGGTGAGTAAGCTGGTTCCATTAATTTGACTATTTAGTTTAACCCCTAGAGTTGCTAAGACCAGATTCGGTAACGAGATCGTACCTTTGTTTAGATCCACATCAGCCCCTGTAGTAAGTGTGGCGTTTAAGGGTTTAGGGAACTGCGGGGATTTCACCTTAGCATTTAATTTTAAGCCGTTAACGTGATATTGTTTGGCTTCAGGATCTCCCTTCACTGCGCCTTGCAAGATGTTTTCATCAAGTTTGACGATAAAGCGTTGTAGATTAAAATCTTTAGGTGAGCCAGAGAACTTTAATCCGAGCTGTGCTTTATTTAACGGAGTCTCATCGATAGCTGGAAGCGCAATAGCTAGGCTTTTAGCTACCTTGCGCGGGTTAAACTGATTGCTGGCAATGCGGCCACTAAAATTAGGGTTAGTCAATAAATCTGCCCCTTCTACCTGAGCTTTTAATTTAACCCCGAAGGCCGTTAAATATAAATTGGGCAAGCTAAGCGTGCCTTTATTCAAATCTACTTTAGCTGCCGTAGCAAGGGTAGCTTCTACAGGTTTTGGAAACTGAGTAGATTTAACTTGGCTAATGAGTTTAAGGTTATTCACTGCTATTTGCTGATCAGCCATAGCGGCATCGATATCAGCGCCTAGCTGTAATGCAAGTTGCTCAACAGGCAAATCTGAACCTGTGGCGGTAAGCTTGATATCAGTATTTTGAAGTTGGTAGCGATTTGCTTCTAAATCGGCAGCAACGCTACCACTGAAGCCTAAATTCCCATTCATTTTTGGCTGAGTTGAGCTAAAATCAGAGGTAAGTTTTATTTGAGTAGGCTCCCCAAGTACTAGGGGATCGGTCTCTAAGTTTAGATGATCGATAGTATAGTTGACATGTTGGGTTTCATCCTGCCAGCTAATCCGAGCTTCCTCAATTTTGAGGCCGCCAATGGCAAGGCCAGCAATAGGAGGGGCTTCTGGTTCAGTTCCTTCTGAAGGTTTAGTTTCTAGTGGCTGCTCTTGTGTTTTCGCTGTGGTTAGATCTTCCCAGTTGGTTTCCCCATTAGCATTACGGATCAGATTCAGGTCAAGGCCGCTGAGTATGACGGTATCCATTTCAACCTCTTTTCTAAGCAGCGGTAAAAGTTTTACCCGAACCTCCATATCGTCCACTTTAACAAAAGGAATATCCCCAAAATTGGGTGGGTTGCTTAGGCTAACTTTTTGAATAGTTGCTCCTAACCAAGGAAAGAGGCTGAGATCGATATCTCCGTCCAAGGTAAGCTCTCGGCCCGTTATTTTTTTGACTTGAGCTACAATCTGTGGCTTGAAATCATTAGGGTTAATGATAAAAGGTAGCACGACCGCTGCAATAACAACGAGCAAAATAATAACTGCAAAGGTTGAAAAAAGGATTTTTAAGAATTTCTTCATGGGATTGAATTCCTCATAAAATTATTAGCTTGTTCATGCCTCTCTAGGAGATATACACTGCAGAAAGCATTAGTAATTAGATAAGCAATTAGTTACCTCTTTATTTAGTTTAATGATTACCTGCATACCAGCTTTATTTCGGCCTATAACTCAAGTTTTTAAGGTAAATACATGAAAGGCTGCTTAGTTTTCGAGTTATGAGGGAAAACCCTGAGGCTAAACTGAAAAGTATTGGTTAGATTTTAAATATGAGTCTGTAGAAACTACTTGTAGCATAGTAAATACAATTATTTTATAGCTTGAAGCTGTTTAAATAAAAGATTTTGATGGAAATTATTATTTAAACACGGTGTAATATAATTTCTAATACTAATTTACTGCCAAAATAAGCTAGCATTAGAAAGAAAAAACCGCTAAGAGTCCAGTAAATTGCAGTTTGCCCCCTCCAACCGAAACGCCAGCGCCCCCACAGTAGGATTCCAAATACAAGCCAAGCGACGATTGAAAATACAGTTTTATGGGCTAGATGTTGGGCAAATATGTCTTCTAGAAAAATAATGCCACTGAGTAAGCTAAAGGAGAGCAGCACAAATCCAGCAATAAGAATCCGAAATAGCAGAGTTTCCATTGTTTGCAATGGAGGTAGAGTCCTAATAAAACCGCCTGGGCGTTTATTACGGATGTAACGATCTTGGATGGCTAATAAAATAGCGTGCATAGCAGCTAAAGCGCATAAACTATAGGCTATAAAAGAGATAAGAATATGAATCTCTAATGGTTTAGAAGCTAAACTAGATTCAGCGCTGAAAGCAATGATGATATGCTGAGATGGAAATAGGTATTGTAGTTCTAGCGTGATAGCAGCAAAAGGATAGACACCTATACCCATATTTTCTACCGGATTTTTAAGGCTAGTAATTAATAGGAGTAGTGCCATTAACCAAGCTGCAGTAGATAAGGCATCGGTAAAACTTAGATTAATCCCCAATGCTGTGAACAGGCGGCTTGCAAGCACAAAGGCATGAAAAGCTACACCTGCAAACCCAAACCAGCGACTCAGCTGCTTGCTGATACCATGGGTATCTCCGCTTAATAAGCGCTGTAATAGGGCGGCGCTTGCAATGCAATAGCAGATAATTCCAAGCAGACTCTTAATAGGTATAAGCAACATATTAATTAGTATAGTCTTAGTTGGTAGAAGTATCTCATCATTAAATAATATTTTAGCACTCTTGATGAGGGCTATACTGTATATAAAAATTATTGAGGATTTATTTAAATAAAATTATGAGTTTAGTTTATGTATAAAGAGGTCGCGTAATGTTTAATAATTTAACAGGGCGGTTTGGCCAAATCTTGAAACAGCTACGAGGCCAAGCCCGTCTAACTGATGAGAATATTAAAGATACTCTAAGGGAAGTACGTGTTGCTTTGCTGGAGGCCGATGTTGCGTTGCCGGTAGTACGGGATTTTACTGCTAAAATCCAACAACGCGCGATTGGGCAGGAAGTAATGGGCAGCCTAACTCCAGGTCAAGCGCTTATTAAGATAGTACATGATGAGCTGATGATCGTAATGGGAGAAGCAGCACAAGATCTAAAGCTTGATGTTCGCCCTCCTGCAGTTATTTTAGTGGCGGGCTTACAAGGATCTGGTAAAACCACTACGGTAGCTAAACTTGCTCGCTGGCTAACTGAGAGGCAAAAAAAATCAGTGCTGGTAACAAGTACGGATATTTATCGACCTGCAGCCATTGATCAACTTGAGACACTAGCCAATGAGGTAGGGGTTGCTTTTTATCCTAGCAGTACTGACCAAGATCCCGTTTTTATTGCTAAGAAAGCCGTTGAACAAGCTAGGTCCCGGTTATTTGATGTGCTTATTATTGATACTGCCGGTCGACTGCATGTCGATGAACAGATGATGGCAGAAATTAAGAATTTGCACGAGGCCATTACACCGACTGAGACGCTATTTGTAGTAGATAGTATGACTGGACAGGATGCTGCAAATACGGCTCGCGTTTTTAATGACTCTTTGGCGCTTACAGGGATTATCTTAACTAAAGTAGATGGTGATGCTCGAGGGGGAGCGGCTTTATCTATTAGGCAAATTACGGGTAAGCCGATTAAATTTATTGGTATGGGTGAGAAAACAGTGGCCTTTGAGCTTTTTCATCCTGATCGTTTGGCTTCTCGTATTCTGGGTATGGGTGATATCCTTAGCTTGGTGGAGGAGCTAGAGCAGAAGTTTGACAAAGATGAAGCGGAAAAACTTGCGAAAAAACTTAAGAAAGGTAAGAGTTTTGGTTTAGAAGATTTTCGCCAACAGTTACAGCAAATGAGCAAAATGGGCGGGATCTCAAGTTTAATTGATAAGCTTCCCGGGATAAGCTTACCTGCAGGTGCAGCAGAGCAGGTTAATGATCGAGAACTGGCTCGGTTGGAGGCAATTATTAACTCTATGACTCATCAGGAACGTCGACGGCCAGAGATTATTAAAAGTTCTCGCAAAAAGCGTATTTCAGCTGGATCTGGTACTCAGGTACAGGAGGTTAACCGGCTGCTGAAGCAGTTTAGCCAGATGCAAAAAATGATGAAACAAATGTCTCATAAAGGGGGGCTGGATAAGTTAATGCGGGGGATAAAAGGTGGATTGCCACCAAGAATGCCATTTTAAGTCTATGATTGTGCTTCTCAATAAGGGTGATTTCACGTAAAATCTAGCCGGTTTTGGTATTTCAGCGAGGTAGGAAATATAATGGTGGTTATTCGTTTAGCAAGAGGTGGGGCGAAAAAGCGTCCTTTTTATACTATTGTTGTAGCAGATAAACGTAATAGACGTGATGGACGTTACATTGAGCGGCTAGGATTCTTTAACCCTATTGCAAGCGGTGGAGAAATCCCCGTGCACATGGATATGGATCGGGTTAATTATTGGTTATCTCAGGGTGCCCAACCCTCTGATCGAGTTGCTCAGCTGGTTAAATCCTGCTCATCTACAGCAAAATAGCTAGTTAGTAACGTTGGAGCAAAATACAGAAGACAATAATAACCGTTATGTCCTTATTGGGCATATTTCAGGGTTATATGGTGTCCAGGGGTGGGTTCGAGTGCACTCCTATACGGAACCTCAAAATAATATTTTGCACTATATGCCTTGGTATTTGCGGCAAGATAGCGGTTGGTTGGAACGAAAGCTGATAAATGGGCGTGTGCATGGTAAGAGTATTGTGGTGGCTCTAGAAGGTATTAATAACCGAGATTTAGCTACATCATGGGTTAATCATGAAATTGCTGTTCATTGTAGACAGTTACTTCCCTTAGGTAGGGATGAATACTATTGGGCCGATCTAATCGGGTTGCAGGTAGTTACTGAATATGGTGTTGTGCTTGGTCAGGTTAATCAACTACTTGAGACCGGGGCTAATGATGTGCTTGTTGTTCAAGGAGAACGAGAACGATTGATTCCCTTTTTAATTGGATTAACCATAAAACAAATAGATTGTACACAAAAATTAATGACAGTTAGCTGGGATCCGGATTTTTAGTAGATATTTTTCCTGAAAAAGATTAAGCGTGTATTTTGGCGTAGTTACCTTGTTTCCGAGCATGTTCAACGCGTTGACGGATTATGGAGTGATAGGACGCGCTATAAAACGAGGAATAGCTAAGTTAAGCTTATGGAACCCTAGGGATTTTTCTTATGATCGGCACCGTACTGTAGACGATCGACCCTATGGAGGGGGTCCGGGTATGGTGATGGGGTTTCAACCTCTGCGGGATGCCATTCGTGCTGGACGAGATCAACTAGGAGAGAGATCCCGTGTATTGTATCTTTCTCCTCAGGGGAAGCGGTTAGATCAGGCAAGATTAAAGACGTTAGTGGCCAAAGAGGCACTACTTTTAGTTGCTGGGCGTTATGAGGGAGTGGATGAGCGCCTTATTGAACAGGAAGTGGATGAAGAGTGGTCTATTGGAGACTACGTTTTAAGCGGGGGAGAGCTAGCTGCGATGGTGCTGATTGATGGGGTGGTACGCCTACTACCAGAGGTATTGGGTGCAGAGGATTCTGCACAGCAGGATTCCTTTGTAAATGGCTTGTTAGATTACCCCCATTACACTCGACCTGAGATCATTGAAGGACATCGGGTGCCCTCAGTATTACTTAGCGGTGATCATAAAGCAATTTACCGTTGGCGACTAAAACAGGCTTTGGGGCGTACTTGGGTTAAGCGGCCAGATTTGTTAAATAAGCGAGTATTAGATCGAGAGCAGCAACATTTACTTATGGAATTTATTCAAGAATATTATGGGAAATAGAGGAAAAGGATATGAGCAACGGTACTAATATTATTAAAGCCATTGAAGCTGAACAATTAAAACAGGATCTACCAGAATTTAATCCAGGAGATACGGTTCAGGTACAAGTTCGGGTAAAAGAAGGTAGCCGGGAGCGTCTGCAGGCTTTTGAAGGGGTGGTCATCGCTAAGCGTAATCGCGGCCTGAATTCTTCTTTTACCGTACGAAAAGTCTCCCATGGAGAAGGTGTTGAACGGGTTTTTCAAACCCATAGCCCTGTACTAGCGAGTATTCAGGTGAAACGCCAAGGTAATGTGCGTCGCGCTAAGCTTTATTATTTACGTGATCGAACAGGTAAAGCAGCTCGCATTAAAGAAAAAATTTAAACACTTACCATAAATGAGGATGTTTTTTATCGGGTAAGTCTATGCCTATGGTAAATCCCAATTATGATGCCGTTATAGCAACTTCTTTAGGAAGATTGGGGTTATCTACTTTTAAGAAAGGGCTAGCTGGGTTGGATTTTTTAGCCCCAGAAACGCCAGAGCGTCTTCCCGTTTCTCCAGTTGCCTGTGAAGCTGTTGCTCAGCTTCAGGCTTATTTTTCTGATCCTAGAATAATGTTTACGTTACCGCTTTTTCCTCAAGGTACCGTATTTCAAAAACGGATTTGGGAGACTCTAAATACTATACCCATGGGTTTAACTGTCACCTATGGTACGCTTGCTAGCCAGCTAAAGACAAGCGCAAGAGCAATAGGGGGAGCGTGCCGTGCTAACCCTTTGCCGATCTTTATTCCCTGTCATCGGGTAGTATCTAAGCAAGGTTTAGGTGGCTATAGCGGTGCTATAACAGGACCTCATTTGGATACTAAGATATGGTTATTACGCCATGAGGCAGGGAGTGCCAGTAGTAAGTTTTAAAAGTGGGATTTTAAAAATCGATCAAGAATACTTGGCACATTTTCTGGAGTCTCTTTGGTTAGAAAAGGGATTGGCAGAAAACACTGTAGCCGCTTATCGTTCCGATCTGAAAGCTTTCTCTAAGTGGCTATATCCTCAAGGGCGAGTATTAATTGAGGCACAGCGGGAGGATTTATTAACCTATCTTACCCATCAGCTGGATAGGGGTAAAAAAGCTGGAAGTATAGCGCGATCCCTTGCTAGTTTACGCTGTTTTTATGGATATTTAGTACGGGAGAAAATTTGTGTTAATGATCCTAGCACTCGTATTGAATCGCCTAAACTTGGAAGATCTCTACCTAATTCATTAACTGAAAAGGAAGTAGAAGTACTCCTTGTGACTCCAGATCCTAGTTGTGTCCTAGGCTTACGGGATCGGGCAATGCTAGAAGCCTTATATGCAACAGGGCTACGGGTTTCTGAATTAGTAAGTTTAACTTTATCCCAGATCAATATTCGGCAGGGTGTGGTACGCTTAAGTGGTAAAGGGAATAAAGAGCGCTTAGTGCCTTTAGGGGAGATAGCACTCAGTTGGCTAGACCGTTACTACTGTGAAGTGCGCCCAGAGCTACTTAAAGGGCAAGTAAGTGACATACTATTTCTTACTCGGCGTAAAACTGCTATGACTCGGCAAGCTTTCTGGTATTTAATTAAACGTTATGCCCGCCAAGCTGGGATCCAAAAGACGCTTTCACCTCATACTTTACGCCATGCCTTTGCTACCCATCTCCTAAATCACGGAGCAGATCTACGGGTAGTGCAGATGTTGCTTGGGCACAGGGATCTTTCAACGACGCAAATCTATACTCATGTGGCGATGGATCGGTTGCAGCAACTCCATCAGCAACATCATCCCCGCGGATAACCATTATTATCAGGATGGGTTTAGTTCCTAATCAGCTTACCTGATAATATACTTTAAACCATTGAAATAAACTTCATCTATTTTAGGAAAGTAGCTTAAATGCCCTCATTTGATGCGGTCTCTGAGATTGATAAGCATGAATTGCAAAATGCTATCGATCAGGTTAATCGAGAAGTGAGCACTCGTTTTGATTTTCGCGGGACAGAAGCACGTATTGAAGAATCCCAAGGAGAATTAACTTTAATTGCTGAAAGTGATTTTCAACTTCAACAGATACGAGCCATACTAGATATCAAAATAGCTAAACGAGGCTTAGACATAGGCTGCTTAGAGGCTAAAGAGCCAGAGATCTTGGGTAAAAGAGCACGCCAATCCGTTCAGGTTCGGCAAGGTATCGATAAGGAGACCGCGCGTAAAATTATTAAAATTGTGAAGGAGAGTAAACTTAAGGTTCAAGCAGCAATCCAAGGAGAGCAGGTGAGAATTTCAGGTAACAAGAGAGATGATTTACAGCAAGTGATCGCTTTACTTAAAGAGGCTGAGTTAAGTCTACCATTACAGTATATTAATTTTCGCGATTAATATGGAATAAAATTATGGAAAAAAAGATATCGGGCTTATTATTTGCTGGGACACTGGCAGTGTTCTCCGTATTAGTAGTTGCGGATGAGAAGATCACCTCTGTACAAACTGCTTTGAAAAAATTCATGCCAGGCGTTCAGCTACAAAGTATTAAACCTACTCCTATCCCCGGTCTCTATGAAATAGTTATAGAAGGACAGGTACTTTATTTCAGTGAAGATGGTCGCTATGCAGTTCAAGGACAGTTGGTAGATTTAGCCACTCGGACTAACTTGACTGAAGAGCGAATGAACGCGGTACGCGCTAAAGCAATCAATGCTTTGGATAAACGAGATATGATTGTATTTGGCCCTAAAGAGGCTAAATATACAGTTAATATCTTTACTGATATTGACTGTCCTTATTGCCGTCAGATGCACCAGCATGTAGATGAATACAATAAACTAGGAATTAAAATTCGCTATCTCTCTTTCCCTCGAGCGGGTATTGGCTCTGCTTCTTATGATAAAGCTGTAGCCGTGTGGTGCGCTAAAGATCGTCAACAAGCATTAACTCAGGCTAAGGCAGATAAACCGATAGAGAATACTGCTAATAAATGCAAGAATCCAGTCGCTGATCAATTTAATCTAGGTCAATCTCTAGGCGTAAATGCAACGCCTACTTTGATTTTGGATGATGGGACGATGTTGCCTGGATTTATTCGCCCACAAGCACTTGTAAGTTTTTTAGAACAGCACTATGAAAAAACTAAATAAAAATAAAAGGGAAGTCTGGTAAATCAAGAAAGCGATAATCCTTCCTTAGTATAAGTTAATACGCTTTTACCCTGACTCCAATCACCAAGAACAATACGCTGCTTAGGGCAGTTATCAATTGAAAATCGGTGTATCGCTGGGCGATGGGTATGACCATGAATAATTTGATCAACGCTATAAGCTTGAATCGTAGCTTCAACCGTAGTTTGATTAACATCCATAAGTGTAAGTGGTTGGTACTGGGTGTGCTGCTGGCTTTGGCGGCGTAAATGTTTAGCAATAGCACGGCGCCATAATTGAGGTAATGCTAAATAAGTCCGAAGGATAATAGGCCGTCGTAGCCGAGCTCGGGCGTGTTGATAGACTTTATCATCGGTACAGAGAGTATCTCCATGCATTAATAAGGTAGGCGTACCGTAGAGATCTATAAAGGTAGGATCAGGCAAAATTTGACAACCGCTTGCTTGAGAAAAACGCTGACCCACAAGAAAATCACGATTCCCAGGCATGAAGTATACTGAGACACCTACCTTAGATAGATGGCGGAGGGCAGTAATAATCGCTAAACCCTCCGCAGTGGGCGCATCATCCCCGATCCAGTAATCAAATAGATCGCCGAGGATATAAAGTGCTTTTCCAAAAAGAGCTTCTTGGGAAAGGAATTGTAGTGCTTCTACTTGGGTTTCAGGACTCTTTGATCCAAGATGAAGATCTGAAATGAAAAATATAGCCACAGAAATCTACTATCTATTAATCTGTGATAACACTTGCTTTCTCTATAATCACAGGTTTTAAGGGTACATCGGTATATTGTCCTTGGCGGCCTGTTTTTACTTGTTGAATAGTGTCAACAATACTCATACCTTCGATAACATGGCCAAAAACGGCATATCCCCAACCTTGGCGGGTTTTACTCTGGAAGTCTAGAAAATCATTATTAGACGTGTTGATAAAAAATTGGGAAGTCGCCGAGTCTGGATCCGGAGTGCGAGCCATAGCAACAGTCCCTACTTCGTTTTTAATCCCATTGCTGGCTTCGTTTTTAATCGGGGCGTGGGTAGGTTTAGGATTAAGTTTTTGATCAAATCCTCCCCCTTGGATCATGAAATTACTAATGATCCGATGAAATAAAGTACCATTATAGAAGCCTTCATTTACATAACGAAGAAAGTTTTCTACAGAAAGTGGGGCTTTTTCTGGGTTAAGTTCGATTACAATATCCCCCAGAGTAGTTTGCAATTTGACTTTAGGTGGACTTTTAGTTGCTACACCACCATCAGCTTCAGCTGTTAATCCAAATATACCAAGTAGTAAGAAAATGAATGTTTTTTGAAAAACTCGCATATCAGTAGGCCTATAGTTAATATTTATTTCGTTGAAAAGGGATTATATTACTTAAATCATCCCTGATGAGTAGGCAAAACTTTAAGGTAGAGGATTTTGTTCTAAATAAACTTTTCCATTATTATGTTATTTCATGATGAAAACTGCAGTTAAAACTCGTTTTGCCCCTAGTCCCAGTGGGTTATTACATCTGGGAAATATGCGTACTGCTTTATTTAATGCTTTGTTAGCTCGCCGCACTCAGGGTTTATTTCTACTACGGATTGAGGATACAGATCAAGAACGAAGCACTGAAGACTATATAGAAGCACTGTTAAAAGATTTATGCTGGTTAGGTCTAGAGTGGCAAGAGGGGCCGGGAATTAAAGGAGAATTTAGCCCCTACCGACAATCTCAGCGGGATGCCATCTATCAAGATTATTTCCAGCAATTAGAAGCTAAGGGCTTAGCCTACCCTTGTTTTTGTTCTCAAGAAGAGCTTGAGCGGATTCGTAAGCAACAGTTAGCTGCCGGCCAACCTCCTCGTTATTTAGGTACTTGCGCTCGGCTTACTTTTGAGGAGGTAGAAAATAAGCTCGCTGGAGGATTAAAGCCAGCCTTGCGTTTTCGTATTCCATCCATTGCCGTTGTTGAATTTGAAGATTTGGTACGCGGTTCTCAGCATTTTACTGCCCGTGATATTGGAGACTTTATCATTCGGCGAGCAGATGAAACCCCTGCTTTTTTCTTCAGCAATGCTATTGATGATGCTTTAATGGGTATTACCCATGTCCTACGTGGTGAAGATCATTTAACAAATACGCCCCGTCAAATTTTATTACTTCAATCTTTAGGATTGCCAGTACCCTGTTATGGCCATATTGCAATGATTGTGGGCAGTGATGGGACTCCTCTATCAAAACGGCATGGTAGCCGTAGTATCTCGGAATTACGAGAAGCGGGATATTTGCCAAGTGCGATATATAATTATTTGGCGCGCTTAGGTCATCATTATGAGAACACAAGTTTTTTAGATCTAGATGGGTTAGCAGCTCAGTTTAATTTAGATCGTTTAGGAAAAGCGCCGGCTCGGTTTGATAGCCAGCAACTATATTATTGGCAGCGAGAGGCGTTAGCTCATAGCGATTTTGAGACTTTAAGACAGTGGCTAGGATCGGCAGTAGCCGATCAAGTTCCCACTGATAAATATCTAGAGTTTATTGAAATTATACGCCCCAATGTAGTGTTACCTGAAGATGCTCTGCGCTGGGCAGAAGCACTTTTCGGCGAAAATCTTGCGTTTAAAGATGAAGCCTTGGGTGTTATTTCCCAGGCTGGATCAGATTTTTTTGCGGCAGCACTTGCTGCAGTTGGCCATCATGGGGTTGATTTTAAAGTTGTAATAACCCAATTAAAGCAAACGACCAATGCTAAAGGTAAGTCGCTCTTTCTTCCCCTACGAGCTGCTTTAACGGGCAATTTAGATGGCCCAGAGTTAGCTCTGTTGTTCTCACTCATGGGCGTAACCCGGGTGCGGCAAAGGTTGCAGCGCTGCTTAGATTTATAAGTCGCTACACAATAATACATTATATTTTAACGTAACTATGTTTAAGCATTTGAAATTAAGGTTATGTTGTATATCTATAACAGTTTGACCGGAGAAAAAGAACAATTTATTCCCATTGAGCCGGGCAAGGTGCGTATATATGTGTGCGGCATGACAGTTTATGATTTATCTCATGTAGGCCATGCTCGGGTAATGGTAGTTTTTGATGTGGTCACGCGCTACTTGCGGGTTTGTGGGTTTGAGGTGACTTATGTCAGAAATATTACTGATATTGACGATAAGATTATTCGCCGTGCCTATGAGCGGGGTGAACGTATTCAAGAATTAACTGCTCGTTATATTCAAGCATTACATGAGGATTCTGCAAGTCTTCAAATTCTTCCCCCTGATCGGGAGCCTCGAGCTACTGAGTATATAGAATCTATTATTACCCTAGTACAGCAGTTATTAGATAAAAATTATGCCTACCAGGCTGAGAATGGGGATATTTATTTTGATGTTAGTCATTTTAAATCCTATGGCAATCTTTCTGGAAAGCGATTGGAAGATTTACGAGCGGGCGAGCGGGTTGAAATTAATGAGGCTAAGACAGATCCGTTAGACTTCGTACTCTGGAAGGCGGCTAAGCCCAATGAGCCAGCTTGGGATTCTCCTTGGGGTGCTGGCCGTCCTGGTTGGCATATTGAATGTTCTGCGATGTCTATGGAAGCATTAGGCGTTCATTTTGATATTCATGGAGGTGGCCAAGATTTACAATTCCCCCACCATGAAAATGAAATTGCCCAAAGTGAGGCGGCAACGGGCAGTAAATTTGTTAACTACTGGATGCACAATGGTTTTGTGCGTGTTGATGATGAAAAAATGTCTAAATCTTTAGGCAATTTTTTCACCATACGGGAGGTGTTACATCGTTATCATCCTGAGATACTGCGCTATTTTATTCTCTCCAGCCACTATCGTAGTCCGTTAAACTATACAGAATTACAACTCGATGCCGCTAAAGCGGCAGTTACCCGCTTGTATACTGCTTTGCGCGAAACGGCTAAAGAAGAAGATTCAGTACCAGTATTAATGGATTGGAGCGATCCTTTAGCTATTCGATTCCGAGAAATCATGGATGATGATTTTAATACGCCAGAAGCGTTGGCATTGTTAAATGAAATTAAGCACGAACTTAATCGTGCTCGGGAGGAGGGTAATACTAAATGGGTAAATCATTTGGCAAAATTACTACGATCATTAGGCGGTATTCTGGGGCTTCTAAACTATAATCCTGAGCAATTTCTTCGAGATCCAAGACAGGCTGATGGGAAAAGTGATAATGATTTCTCCTCTCAAGCAATTGAGCAGCTGATTGCCCAACGGGTGGCGGCTCGAAAAAATAAAGATTGGGCAGAGGCAGATCGTATTCGTCAGATTCTTAAAGACCAAGGTATTGCAATAGAAGATACTCAAACAGGAACTTTGTGGCGGCGTGGCTAGAGGTTAACTACTGTCTATAAGGTGTGCTGGTCATTATTTATGATGTAGCTGTTCAGCAGCATAGAGAGTATTTTGTAGCAAGGTTGCGATAGTCATGGGGCCTACCCCGCCAGGCACAGGAGTAATCCAGGCGGCTCGCTTTTGAGCTGACTCAAAATCTACATCACCCACTAAAGTGCCATCAGGTTGTCGATTAAACCCCACATCAATCACGATTGCACCCAGTTTGATCCACTTTCCTTGAATTAAATGAGGCTTCCCAGCGGCGGTCACTAAAATATCTGCTTTTGAGATATGTTGGGCTAAGTCATTACTCCAGCGATGGCATATAGTGACTGTGCAGCCAGCGAGCAATAACTCTAGCGCCATTGGTCGCCCAACAATGTTAGAAGCGCCTATCACTACTGCTTCTAAACCTTTAAGATCCCGTCCTATGGTTTGTAATAAAGTGATGACTCCATAGGGAGTACAGGGTCTAAGGCTAGGTAATCGTAAAGCCAGCCGTCCAATATTATAAGGATGAAAACCATCTACATCTTTATTAGGGTGGATGCGCTCGGTGATCTGATCGGGGCAAATATGTTTTCCAAGAGGTAATTGAACTAGGATACCATCTATTGTTGGATCAGCGTTAAGCTGATCAATTAGTGTTAGCAGATCTGATTGAGTCGTATCTGCTGGCAGATCATAGGCTAAGGATTTAAAACCTACATCTTCGCAAGCTCGCCGTTTACTGCGCACATAAGCTTGAGAGGCGGGATCAGTACCAAGAAGTATTACCGATAATCCTGGGGGCCTTATTCCTACGGCAATCCACTCTTGAACTTGCTGTTTAATATTTTGCCGAATAGTAGCAGCGATGGCTTTACCATCAAGGATTTTAGCAACCATGAAAGTCCTTATGTTTGGAATATAAACTATAGGCTGTCATTATAATTATATAAGATATAAAACTGAAATTAGCATAGGTTTATTGACGATTGAGTTAACCCATCGTAATATGTTTGCTTTCGGGGTATAGCGCAGTCTGGTAGCGCATCTGCTTTGGGAGCAGAGGGTCGGGGGTTCAAATCCCTCTACCCCGACCAGCCTATTGAAAAAGATAATGCCTGCTCTCCAGTTTATGGACTGCAAGGAAGCTGCCTATGCGCCCGTAGCTCACACGGATAGAGCATCGGCCTTCTAAGCCGAGGGTAGCAGGTTCGAATCCTGCCGGGCGCGCCAATTTTATTATAAGTACACACCTATACGAGCTATAAAAAACCCCCGTCTTGGGAGTTTCTATACCTCGTTATTCGGTATCTCTATACATTTTTCTTAAAAAACATAACTATAAAGATAAAAAATTCTGATCAGCTAAGGGGTGCGCCGTTTTTATATGTACCCTTCAGAGTATTAATTTTTAGCAGATTACCTTAATTGTACTGGAGCGCCAATAAGCCCATTAGCATCTAGGTTTATATTATCTATAGTGCCTAATTTGGGGTCGTAGCGGTTATTAGATAAATAAGCTGGGTCAGCATTGTAGTGATTGTCAGGTAGAGGAAATGGGATATAGGGATCATAGCCTATATTAGAATTATAGTCGTTATTGGTTAGATTATTACCTGTAGTAAAGCTGTCACATGGGATCATTGGGCCATTTGGTGTATTTAGGCAGTTTGGGTTATGGAAAAAATCAGCTCCAAAAAAAATGTAGTAGTTGTTAGGTAAAGGTGATGATGTGTAGGGATCATAGCCTATATCAGGATCATAGTGGTTACTGGGCAGTTTGCCGTCCGTTATAAAGTTATTACATATACCAGCTGGGTCGCTATTGCCTAGTATATTTAGGCAGTTAGAAAAATCAGCTGCGAAAATACTAATGGGTAACGCAGTCGCAAGAGCGGCCAATAAGATGATATGTTTAGTGTTCATAACACCCTCCTTCTTGCTTCTCTACAGTGAGATAAGTTTAGGCTACAGTAGCTGATTTCGCCACCTAAATAATAAGGATTAGCTTGAAATAAATAATAAAGACTACCGTTATTTGCTATGCTAACAAGGAGGCACTTTCTAGTTGGTTGAGGGGTACATTACTCCTGCACCCCTCAAGAGTATTAATTCTTAAGCAGATTATCGTGATCGTATAGGGGTTCCAATAAGCCCCTCTATATTTATATTCGTATTACCCATAGCACCTGACCTAGGATTATAGTGGTTATTCGATAAATAATATGAGTTACCATTGTAATAATTATTAGGTACAGTTGCAGTTGTGTAGGGATTATAGTGTGTATCAGGATCGTAGTGATTATTAGGTAGGATACCTCCTCCCGAAAAGCTGCTACAGGTGCTGATTGCGCTGGGGGGTGTATTTAAACACCCAGGGTTATAAGGGTAATCAGCTGTAAAAGCAGCGATGGGTAATGTAGTTGCAAGAATGGTCGATGAAATGATTGGCTTAATATTCATAACATCCTCCTTTTTGCTTCCCTAGCGAAGAATAAGTCTAGACTATAATCAATGAATTCGCTACCCAAGCGAAGGTATTCATTCAAATATAGCTATTAACCTATTAAAAGTTATACAAAAAAATTAAAAGTCAAAGAAAGTGACTTCACCAGTTTCCAGCGAATACTCAGCCCCAACAATCATAATTTCATTATTTTTAACCATATTTTCTAATACTTCTGTGCTGTAGCGGAGCTGATTGACAGAGGCAGCTACATTTGCTCGTATGCATTCCTGCCATAAGGATTCAAGGTTATTCTTTAGAGTAGTATGATATAAAGGCTCAATGGATGAGCGCACTCGATTTACAATCGACATTAAGTTACGCGAAGGCAGTCGATCGGGTTGTTCTAGGGTATCAATCGTTGATTTGACTGCACCACAACGACTATGCCCAAGTACTACGACTAATGGGCAATCAAAGTATTCCACTGCAAATTCAACGCTACCTACAATAGAGGGAGCAACAATATTTCCAGCGATACGAATAACGAATAAATCTCCCAGTCCTTGATCGAAAACTATCTCTACTGGGACTCGCGAATCGGAGCATCCTAGAATTGTGGCAAAAGGATTTTGCCCTTGGGTAAGCTTAGCTCGCTTGGCACTATGTTTATCCCCTGAAGTTTGGCCATTAATAAAATTTTGATTACCTTGTTTTAATCGATGTAAAGCTTGTTGGGCAGAAATCACGTTGTTTTCCTAGGTTATTTAAAAATAAATAATAAAATTTCTTATTTTAAAAATTTTAATGATAGTTGTTATTTAAGGAATGAATGTTGTTTCAATACTAGATTCGCAATAAAATAACGTTGATTTTAGCAGTACGGTTTATCCTTGGAAGGAAGGGGGCTGCTGTCTATAAAGGTTTGGATTTGGATACTAAGCGGTCACTGGCCAAAGTAGCCTATGAAACGAAAATTTATCAGATTGGTAAAATTTCAAATAATTAGGCTATAATAGCAACCTTTAATGGTGGGCGTAGCTCAGTTGGTAGAGCGCAGGATTGTGGCTCCTGTGGTCGTGGGTTCAAGTCCCATCGCTCACCCCAAATTAGAGACAAGGTTAATTATTGGGGCCATTAGCTCAATTGGTAGAGCAGCTGACTCTTAATCAGTAGGTTCAAGGTTCGAGTCCTTGATGGCCCACCAAAATCTGACCTATAGAGTATTTTACCCACCAATTTAGCCCCATGGGGTGTTATTCCCCAAATGGAGTATTTTTTCCTCCAGCTCCCTCTTTTTGGACAGTAAAATGGATTCTTGCCTAGGATACACCTTTCGCGCTATTTAATTTTGCGCTTACCAATTATCATCATAGGGAAAAATTGCTGGCAGAAAAACCAAAGCCGTTTATAAAATGGGTCGGCGGAAAAAGACAGCTACTTAAGCAATTTCGAGATCTTAAATTATACCCACCAGAAGGGTTTAATCCCCTCACAAATACTTACTTTGAGCCGTTTGTGGGCGGCGGCGCTGTTTTTTTTGATTTGCTCCCGCAAAAGGCAGCATTATCCGATCTCAACCAAGAATTGGTCATCACTTACAACGTGATAAAAAATGAGGTGGATGGGCTGATTAAATCCCTCAAAAAACATCCCTACCACAAGGAATATTATTTAAACATTCGCGCAAAGAAAGTTGAGGATTTATCTCATATTGAGATTGCTTCGCGCTTCATTTATCTCAATCGCACCGGTTTTAACGGTCTGTATCGCGTCAATAAGCGTGGCGAATTTAATGTGCCTTTGGGTCGTTACACTCATCCTCTCATTTGTGATGAAGAAAACCTACACTGTGTTTCTAAAGTGCTACAAAATACTACAATAAAATGCCAAGACTACAAAGAAGTATTAAAGCAAGCAAAGAAGGGAGATTTTATCTACTTCGATCCCCCCTATTTTCCTATGAGCAAAACGGCCTCGTTCACTGCCTATACCGCGGCGGGCTTTTTAGAAAAAGAACAGCTAGCACTACGAGATACTTTCGTAGCGTTATCCAAAAGAGGCTGTTTTGTCATGTTATCCAACTCAGATACGCCTTTTATCAATGAAATATATTCAGGTATTCAAGGCGTAAAAATTAATCAAATGATGGCCGCTCGGGCAATCAATTCAAATGCCGCTAGGCGGGGAAAGATAACAGAGCTGTTAATAACCAACTACCAGATGCTAAAGAAAGATTTCAACTATTTAGTTTCAACATTTAAAAGCTCAATCAAAACTTGGGATTACTTTGTAAATTGGAGCAAGGTATTTTCTAACAGCTCCGAATTGGAAATAGTATTAAACAAATTGAACTACCTACTTGGAAAAGAAAACCTCAAAGAGGAATTTACTAAGCTTTACAACACTAATCCCGACATCGTTGGAGCATTGCCCGTATTGTTAGCGGTGCGCGAGAACACGCTTGAAGTTTTTGATAAAGAAACCAAAAATTCAGAATTTTTTGATTTTTCTGGCCAAGAAAAAGGGGCAGAAAAGTATTTTGAGTTTTTAGATAAATCGGGTCTTGTGCGGCTGTTCCAAAAGGGCGGAATTAAAAATCTCGTTGATTATGTTTTGGGTGTTGAGGTTGGGCTAGATAGTAATGGTCGGAAAAATCGCGGCGGTTCATTGATGGAAAAAACTGTGGGGGTATTTCTCGCTGATTTTTGTAAACAAAACAGCTTTGAATATCTACCACAGGCACGGGCAAGTACAATCAAAGCAAAGTGGAGCTTTGATGTCAAAGTAGATAAATCAGAAAGAAGTTTTGACTTTGCTATTTATAACCCAAAGACCAATAAGCTAAAATTATTTGAAGCCAACTTTTATAATGGCGGTGGCTCAAAACTAAAAACGGTGTGCGGAGAATTCAGAAGTCTTTACGATGAGCTTAGAGCACAAAACATAGATTTTATTTGGATTACCGACGGACTAGGTTGGCGTACGGCAAAACGCCCGCTTGAGGAAACCTATAACCATAACGAATATATTTTTAATCTCAAGATGCTAGAAACAGGAATTTTAAGTGAGCTGGTATGGTAGCAATCTCAAGAAACAAGGCTTTCAATTACTTGCCAGATGGCACCATGATGCGTAAACTTATGTAGGTTGCGGGTGTAGTTCAATGGTAGAACTTCAGCTTCCCAAGCTGATAGCGTGGGTTCGATTCCCATCACCCGCTCCAATCATTTCAATCGGCACGCTATAGCCATACCTTAAGTATGGATTCACCTCTCAAATACACTTCTGAATTTTTAGCAAATAATACCTAACTTTGCTTGGATCGGGGTAAACCTATGTTCAAAAGACAATAGTTTTTTGTGTGTAGAGATGTGTTTTAATATCATATCAGTAATTTTGAGCTTAAAATCATGGATAACAGAGGTGGGTATTTGGGGCTATTTATCAGCTTTATTGTGATCAGCCAGCTGATACTGGGATATCTCAATAGAGCCTATGGGGCTGTTAATAATTTCGATGAAACACTACAGGATGAGTTAAAAGCGATAGCTACGAAGCATGATATCCTCATCAAGGGGCTAGATAAAACCCGTGAGATTTCAGCCCGCCCTTTAATACAAGGCTCTTTACAGGAACAGCTACAGGGTCTTTTAATTAATTTTAATTACGTCTTTATTCATGCCGCTGATAGCGGTATTAAAGAAGTGCTTATTTTAAGTCAGAAAAAAGCTGCTCCTGAGATACCCGATCAGATCATTTTAAATACTACCCGAAAGGGTAATCATCACCTTGTTCAAGTGGCGGTTCAAGGCCCTAATTATGCCAGCGTAGGGGTTTCCCTATTAGTGGATACGGGGGCCTCTCTAGTCGTTCTCCCTGCCTCTATAATTCCTAGGTTGGGGTTTTCTTCAGGTCAGCTGGAAAATCAGAAAATACAGACTGCCAATGGCTTACTTGATGCCAGTATCGGCCAGTTAAATTCCTTGAAAATTGGCGCTGCGATTATCTACGGTGTTAACGCAGCTTTTATCGCTGATAATTTATTAGGCGCTAATGGACTGTTGGGTATGAATGTATTAGGACGGTATTTGGTCACCATTAATGATCAGCAAAACCTGATTACTCTAAGTAGGCAACGTTAAGGTTTGCCTAACGCTACAAATAACAGCTCTTATATAAGGATTGGGAGGCAATATGTCCGCGTCTTTAGAAAAACCTTATGGATCTTGGGAATCGCCTATTACGGCTGATCTAACCGCATCAGCAACCGTTAGTTTAGGACAAATAGCCCTTAATGGAAAAATTATTTACTGGACGGAAACCCGCCCTCATGAAGGCGGTCGATGCGTAATTGTGTGCCAAACTGAGGACGGAAAAATAAAGGATATTAACCCCGCGCCTTATAGTGCTAAAAGCCGAGTCCATGAATATGGGGGCGGGGCTTTTTTAGCTACAGCAGATTCAGTGTTCTTTTCCAACTTTGAAGATCAAAGAATATACCGGCAAAAGTTAGAAGCCGATCCTAAGCCGATTACCCCAGAGGGCAATTATCGCTATGCGGATGCGGTTTTTGATCAGCAGCGGAATCGGCTTATTTGTGTTCGGGAAGATCATAGCCAGAAAGGGGCAGAGGCTATCAATACCTTGGTCGCTATCTCGCTGGAGGATCAGGGATCAATCTCAGTATTGGCTTCAGGAGCTGATTTTTATGCCTCACCTCGTCTTAGCCCTGATGGGAATGCTTTAGCTTGGTTGTCTTGGAATCACCCCAATATGCCTTGGGATGGTACAGAGCTTTGGCTAGCGCAGGTAGATAAAGCGGGTAATTTAGCGCAGGAGCAGTCCGTAGCCGGCTCAAGAGAGGAATCTATTTTTCAGCCAGAGTGGTCGCCAGGAGGGGTTTTATATTTTATCTCTGATCGAAATGGATGGTGGAATCTGTATCGGTGGTATCAAGGAAGTGTAGCGGCGGTTATACAGATGGAAGCTGAATTTGGTTTACCTCAATGGATTTTTGGCCAATCGACCTATGCTTTTACGGCAGCAGATCGAATTATCTGTACTTACAGTAGTCATGGCATCAGCCATTTAGCGGTCATTGATCCGGCCAGTTGCAGCTTAAAAGAGATTAAAACCCCCTATATTGCTATGAGTGCTTTACGGGCTAATTCTGAGCAGGTGGTATTTATTGCTGCTTCACCAACAGAATTTTCGGCAATTGTGCAATTAGATCTGGCTACCGAAGGGTTAAAAGTATTGCAGCGATCTAGCGAGATGACTCTTGATCCAGGTTATCTTTCCATTGCGCAAGCCCTTGAATTTCCAGTAGCCGATGGGGTGAGCGCCTATGGTTTCTTTTATCCGCCCAAGAATAAGGATTTCAGCGCCCCAGCAGAGGATGAACGACCCCCTTTATTGGTTATCAGTCACGGGGGGCCCACTGGGGCGGCTCATAATGCCCTTGAGCTAAAAATTCAATATTGGACTAGCCGAGGTATAGCCGTGCTGGATGTGAATTATCGAGGCAGTTCTCATTATGGAAGAGCATACCGGCAGCAGCTAAAAGGACAATGGGGGATTGTCGATGTGGATGATTGTATCAGTGGTGCTTTGTATTTGGTGCAGCAAGGAGGCGCTGATCCTAAGCGTTTAGCTATTCGAGGTAGCAGCGCGGGTGGTTTTACTACCCTTGCCGCGTTAACATTTCGGGGGGTATTTAAGGCGGGGGCTAGCTACTATGGCGTGAGTGATTTAGAAGCGTTAGCCAAGGAGACTCATAAATTTGAATCCCGTTACTTAGATTGGCTCATTGGCCCTTATCCAGCACAAGCGGATTTGTACATTGCCCGTTCACCTATCCACGCGGTGGATAAGCTTTCTTGTCCTACTATTTTCTTTCAAGGTTTAGAAGATAAGGTGGTTCCTCCTGATCAAGCCAAGGCGATGGTTAACGCCTTAAGAAAAAAGAAATTGCCCGTGGCTTGTATTTTCTTTGAAGATGAGCAGCATGGTTTTTGCAAAGCAGAAAATATCAGCCGAGCACTAACAGCTGAACTTTATTTTTATGCCCAGGTGTTTGGTTTTAGCTTGGCTGATGAAGTTGAACCCATCGTAATTGAGAATCTTTAGGTTTGGCGAATACCTCTTATCACACCACACTAGATAAGTAAGTCAGACCAGTAAAATATTCTGCTGTAGTTGAAGGTGCGCTGCGTAAAAAAGATGTGAGTTATTCTTATTTAAAGTTTATTCTTAAAGCTCGAACTATTTATAGCATGATTAAAAAATGAGCGCTGATATTTTTCCCTAGCAATTGTTCACCTGGAAATATATTTAAATTCTGCGCCAAAATAAGCTCTTTTTCTAAGAAAATAGAAGATAGAGCCGCTAAATTAGCCAAAATATTATCACAGCAAGAAAATGGTAATTTGGTTGATGCTTTAACATTCTTTATTAGAGAAGTTATAAGAAATGTTTTTGAGCATAGTCGCTCAGAGGCTGTTGAGTATTGTGCTCAATACTGGCCATCTTATGATAGTGTGGAGATATTTATCTCTGATAACGGCATTGGTTTGAGAAAGTCTCTCTCAATGAACCCATACCTTAGAATAGAAAACCACTCAGACGCTATACGGTTATCCCTTACACCATCTATATCAAGTAAAAATTATAAGGGAATTAAGGTAGATAGAAATAATCCATGGCATAACTCAGGTTTTGGTCTTTATATGATTAGTCGAATTTGTAAATTAGGTGGTAGCTTTCTTATTTGTAGTGGTGATCATGCAATTATTTTAGACAAGCAAGGAAAACAGCATTTGAATACAGGGCATACTTTTTCAGGAACAATAGTAAGTATGATATTAGATACTAGCAGATTAGAAGCCTTATCTAAGATGCTAGCAAAATTTACACGCGATGGACATCGAATAGCCTCTGAAATTAAAAAAAACGGTGTATATACAGCATCCGCTGCTTCCCAAATGTTATATCGAGATTTTTCATGAAGCTAAAACAAGCCTACTTTTAGAGGGGCTTCTTTACCTAGACTTATCACAATGAGGTCCTTCACAGGCGGAAGATTCTATTTGCAGAGTGATATGCTGAATACCAAATTGTGTTTTCAGTAGTTCCATGAGTTGTCCTTGTAGTTGGGTAGCATTTTCATGCTCTGGCACGACAATATGGGCGGCTATGGCGGGTTGAGAGCTACTCAGCGCCCATATATGGAGATCATGCACAGAATCTACCCCAGGTGTTGCCGACAATGCTGCCCGAATTTCATGGGTATCTATCCCTTTAGGAGCACTTTCCATAAGCACATTGCCAGCCTCATGCATTAGTGCCCAGATGCGAGGTAGCATCCATAAGCCAATCAATATACTTAAGATCGAATCGATAATATTCCAGCCAGTAAACAGAATAAGAACAGTTCCTATCAGTACAGCCATTGAGCTGAATAGATCTCCCCAAGCTTCAAGATAAGCCCCCTTAATGCTTAGATTTTCCCTGCTACTAACCCTAAGTAGATACACTGCAATAATATTCACTATTAAACCTATTCCAGCGATCACTAAAATACTAGAGGCTGCTATTTCTGGTGGGTGTCTAAATCTATGAGCCGCCTCCCATAGAATATAACCGGCGACAGCAAATAATATGATTCCGTTGATCATGGCTCCGATGGCCTCTACCCGTATATAACCAAAAGTACGCTTGGCATCAGGGGGACGACGACCCAAGCGCACGGCGATTAGGGCGATAATTAGCGTGGAAATATCACTAGCGATATGGGTGGCATCCGATAATAGGGCTAAGCTGTTAGTGAGGAATGCGCCAATAATTTCGGTGATTAAAAAACCTCCATTTAGCAGCAACACCCATTGCAACGATTTTTCGTGGCTAAGTCCATCAATGCCGTGATGATGTTTCGCGCTTATTTTAGCTACTCCTGGTGGTTACATAGTGAGTTTGATTTCAAACAAGCTCGGCCAATATTTTCCAGTCACAAATAACCGATCTTGCTGTTCATCATAAGCAATACCATTGAGCACATCGGCAGCACGATTATAGCTCCCTTGGTTTAATAACCCAGCAAGGTTTATCCAGCCTAATATCTGCCCAGTTTCGGGTGAAATCCTAGCGATGTAATGGGTGAGCCAGACATTGGCATAGATTTCACCCTTCACATATTCTAGCTCATTCAGCTGAGTCACCAGAGTAGTACCGTCATGGATCGGTAACCGCTTGATCAATTGGAAGCTTTTTGGGTCTAAGAAATAAAGAGTAGAGCTACCATCGCTCATAATAAGGTGCTGGCTATCATGGGTAATGCCCCAGCCTTCTGTGGGATAAAAGAATTCATGAAGCGGGCTAAAGGTGGTTTGATCATATACAAACCCTACTTTTTCCTGCCAAGTTAATTGGATCAATTTATCCTGCCAGAGGGTGAGTCCTTCGCCAAAATAGCGGCTGGGTAATGTATATTGCTGCAATACTATCCCAGTCTCTAGCGCTACCTTTCTTACAGTGGATTGGCCATATTGGCCGGTACTTTCATAGAGAAAACCTGCGTTAAAAATTAATCCTTGGGTAAAAGCCCTAGGGTCGTGGGGGTAGTGATGGATAATTTGATAGCCATAGATAGGTGCGCTGGAATTTACTGATATGGTTGCATGATATAAGCGAGGCAAAAAATCCTTCTGTACTAAAGCACCTAGCCCTTTAGCTTCTCCATATCCAAATACTAAAATAATGCCTAAAATTATAGTGGGTAAAAGCAAAAAAATAGATTGTTTAACAATGGGAGTCATATGAAATTTTACTACTGTTATAACTATAACGTCTAAAAGGGCTTATTTACCTATGCAGCCTATTATAGTTATCGACTAACCTAATTGAATATATGATTTTAAACCCCTCCCTGAGTTAAAAATGATTAATCAGGAGGCTATTTGTTTGGCTAAAGTCAAGAGTTTATTTTAAATACTCACAAACTTATCCCGTGGGTGATGAATTGGATTTAATCCCTAGACGATAGGGTATTTATTTTTGCTATAGTTTATAACTATTTGATTTTATTTAATTTATTATAACTGTATATTTTATCACCAAATTGTTATGAAGCTTGTTGCTGCATGGCTTACAACCATTAAATTTTGTGTTATCCACAGAGTTATCCACAATTTTTGTGGATAACTCCCTTAACCCTAGTATCCTCGCGCTGTATCCAGCTAAAGGTATTAAAATAAGCCTAGCGTTACGCTTTAAAAACTTAGTGGGTAATGTTTAACCAAGAGATCCACTCATGAAACAGGGCTTTTTCTAGCGCTGCGGCCACTGATCGAGGCTGAAGGGTAGGCTGGAATACCCGCTCTCCCGCTAAAGTGAGGGCATGGCCTCCCGCCTCACTCAGTATTAAACTACCGGCGGCATAATCCCAGAGTTTTTGCCGGCCATGAAGATAAACATGGCCACGACCAGCGGCTATCCAACACCAATCTAAGGCCACGGATCCTAAACTGCGTTGAGAACTGTAAGGGGGATTTGTGGCTAAGCGGGCAGCTAGATCAGAAGGCAAGCGTTTAAGATCCACCAGTCCAATACCGCTTTGCAATGAAGAAATAGGGCGGTGCTGTCCTAGGGGTTTTCCATTAAGCTGTACCCCTTGGCCTTTTTGGGCGCTAAAACATTCGTTGCGTAGCGGATCATACACGATTCCTAATACTACTTGCTGCTTTAAAATCAAGGCCAAGGAAACGCTGAAACAAGGTATCCCAGCAGCAAAGTTACGGGTGCCATCTAGGGGATCTAGACACCAGACTCCTTGATCCGTATTTTCTAATAGCCGGTGTTGGGCTTCTTGTTCCATCTCCTCACTGAGAAACGCAAACTGAGGCCAATGGGTGGTAAGGGCTTGCTCGATCTGATTTTGCATCGCTAAATCCGCCTCGGTAAGTAGGCTGCCGTCTGCTTTCCATTGGCTTTTAACGGTAGCAAACCGAGGTAAGAGTTGCTCTTGAGCAATGCCCACAATCATCTGGCTGAGTTGTTCTAAATTAGGATACATAAGCATTGATTTACTCCTAGGATAGTTAAGAAAATAAGCCCTTTCTCATATTGTTGTCATTATGTATTCTACGAGGTAGCCTTTGATTTAAAAGCTTTTAAAGGAGAGATTATGACGGGGATTATAATTGCCGTGGCGATACATGTGCTGGCTGTTATCTGGTGGATTGGGGGCTTAGCGTTTGTATCGTGTTCATTTTTGCCCGCCTTGCGCCAGGGTGCGTTTGGCTCGCAGCAGGACGCATTCCGTGCGGTTGAACGCCGCTTTGGATTACAGGCCCGCGTTGCCATATTGCTGGTGGGGGCTTCCGGCTTGTATATGGTGGCGATACAGCACTGGTGGCCTTTATTCGGGATGGCAAAATTCTGGTGGCTAAGCGGAATGTTTGCCTACTGGCTATTATTCATGGTGATGCTATTTATCCTCGGTCCCAGCGGGGTGCTAAAAAAGATCATGAAGGGTTCCGGCGGGGACGAAGCGCGAGCATGGCAACGAATGCATCATATGCATCTTGTGCTGCTGCTGATCGGTATTGTGATTATTATCGGGGGATTGATGGGTAATCATAGCCTCTAGGAGTTCTCATTAAGATAATGATTGGGAGTTATATGTATGCACCCCATTATAGCCGCCGTGGGTTTGCTCTGTTTAAGCAACCTATTTATGACCTTTGCATGGTATGCTCACCTTAAAACGTTAAATCACCAGCCGTGGATTATTGCAGCCCTTGTCAGCTGGGGCATTGCCTTCTTTGAATATTTATTACAAGTCCCCGCCAATCGGCTGGGGTATACAGTTTTAAGTGTTAGCCAGCTTAAAATTTTACAAGAAGTCATTACCCTATCTGTCTTTGTTCCTTTTGCCTTATTTTATCTCCATGAACCGTTAAAACGGGATTACCTATGGGCAGCGTTATGTATGCTGGGAGCCGTGTATTTCATGTTTAGAGAATCTAGCTAAGTTTTCATTTAGGCTTTCCACCGTGTCAAAAAACTTAACACCTGCCTAATCGTAAGATCCAAGCTTCATTCAAACTGATGATAAATTTATAAATTATTGATTTTAGGTTAAATATTTAAAAGACGAGCCTTTTATCCCCCTCATCAAGAGAATCAAACCCCTTGAGATAGAACCCATTAAGTGTCATTAATTTTTACATTTTTGAAGATAAAAGATAAAAGATAAAAGATAAATTTTAATTTATCTCATTGAATTTAAAGCTAAAATAAATAAAGGCACGAATATTGCTAGAAACCTTAATGATGGGAATAGCTTTCTCCCTGATATAGGGCTATTCCCATCAAAACACTTAAAAACTAAGAACAGAGGTTTTATATCGTGCTAATTTTTAAAATTAAGAACGAGAATGTAAAGAATATTGATGTAATGACTAAAGTGAGCTTTCAGCTTAAGGGGCTTTTAACTGCCAGTATAATTTTACTAGGGTTCATCACTACCCCCAATGCTTACGCGGTGCCTTCTTATGTGGCGGAGATTATGTTCTTCAATTCGGTTGGATTTAACGGTGCTATTGGGATTACGGATAAGAACAAAGTGATAGGTAATGGACATCACAATAGCTACGTTGGCCCTCTATATTATCCTGGAGGTGATAGTTCGCCAACTATAGGTGTGGAGAATATCTACCATGATGAGGGTCTAACGATCAATGGTAGTGGTTACGTTAAAGGTGAAATATATGAGCTTGGCCTTCCCGTTATTTTCTATGGTGGCGAGGATATCTTCTATGGCAAAAACAGTGCAGGCCAGTATCATGAATACATCCTTAATTACAGTAACCTCAATCCCGCTCAGGGCATCAGCGGTAGCGAACTAATAGAAGCAGATACGGGAGAATTGGTGCCTTTTAAGGAGATCACTGATTTTAGCTATGCCCCTTCAATCCATTTTAGTCCGGATGAAAATGATCAAGGGCAGCGGATAGCCACAGTAGATGGTGTCGCTACCCTGTATGATAAGGGTATTGCCTATAATATTACGGATCTGATTAGTAATAAACTGGATACAGGAGCGGCTCCTTATTATGACGGTCTCAGCTATAGCATTACACGCTTTTATGATCCTATTTACATCAATAATAATGGCTGGATATTAGGCCAAGTAGATCTAAAATTGAGTGACGGAACACCATATTCAGATGCAAATCGGTTTGTAATACTCAAGCCAGTAGATGTGCCCCTACCCTCAAGCCTAGCGCTGTTAGGGTTAGGGGTGGGGCTATTGGGGGTGATGGGTCGACGCGCGGCCAGTCAATCTCTTTAATCTACTTCAATGATATTTTGAAGTGGCTATTCCCGATTGATCGTCACGCGATCAGTCGGGATTTTATACAGTTTACTAAACGTATGAAGTATTTCTCTCAAGCTTGCGAAAATAATAAGCAGCCTATTTTGGAAATTCTTAAAAGAGTGCTTAAAGGTTGCCATCAGGTGCTGGAAATAGGGAGCGGATCAGGTCAGCATGCGGTGTATTTTGGTAAGCAGTTACCCCATCTAACATGGCAGCCTACGGAGACTCTGGAAGGGATAGCGATACTAAAAGAAAATTTAGTAAGCCTTTCTGCTCCAAGCAATGTGTTAACGCCTCTAGTGTTAGATGTAAATCAGCCGCTATGGCCGCTGGACTCGGTGGCAAATATATTCAGCGCCAATACGTTACATATCTTAGCTTGGGAAGAGGTGGAGTTGTTTTTTAAGGGGGTAGGTGCGCTGCTAAAACCCAAGGGCTTACTGTGTGTATATGGGCCGTTTCGTTATCAGGGAAACTATACGAGCTTGAGTAATGCTGAATTTGATTCTTGGTTAAAAGCCCAAGACGTTGAGCGGGGTATTCGTGATTTTGAAGCGGTAAACACGTTAGCAGAGGAACAGGGGTTAGAGCTAAAAGAGGATTATGCTATGCCCGCCAACAATCAGTTTTTGATTTGGCAGCGATCCGAAAAGATAAATTCCTAACCCCAATTTTTGGGTAGATTAAAAATACTTATTGCTGAGATAACCGCCGTTTCTGGACAGCATCTGCAAATTGATAGAGTAATTCCTCGCTTTCTTCCCAACCCATACAAGAATCGGTAATACTTTGTCCATAAATTAGGGGGGTATCAGGAACAATATCTTGACGGCCAGCTACTAAATGACTTTCTAGCATAATCCCAATAATGCGTTTATCGCCGACTGCAATCTGCCCCACAATATTTTCGGCCACTAAAATTTGCCGCTTAGGGTCTTTACCGCTATTACCATGACTACAGTCAATCATCACTTGGGGGAGAAGCCCAGCCTGAATGAGCTTAGTAGCGGCTTCATCTATGCTTTCTGGATCATAATTGGGTTGCTTACCGCCCCGTAGGATGAGATGGCAATCCGGATTTCCTGTAGTGGAGAAGATAGCAGAATGCCCAGCTTTAGTGACCGAGAGAAAATGATGAGGTCGTGAGGCTGAGATAATCGCGGCGGTGGCTACATCCAGATTACCGTTAGTAGCGTTTTTAAACCCAACGGGACAGGATAGGCCAGAGGCTAGCTCTCGATGTACTTGGCTTTCAATGGTACGTGCCCCTATGGCTCCCCATGAAATCAGATCAGTCATGTATTGGGGGCTAATTAAGTCTAAATATTCAGTACCGGCTGGGATTCCAGCGGTGGCTAAATCCAATAACAGCTTACGAGCTAGGTGTAGTCCTTCATTGATCTGAAAGCTACCATCTAAATAAGGATCGTTGATAAATCCTTTCCATCCCACGGTAGAGCGCGGTTTTTCAAAATAAACCCGCATCACAATGAGCAAGTCATTGGTAAGTTTATTAATCAGTATTTTCAGCCTTTTGGCGTACTCCCATGCAGCTTTAGGATCGTGAATAGAACAAGGACCCACTATCACTAACAGACGGTCATCGTTTCCATTGAGTATTTCCTGAATGGATCGTCGCGTTTGATAGACTGTCTCTGAAGCCTTCTGGCTAATAGGTAACGCTTCTTGGAGCTGGGCGGGTGGAATCACCTCTTTTAGGTCTTTAATTCGGAGATTTTCAGTAGGAAAATTCATTGGCATTTACGTCTACTAGTTACTATAAATTTTGATATTATGAAATGGTTAGAGCAAATACGCCTGCTTTAATAATATTATGAGTACATAATCAGGAATTAAAAACTTAGGCTTTATTCGTATCTCAATTTTGGTCAATTTTAAATGCTCTTCATTTTAATACATCGCTAACTGTAAAAAATTCAGACTTGCTGGAAGGTAACACGGCAGTATTACCAGTATTCTGTATACTTTTTAGGTTAGCATCCGCTAATTCTAAGATCATCTTAGCCTTATCGTCTATGACAGATATTAATCGTTATCCTTTAGAATCGCTGTTTAATCGCATTTTATCTCCCATCAAAGTTTTTCTTCAGCAGCCTACTGCTGGAGGAATCATGTTAATGATGGCCACTGTTTTAGCTCTTGTATTGGCCACTGGGTTAGGAGCGGAGACTACCCGCCATTTTTGGGAGCAGCAGCTTATGTTCTCGGTTGAGAATCATTTTACCCTGAAGCTTTCTTGGCGTGATTGGATTAATGATGGTCTCATGGCTGTTTTCTTTTTGTTTATGGGGCTGGAAATTAAGTATGAAATTTTGATGGGGGAGCTGGCTTCGATAAAAAATGCCGCCTTACCTATTGTAGCCGCCATCGGTGGAATGGTAGTTCCTGCTGTGATTTACACTGTTTTTAACCTGAATACTGAGGCTGCCTCCGGGTGGGGGATTCCCATGGCGACTGATATTGCTTTTGCGGTTGGGGTCTTAACGTTGTTAGGACAGCGGATTCCAAAGAGCTTGGTGACTTTTTTAGCCGCTTTGGCCATTATTGATGATCTGGGTGCGGTGTTAGTGATCGCCATTTTTTATACTTCCACTTTGAGTATTATTGCCTTGGTTGCTGCGGGTATATTATTTATCTTGTTATTGCTATTTAATCGAGGGGGTATTCGTCATCCATTGCCTTATCTGTTGGTTGGCACAGCGCTTTGGTATGCCGTGCTTATCTCAGGGGTGCATGCCACAATTGCGGGAATTCTATTAGCGATAACTATTCCTTCTTGGGCGGTTCACAAGCCAGAATATTTTCGTCAGCAGCTCGTAAAATTTTTTGCTCAAGCGCAAAAAGATAGCTCTTTTTCGGTGGCAGTAGAAGCTACGGCTATTGCTGCTCAAAGCCCACTACAGCGGATGGAGCGAATCTTAGATCCGTGGGTTACGTTTGTGATTGTGCCCATTTTTGCCCTTGCAAATGCGGGGATTGATTTATCTCATATTATCTGGATAGAAACCTTATCAGAAAAAGTCACTTTGGGCGTTATGCTTGGCCTTGCGGTAGGGAAATTTATGGGTATCAGTCTGTTTAGTTGGTTAGCCGTGTATTTTAGATTAGGGCAGCTGCCTACAGGCGTGGATTGGCAGTATTTACTTGGCGCTGCGTGGCTTGGGGGGATTGGTTTTACTATGTCGATCTTTATCAATCAACTTGCTTTTTTAGACCCACTATATATAGAGCAAGCAAAAATTGGTATTTTGCTTGCCTCTGGGATTTCAGCGGCTATTGGCTTGGTTTGGCTATATAGGGCTGCTGCCAGAACGTAAGATAGTAATAATCGCCTTGAGCTTGAATAAGAGAATCAATAATGTCGGCCATTCACTACACTATTTTTCCTAAAAACCCTCAAGCCCATCTGTTTCAGGTAACGTTAGCTATTTCAGATCCAGATCCTAAGGGGCAGTGTTTGTCTCTACCCGCTTGGATTCCGGGGAGCTATTTAATCCGTGATTTTGCTAAGCATGTGGTGCAACTAAGGGCAGAATCTGAAGGTCATCTGCTTATAGTGCAAAAGCTCAATAAATCTACGTGGTATTGCGCCCCAAGTCAGGGGTCAATTGTCATTAATTATGAGGTTTATGCTTGGGATAGTTCAGTACGTGGAGCGCGTTTGGATACAACCCATAGTTTTTTTAATGGCTCCTGTATGTTTCTTACAGTAGAGGGTCAAGCAGATCGGCTTTGTACGGTGACTATTTTACCACCGGAAGGGGAAATTTATCGTGATTGGCGAGTAGCGACGGCTTTGCCTCGGGCAGGGGCTGAACCTTATGGTTTTGGTGATTATCAGGCGGTAAATTATGATGAGCTTATTGATCATCCGGTAGTCATGGGTCGGTTTAGTTTAGCTACTTTTAAGGCCTGCGATGTGCCTCATGATATTGTGATTATGGGTCGCCATCGAGCTGATATGGATCGTCTTTGCCAAGATCTGAAAACCCTTTGTGAATGGCATATTCACTTCTTTGGCGTGCCTGCTCCCATGGATCGTTATCTGTTTTTGATAACAGCTACTGGGGAAGGATATGGCGGTTTAGAACACCGGGCTTCAACGGCTCTAATTTGTAGCCGCGATGATTTGCCCCGTGCTGGAGAGGTTAAAACTCGGGAAAGTTATCGAAATTTTCTGGGCCTCTGTAGCCATGAGTATTTTCATACTTGGAATATTAAACGCATCAAACCTGCTGTTTTTACTCCCTATAAGCTAGGCTGTGAGAATTATACCCACTTACTTTGGGCTTTTGAGGGCATTACCTCTTATTACGATGAGCTTGGATTGGTACGTTCAGGCTTAATTAGTCAGGAGAACTTTTTAGAAGTTTTAGGGCAAACCATCACCCGAGTGCTAAGAACCCCAGGGCGGTTTAAGCAAAGTTTAGCTGAGTCTAGCTTCGATACTTGGATTAAATTTTATCAACCCAATGAGAATACCCCTAATGCGGTTGTGAGTTATTACGCTAAAGGATCCTTGGTAGCCTTAGCATTGGATTTAACCCTACGACGGGAAACTCAAGGCAAGTATTCTTTAGATAAAGTGATGAAAATACTTTGGGATAGTTATGGAAAAACTGAGATGGGAGTGCCTGAATCTGGGATAGAACAATTGGTTGGAGAGATCTCTAGGCTTGATCTAAGTGATTTTTTTGATTCCGCTTTACGCGGAACTGAGGATATTAACTTAGCCCCTTTATTTGCCGATGTTGGGATTATCTATCAATTACGGTGCTCAGAATCCAGTGAAGATAAGGGAGGTACTTTGGGCAAAGGGGGCAGCCCTCGAACTGTGCTGGGCGTTCGGTTAGTTTCCAATAAAAGAGAGGCTAAGCTGAGTCAGGTTTTTGAGGGTGGCGCTGCTCAGCTAGCGGGGCTAGCTGCTGGGGATATTGTGGTTGCGGTTGAGGGTATTAGGGCGACAGCAAGTAATTTGGAAAAGATCATAGAAAGTTACCCTTCAGAGATCACCATTCAAATCCATGCTTTTCGTCAGGATGAGCTTAGAAAGTTTGCAGTAACCTTAAAGCTAGCGCCACAAGATACCTGCGTGTTGACCTTCAATCCAACTGCTAGCGCTGAAATGATAGCAGCACGGCAAGCTTGGCTTTTAGGCATTTTCTAAAGCTTCTGGAGTTAATAGGATGACTAGGATTAATAATGCAACAGTGAATGTATTACATAATTAGAAAGCTGTTCCCTGCCTTTTAATGAGTCTAACTCGATCACAAAAGCGCAGGCAGTAACCGTTGCACCTAGACGTTCAATAAGATTACACGCTGCTTTGGCGCTACCCCCAGTGGCTAGTAAATCATCCACAAGTAGGACATTATCTTCAGAGCTGAAGGCATCGGTATGTACCTCCAAATTGGTAGATCCATACTCTAAATTATAGGAGATGCTTTCAACAATATAGGGAAGTTTGCCCGGTTTGCGTAACGGAACAAATCCAACCCCTAGCTCCCAAGCTACTAATGACCCAAATATAAATCCTCGAGCCTCTATTCCAGCAACTACCGTAATGTTTCGACTAAGAAATGGGTGTAAAATTTCACGTACAGCTAAACGCAGGGCAGCAGGGTCTTTAATAAGTGGCGTAATATCTCTAAATAAAATCCCCGGCTGAGGAAAATTAGGAATATCACGAATTTTAGCTCTGAATAGCTCCATATTTACTTCATGTTTAAAGGGATTAGCGATTAATTACTAATAGTTACTAAGATTAAATGATTAAAAATAAAGGAGCAATTGAAAAAGCAGCAGGATTATAAACGCACTACCAAATTAGAGATAGGGTATATATCTTTAATGAGGTCTACTAGAAGTATTGCTGGTTAAGGTAAACAGTAAAAAATTTTTCTATAATGTTACCCGCTCTTTCTTGTATTTCTTTATTATTTCCCATTTTTAAAGACATTTTTAGCTGCCATGATGAGTGCTCGCCTAAATTATTTAGTTTGTTTATTTGCTTTGACGTTTGCAGGATGTTCCTTGTTTGGCAGTCAGAAAGAAGTGGTGGAAAATCATTACACGTTGGAAGTAAAACGGGTATTAGATCAGCCGTCGCCTAAAGCCCGAGAACGGGTATTAGAGGTAAGCCAATTTCGAATAAGCCCTCGTTATCAAAGCCAAACTTTGGTTTACCAGAAAGGTGATTCTTGGTACCACACCGAAAAAAATCAAGCATTTATGCTCCCTCCCCAAGTGCTCGTAACCGATCAAGTTACTCGGTATCTTGGAAATTCTGGGCTATTTGGCGCGATAGTTGAAGGGGAAAGCCGCTTAAAGGTGACTCACCTGTTAGAAGGGGCCATCACTGCCCTATACGGTGATTTTACTGATCCTAAAGGATTACAAGCGGTTATGGAAATCCAGTTCTTTCTACTTGATCCATTAGCAACTAACCCTCCTAAAATCGTATTTCAAACTGGCTTTCGGATTGAGGCAGAGATTCCAAGTTCAACGCCGCAAGCGTTGATTCAAGGCTGGAATAAGGGTCTAGAGACTATATTGCAAAATTTTGAAAACGATTTACGTCGGCTTTTTAAAGAATCATCCCTAGAGTAGGAATAAGCTCAATCATTTTTGCCGCCCCCTTATAGAGGTATTACGATTACGACGCATAAGCTGTTAACTCCGAAGAGTATGGTAAAATATTAAATATCTAATGTTTTTTACCTACTCAGATTGATTGAGTTAACGCTCATAGAGGCCAAAAGCTAATAATATAATATGGATGCAATAGCCCAAGAAATTCTTCCGGTTAATATTGAAGATGAGATGAGGCAATCTTACCTTGATTATGCGATGAGCGTTATCGTAGGTAGAGCGTTACCCGATGCTCGTGATGGTTTAAAACCCGTGCATCGCCGGGTGCTGTACGCCATGGAGCAGTTAGGTAATGATTGGAATAAACCTTATAAGAAATCAGCCCGAGTTGTAGGGGATGTGATCGGTAAATATCATCCTCACGGTGATACTTCGGTTTATGATGCCATTGTACGTATGGCTCAGCCTTTTTCAATGCGCTATCCACTCGTAGATGGCCAGGGGAATTTCGGCTCTGTAGATGGAGATCCTCCTGCTGCAATGCGTTATACCGAGGTTCGGATGGCAAAAATTGCCCATGAACTGCTGGCTGATCTCCATAAAGAAACCGTTGATTTCATCCCTAATTATGATGAAGCCGAGCAGGAACCCGTTGTACTCCCAACCCGAATTCCGAGCCTACTGGTAAATGGATCTTCGGGGATTGCGGTGGGTATGGCTACAAATATCCCACCTCATAATCTGGGTGAGGTACTGAGCGCTTGTATTGCTCTGATTGATAATCCCGCTTTGGAGGTGGATGCGTTAATAACCCATATCCCTGGGCCTGATTTTCCTACCGCTGGAATTATAATGGGTACTGAAGGTATTCAGGAGGCTTACCGTACTGGGCGAGGGCGAATTCTCCTGCGTGCCCGTACTCACATAGAGACTGATGATAGAAATGGCAAGGAAAGTATTGTTGTTACCGAGTTACCTTATACAGTTAATAAGGCTCGGCTACTAGAGAAAATTAGTGATCTTGTTAAGGAGAAAAAAATCGAAGGTATTGTGGGTCTTCGAGACGAGTCAGATAAAGATGGTATGCGTATGGTGGTAGAGCTAAGGCGAGGTGAATTAGCAGAGGTAATATTAAATCACCTGTATTTTCATACCCAGCTGCAGACCGTTTTTGGCATTAATATCGTAGCGTTAGTGGATAATCGACCCCAAATACTTAACCTGAAACAAGTTCTGGAGTCTTTTTTGCGGCACCGCCAAGAGGTTGTCACTCGACGTACTGAGTTTGAATTACGGAAAGCTAGAGAGCGAGCTCATATTTTAGAAGGGTTAGCGGTCGCTTTAATGAATATCGATCCAGTGATTGCTTTGATTAAAGCCTCCTCAAGTCCAGCTGAAGCTCGAGATGCTCTGATGGCGCGTACTTGGCCATCAGATACTGTAATTAATATGCTACAGCGCGCAGGGGCTGACTCTTCTCGACCTGAAGATTTAGAAGCAAAATACGGATTACAAACAGCAGGTTACCAGTTATCTCCTAATCAAGCTCAAGCTATTCTTGATATGCGCCTCCATCGTTTAACTGGCTTAGAGCAGAATAAGATTATTGATGAATATCAGCAGATTATAGATTTAATTTTATCGTTACTGGAGATTTTAACCTATTTTGAGCGGTTGATGGTGGTTATTCGGGAAGAGTTAATAGAGATACAAGATCAATACAACAGCCCTCGCTGCACTGAAATTCAGAATAATCGTGTCGATTTTTGCCTAGAGGATCTAGTCCAAGAAGAAAACGTGGTCGTTACTTTATCTCATACTGGCTACGTTAAAACTCAGGCCTTGGATACTTATCGTTCTCAGAAACGAGGCGGTAGAGGTAAATCAGCGACTACGATGAAGGAAGAGGATTTCATCGATAAGCTGTTTATTGCAAATACCCACGATACTCTGTTGTGTTTTTCAAGCCAAGGAAAGGTGTATTGGAAGAAAGTTTATGAGCTACCCCAGGGAGCGCGGATGGCTAGAGGTAAGCCTATTGTTAATCTTCTACCTTTGGAGGAGGGAGAACGGATAAATGCAATACTCTCTACCCGAGAATTTGAAGAGGGTAAATATGTTTTTATGGTGACTTCTTTGGGGGTAGTCAAAAAAACTTCTCTAGCAGAATTTTCTCGTCCACGCCCAAGTGGAATTATCGCGTTGGATTTATATGAAGGTGATCAGCTGGTAGATGTAGCGCTTACCGATGGTAAGCAGGAAATTATGCTGTTTAGCTCAGGGGGTAAAGTAATTCATTTTTCAGAAAGAGATGTTCGGTCAGTGGGTCGCACTGCTCATGGGGTTAAGGGTATAGAGCTTTCATCAGATCAGCGCGTAATTGCACTTATTATTGCTGAAAGTGGTGCTATTTTAACAGTCACTGAATTAGGTTACGGTAAGCGTACCTCGATTAATGAGTATCGCCTTCAAGGCCGTGGGGGACAAGGAATTATTGCTATTCGCACAACCTCACGAAATGGTCGGGTCATTGGTGCGGTACAAGTAGAAGAAGAGGATGACATAGTACTGATTACTGATGGCGGGACGTTAATCCGCACTCCAGTACGTGATATTCCACTTATGGGGCGTAATACTCAAGGGGTTAAGCTCATTAATCTCTCAGGAGGTGAACGTTTGGTAGGTATTGATCGGATTGTTGAAGATGAAGAGGCTGCAGTATAGAAATCTGGGTGTTATTAAAGAGTAAAGAGATCAAAGGAGGTAAAACTATGGCACGTGTCTACAATTTTAGCCCTGGGCCAGCTATGTTGCCCGTTGAAGTGATGGAACAAGCTCGTGATGAAATGCTTGATTGGCGCGGTACTGGGATGTCAGTCATGGAAATGTCTCACCGAGGTAAGCAATTTATGTCTATCGCTGAACAGGCTGAGGCAGATTTTCGAGAATTGCTGGCTATTTCTGATGACTACAAAGTCTTATTTCTTCAAGGAGGTGCCGCTAGTCAATTTGCTATGGCTCCCATGAATTTACTTCGAGGAAAAAAAGAAGCGGATTATCTTTGTACAGGGCACTGGTCTAAGAAGGCGATTGATGAAGGGCGTAAATTCTGCAAAGTCAATGTAGTCGCTAGTACTGAAAAAACGGGATTTAAAACTATTCCACCTCAACGGGATTGGAATCTAAACCCGCAGGCCGCTTATTTCCATTACACGCCTAATGAGACTATTGCTGGGGTGGAGTTTCATTGGATTCCAAAGATGGGAGAAATACCGCTTGTAGTAGATATGTCCTCTACCTTGTTATCGCGCCCAGTAGATGTTAGCTGCTTTGGTGCCATTTATGCCGGAGCGCAGAAAAATATTGGTTGTGCGGGGTTAACTATTGTGATTGTACGCCGCGATCTGATGGGGCAAACCTTGGAAGGTACGCCCACCATGTTTAATTATCAGGTGCAGGCTGATAATGACTCAATGTATAACACGCCGCCTACTTATGCTTGGTATATATCGGGCTTAGTTTTTAGCTGGCTGAAAAAAAAGGGAGGGCTTGCGGCTATGGCACAAATAAATCGCACTAAGGCAGATACCCTTTATAATTTCATTGACAGCAGTAGTTTCTATCATAACCCAGTAGAGCCGGCTTCTCGTTCATGGATGAATATACCTTTTACCTTATCTGACCCTAGTTTAGATGAACGCTTCCTAGAACAGGCAAAAAAATCCAGCTTAACGAATCTTAAAGGACATCGATCGGTGGGTGGGATGAGGGCTAGTATCTACAATGCAATGCCTCAGAAGGGGATTGATACTTTGGTAGAATTTATGAAGGAGTTTGAGCGTACCCAAGCATAAAATAAAGCTGATATTGAGGTAGGTACTAGCTGTTTGCTGAGTTAATCTTAATCGGGTCTATATCATTAAATGGGTGGTGGGTAACCATATGTATAAGATATTGACGTTAAATAATATTTCTGTGAAGGGGCTGGATCGTTTACCACGAGATAAATACGAAGTGGCTTCTGAAACTCAAAATCCAGATGCCATTTTGGTACGATCTCAGAATATGCATGAGATGGCTCTTCCAGCTACATTAAAGGCGGTAGGTCGGGCGGGAGCTGGAGTTAATAATATCCCTGTAACAAGTTTGAGTGAGCGGGGTGTAGTAGTGTTTAATACCCCAGGTGCAAACGCTAATGCGGTCAAAGAGCTCGTATTGGTTAGCTTATTTCTGGCGGCTCGTAACATCTGCCAGGCTTGGAGTGCTGCCTCTAATTTAATAGGAACTGATGATGAGATTCATCGAGAAGTTGAGGCAAAGAAAAAACACTTTGTTGGCATTGAGCTTCCGGGAAAAGTGCTAGGGGTTGTTGGTTTGGGCGCTATTGGAGTGCAGGTAGCTAATGCCGCACTAGCATTGGGTATGCGAGTCATTGGATATGATCCACAAATTACTGTAAAACGAGCTTGGGCCTTATCTGCGGAGGTTGAGCAGGCTAGTAGTCTAGATCACTTGCTATCTCAGGTTGATTTTTTATCTTTACATGTCCCTCTGGTGGATGCCACTCGAAAGTTAATTAATCAGGAAAAAATAAAGATTATGAAGCTAGGGATGAGGCTTCTTAATTTTTCCCGGGCTGAAATTGTCGATGAAGATGCAGTTATTAATGCAATAAAAGAAGGTAAAATTGCCGCCTATATTTGTGATTTTCCTAGTAACCGATTGAAAGGGCATCCGCAAGTAATTGCGCTACCTCACATTGGGGCTTCTACCAATGAGGCTGAGGAAAATTGCGCTGTGATGGTGGCCGATCAGATTCGGGAGTTCCTACAAGACGGGAATATTAGAAATTCGGTAAATTTCCCAGATGTAATGCTGCCTCGCACAGAAGGTTGGCGGATCGCCATTGTTAATGCCAATGTTCCTACTATGGTTGCTAAAATTTCTACCCATCTAGCTGAAGAGGGGTTAAATATTATTGATATGCTTAATAGATCTCGAGGTGATCTAGCCTATACCCTAGTAGATGTGGATGGTACTGCTTCGGAGCGTTTAATTACTGAGATTAAAAATATCCATGGAGTCCTCTCTGTACGGATGCTATGACCGGTAGGCGTGGTATATAAGTAGGATCTATTTCTAAGGAATCTGTTATCAGTTTTATATGCCGATAATTGACAGTAACCAGCAACTACAACATGTTCGTGCGCGTATAGATATTTTAGATGAACAGATTCAGCAATTGATTAATGAACGTGCTGGGCTTGCTTGTGAAATAGCGCAGATAAAGCAGGCACTTGGTTTAGGAGAGAGTTACTTTCGTCCAGAGCGCGAAGCTGAGGTTTTGCGGCGTGTTCTTGCCCGTAATCATGGACCGATTAGCGGGCAAGAAATGGCACGCTTGTTTCGGGAAATTATGTCAGCTTGTCTAGCATTAGAGGCACCTTTGACCGTGGCCTATTTGGGGCCGGAAGGAACATTTACTGAGGATGCTACGCTTAAGCACTTTGGTCGTTCGGTTAAAACGCGGTCAGTGATTACAATTAGTGAGATTTTTCGTGAGGTGGAAGCGGATATTGCTGATTATGGGGTAGTTCCGGTGGAAAATTCTACAGAGGGTGCAGTTACCTCTACGTTAGATCAATTTTTAATTTCTCCATTGCAAATTTGTGGCGAGGTTGAGCTGCGTATTCATCATCATCTTTTAAGTAAAAATGAGATGATTTCTGAGATAAAGCGCTTATATGCGCATCAGCAAACCTTAGCTCAGTGCCAAGGGTGGTTAAATACTCACATGTTAGGATGTGAGCATATTGCGGTGAGTAGCAACGCAGAAGCGGCACGTCGAGTCAGAAATGAACTTGATGGTTGTGCGGCAATCGCCAGTAGCCGCGCTCAGGAGATTTATGGGCTTCAGCTTTTAGCTGCTAATATTGAAGATGAACCTAGAAATACTACTCGGTTTTTAGTTATTGGTTCTCAATCTGTTGTTTCAAGCGGAAACGATAAAACTTCATTGCTGATCTCAGGGCCTAACCGCCCGGGTTTGCTATACAATCTATTACGTCCTTTAGTAGATAACGGTATTAGTATGACTCGATTAGAGTCCCGTCCCTCACGGCGTGGACTCTGGGAGTATGTGTTTTTTATTGATATCGAAGGGCATCAGAATGATTCTAAAGTAGCTATTGCCCTTGCTGCCCTTAAAGAACAAGCTTCCTTTCTCAAGCTATTAGGCTCCTATCCGCGAGCTGTCATATAAACTTTAAAGGTATAAAGTTAGTGGCTAAAAATTTATTTTATCCGCTTGCGTTGGCGGGGGTACGCGAGTTAGCGCCTTATCAGCCGGGTAAGCCTATTGAAGAATTAGAGCGGGAGTATGGAGTAGAAAATGCGATTAAACTTGCTTCTAACGAAAATCCTTTGGGGGCAAGCCCTCTGGTAACGGAGGCGGCGTATAGAGCACTTAAGGATATTTCCCGTTATCCTGATGGGAGCGGGTATGCACTGAAAGCTGCCCTTTCTTCCTATCTTGGTATATCAGCAGATCAGATTACCCTGGGTAATGGATCTAGCGATCTCTTAGAATTTGTTGCCCGAGTTTTCGTTTCCCATGAGCACGAAGTTGTTTATTCCCAGTACTGCTTTGCCATGTATCCTTTATTTACCAAAATTTTAGGAGCCCAGGGTCAGGTTGTGCCTGCAAAAAACTTTGGTCATGATTTAGAAGCTATGGCTAGGGCAATTAATAAGCAGACGCGATTGGTATATATCGCTAATCCTAATAATCCAACCGGAACTTGGTTATCTGCTGATGAATTAGAAGCTTTCTTAAGCCATATTCCAACCCATGTTTTAGTTGTGTTGGATGAAGCTTATTATGAGTATGTAGGTAATCATATTAATTACCCTAACTCATTGGCTTGGCTAAAAATTTATCCTAATCTAATCATTACACGCACTTTCTCTAAGGCTTATGGTTTAGCAAGTTTACGCGTTGGCTATGGATTATCTCATCGGGATTTAGCGGACTTGATGAATAGGGTTCGTCCACCGTTCAATGTGAATAGTTTGGCTTTGGTAGCAGCCACTGTAGCACTACAGGATCAGGATCATATTCAACGTAGCCAGATAATAAACCGTGACGGAATGGCTCAGTTAGCGTTAGCCTTTACTACCATGAACTTAGACTATATTCCTTCAGCGGGTAATTTCGTAGCCGTTGATGTGGGAGAAGGTGGAAAAGTATATGAAGCCTTACTGCGGCACGGCATTATCGTTAGACCTATGGTGAGTTATGATTTACCAAGGCATTTACGGGTAACTGTGGGGCAAAAAGATGAAAATACCCGGTTTATTCAGGCCTTAGCAGCAGTGCTTGAGGAGTTAAGGTGATTCGCCGCCTTTGTATTCTTGGTATAGGGTTGATTGGAGGCTCTTTGGCACTGGCGCTTAAACAATCAGGAGGGGTAGGTGAGATTGTAGGCTATGAGCAAGATTCAGTTCGTAGGAGTAAAGCGCTTGCTTTAGGTATTGTTGATCGTATTGAGTCTAGCCTTGAAGAAGCATTAAAAGATGCAGATGTAGTCGTACTAGCTGTCCCCTTAAGTGCAATGGAGGTATTGTTTCAGGAAATGGCCTCTAGCTTGAAGTTAGGGACGGTAGTCACCGATGTGGGCAGTGTCAAAGATAGTGTTGTTACTGCTGCTCGTGCTAGGCTAGGGGATAATATTACCTATTTTGTACCTGGGCATCCCATTGCAGGTGCAGAAAAAAACGGCCCTGAGGCAGCAACTGCCGATTTGTTTTTTCTCCATAAAGTTATTCTTACCCCCTTATCAGAAAATTGTGCCAGCGCAGTAAAAGTAGTAAGGGCTATGTGGCGCCAGGTGGGTGCCGAAGTAATAGAAACCAGTGCTTCCTACCACGATAAAATGCTGGCAGGTACTAGCCATCTTCCCCATGTGCTTGCATATGCATTAGTAGATTTATTAACTAATCTTGGAGAAACACAGGAGATTTTTCAATTTGCTGCAGGAGGATTTCGGGATTTCTCTCGTACTGCTTCTAGCGATCCTATTGTGTGGAGGGATATTTGTTTGGCTAATCGAGAACCTTTACTAGATTTACTTGAACAATTTAGAGCTGAGCTTCATAGAATAAGCGAGGCCATTTTATATAGCGATGAAGCAAAGCTTGTGGAGATATTCACTCGAGCTAAAGCTGCGCGAGATGCGCATTATAAGGTATAAAGATAATATATGGTGTCTACGTGTATACTGAGATATTAAGCAGCCCCGCTACTTTTGTAATTGAGCCAAGGGGCTTTCTTACCGGTCAATTACGAGTTCCTGGAGATAAATCCATTTCTCATCGAGCAATTATGCTCGGGGCTTTAGCAGAAGGAATTACTTACATTAAAGGTTTTTTAGAGGGAGAAGATACCCTAGCAACCTTAGAGGCATTTCGAATGCTGGGAGTAACGATCCAAGGCCCCGAAAAAGGGGGCGATATCAGGATACATGGAGTAGGTTTGCAAGGCTTACAGGCACCAAGGGTACCTATTTACCTAGGAAATTCTGGAACCTCCATGAGGTTGCTCGCGGGTCTTTTTGCAGGTCAAGCCTTTAATGTTGAACTTGTAGGGGATACGTCTCTTTCTCGTCGTCCTATGAGGCGAGTTTGTGATCCGTTGACTCAGATGGGTGCTTTTATTGAAACCACGTATCAGGGTACACCTCCTTTATTTATTCATGGTGGCCGGTTCCTCCATGGTATGGAATATATTATGCCGATAGCCAGCGCCCAAGTTAAGTCTAGCTTACTGCTGGCAGGTCTTTATGCTACTGGAGAGACTCGAATAATAGAATCTACACCGACTCGAGATCATACTGAGCGGATGTTAATTGGCTTTGGTTATCCAATAGAACAGAGCGGAGCTAGCATTAGTGTACAGGGAGGGGGTAAATTATATGGTACTGCGATCGAGGTGCCCGCGGATATTTCTTCAGCAGCCTTTTTTATAGTAGGTGCCCTCATTAGCACAGGTTCAGATATTTTGTTGGAGCATGTGGGTATAAACCCAACTCGTACTGGAGTGATTGATATTCTTCGGCGTATGGGAGCAGAAATTGAGGTAGAAGAATCGGGAATTGTTGGTGGTGAGCCAGTGGCGGCAATACGGGTTAAGGCCAGCAAGCTATATGGGATTGAAATTCCTAAGGAGCTGGTTTCACTTGCAATTGATGAATTTCCAGCTATTTTTATTGCTGCAGCTTGCGCTGAAGGTCAGACTACGCTAACTGGAGCTGAGGAGCTACGAATCAAGGAAAGTGATCGTATCCAAGTAATGGCTGATGGTTTACAAGCTTTGGGTATTTCAGTAAAACCTACTCCGGATGGAATTATAATTCAAGGAGGCCAGCTACAGGGAGGGGAAGTAAATAGCCACGGTGATCACCGATGCGCTATGGCTTTTGCTATAGCAGGATTGGCGGCTAAAAATACTATTATTGTTCATGATTGTGCTAACGTTGCGACTTCTTTCCCCGGGTTTATCGGGCTGGCTTCAGCTGCTGGTTTAGCAATTAACCATGCTTGAATATATCATCTCTATCTACTATATAAAATATAATACTATTAGGTATTTAATAAATAATTTTTATGTCACGTTATAAGTTAATAGTTTTTGATTGGGATGGGACTTTAATGGATTCTGAAGCTCGTATCGTGACTAGCATGAGCGCTGCAATTGATGATCTTAATCTTCCGTATCGCCAAGATAAAGAGTTACGTAATGTAATTGGTTTAGGTTTAAAAGAAGCATTACATACGCTTTATCCTGATGGTGATATTTCAACACAAGCTGCCTTAGCTGAACGCTATCGGCACTATTATTTAAATGCTAATTCTATCCCTAGTCAGCTTTTTGCTGGGGTGAAGGTTTTATTAGCCAAATTATATGAGTATGGTTATTTAATGGCTATTGCCACAGGCAAAGGACGTGCTGGTTTAGATCAAGCGCTACTAGAAATTAATATCGCTCATTATTTTTGTGTTAGCCGTTGTGCGGATGAATCAACATCAAAACCTAGCCCCAGAATGTTACTGGAGATTATGGAAAAAACTCAGATAGCTGCTGAAGATACACTCATGGTTGGCGATACTGAGTATGATATGTTAATGGCTAAATATGCTGGAACTGATGCTTTAGCTGTAAGTTATGGGGTTCATGAGAAAGCACGCCTACAATGCTATAGCCCAGTGGGCTGCGTTGATTCAATTGCAGCATTGCAAGATTGGTTATTGGGAATAAATGTGAGTAGGCAAGCAGTAATCAATTAATCTAGTCTAAGGAAATATATGCAAGAAAGTGATAAAGCCCCTGTCATTACAGTAGATGGGCCTAGCGGATCAGGCAAAGGAACTTTAGCACAGCTGCTCGCTCAGCACCTTGGATGGCACTATCTAGATAGTGGTGCCTTGTATCGAGTCTTAGCTTTAGCTGCTAATCATCAGGGTATTACACTTAGTAATCAGGAAGATTTAGGATCTTTGGTTCAAAATTTGGATGTTCAGTTTGCTTCTGATTCGGCAAGGGCATTAATAAGAGTATTTTTAGATGGGGTAGATGTAAGTGATATTATTCGTAGCGAAGACTGTGGCAATATAGCCTCAAAAATTGCTGTTTTACCTAAGATTCGAGAGATTTTGCTGGTATGGCAGCGAGACTTTCATAAAGCTCCAGGATTAGTTACAGATGGTCGGGATATGGGAACAGTTGTTTTTCCTGAAGCAGTTTTGAAAATTTTTCTTACAGCCAATTCCCAAGAGCGAGCAAAAAGGCGCTATAAGCAATTAAAAGAAAAAGGTATAGAAGCTAATTTATGTTTACTTGAGAGAGAAATTGCTGAGCGAGATGAGCGCGACTATAAGCGCGATAATGCCCCCCTTAAGCAAGCTAATGATGCTATAATATTAGACTCAACAAAGCTTGCTATTGAAGATATATTCCAGCAGGTATTGTTGTGGTTACCTGATAAATTGCAGGTATATAAAGGGCAGCCCAAGGCATTTAATACTGAGGGCTAAGATGAAAACTATATTGCAAGTTGTAGGATATTAACCGGTTAACGTATATATCCTGTTAACTGAGGATTTTGGTGAAGCAATGGGCGAAAGCTTTGCAGAGTTATTTGAGAAAAGCCAGGTGGGTGCACCGATGGCTCCAGGTTCTATTGTTACAGGGACTGTTATAGAAATTAATGCTGATGTTGTAGTTGTTAATGCAGGATTTAAATCTGAGGGAATTATCCCTATCGAGCAATTTCGAGACGATAAGGGGAATTTAAGTATTTCTAAAGGCGATTTGATAGAAGTTGCCTTAGAATCGATTGAAGATGGTTTTGGTGAAACGCGACTCTCACATGAAAAGGCTAAGGTAGCTCGGGTCTGGAGCGAGCTTGAATCTGCTTTTGAATCAGGAAAAACTGTTACTGGCGTATTAACAGGTAAAGTTAAGGGGGGGTTTACGGTAGATTTAAACAGTGTTCGCGCATTTTTACCAGGATCATTGGTTGATGTACGGCCAGTGCGGGATTCCGTATATTTTGAGAGTAAAGAACTTGAATTTAAACTGATTAAACTAGATCGGAAACGAAGCAATATTGTGGTTTCACGCCGGGCGGTTATGGAGACTGAGCACAACGTAGAAAGAGAAGAGCTTCTTGCTAGCTTGGAGGAGGGTAAGACGGCTAAAGGAGTCATCAAGAACTTAACTGACTACGGTGCTTTTGTGGATCTAGGAGGCTTGGATGGGCTACTTCATATTACCGATATGTCATGGAAACGCATCAAGCACCCCTCCGAGGTAGTTAATATTGGTGATGAGGTTATTGTTCAAGTGCTTAAATTTGATAAAGAGCGCCAACGCGTATCTCTTGGACTTAAGCAGATAGGAGCAGATCCTTGGAAGGATCTAACGCAGCGTTATGCTAGTGATGCTTGTCTTCCAGGTAAGGTAACCAATGTCACCGACTATGGTTGTTTTGTAGAGATAGAGGAAGGTGTAGAAGGTTTAGTTCATATGTCAGAAATGGATTGGACTAATAAAAATATTCATCCTTCGAAAATAGTGCAGGTAGGCGATGAAGTTGAGGTAATGATACTTGATATTGATGAGGAGCGTCGCCGCATTTCTTTGGGGATGAAGCAATGCCGTCCTAATCCATGGGAAGAATTTTCCCGTAAATATAATAAAGGCGATCATGTAACAGGTGAGATTAAATCTATTACTGACTTTGGTATTTTTGTTGGTTTAGAAGGCAGTATTGACGGTTTAGTTCATTTATCAGATATTTCGTGGTCGGCTACAAATGAAGAGGAAATACGTAATTATAAAAAAGGTGACCAAGTTGAAGCTGTTGTTCTTGCAATTGATCCTGAGAGAGAGCGTATTTCTTTAGGAATAAAACAGCTCGAAGAAGATCCTTTCTCTAGTTATATTGTTACCTATTCTAAAGGCGCTGTAGTCAAGGGAGTTATTAAATCAGTTGATGCTAAAGGTGCGATTGTTGAATTAGCTAAAGGGGTAGAAGGACACCTACGAGCTGCTGATATTTCTCGTGAGCGAGTTGACGATGCTCGCAATTTCCTAAGTATTGGGGATCAAATAGAGGCAAAATTTACAGGTATTGATCGTAAAAATCGGATTATTACTGTTTCTATCCGAGCTAAGGATGAAGAAGAAGAGGCAGAAGTTATTAAAGAATACTCAGGTATGGGAGCTGCAGCTTCAACTACATTAGGGGATATTCTTAAAGAGCAGATGGGAAAACAAGAAGAATAAAACTAAGGCATAATTTTCTTCTGCTATGTTATATGGGCGCCTAGTTCTAGTATGGTTTTATAGGAGATATGTATCTATGATCAAGTCGGATCTGATTGAAAGACTTGCTCAGCACCAAACATTATTAACCTATCGAGATATAGAGCTAGCAGTTAAGATGATGCTAGATTTGATGGGTCAGTCTTTAGCGCGAGGCGAACGTATCGAGATACGTGGGTTTGGAAGTTTTTCATTACACTATCGGCCATCGCGGACTGGGCGCAATCCTAAAACTGGTGAGACAGTAGGCTTATCTTCTAAATATGTTCCACATTTTAAGCCAGGAAAGAATCTACGAGAGCGAGTTGATTGGGATAAGGATAGTTACAATGATTCCATTTAGCTTAATGGGAGTAGTTCCCCGCTAAAAAATTACTGTAATAGGCTATGAAATTCAGCTTAGATGAAAGAGCAGATGTTTATACGGTAAAATCCTATGGTTCTGGGTATATAGAATTTAATATTCCTATTTATTCTGAGGAGGTCATTGAGCCAGCAGGAGCAAGGATAAAACAGGAATTTAATCAGAAAAAGATATATCAGAGTGTGATAGTTACACCAAGCCGGCTGCATAAATGGCCTCCTAATTCCTTGCTAGAATTAAAAGAGATCCACATCAAATTCCTTCTAAAACTAGCGCCAGAAGTAGTGCTTATAGGCACTGGAAATTATCTGCAATTTCCAGCCTCTTACTTGATAGAGTCTTTATGGAGAAACCAGATAGGAGTAGAATTTATGGATACTGCTGCCGCATGCCGGACTTATAATATCCTTGTTGGTGAAGGGCGCAGGATAGCCGCGGCCTTGATTGTAACCACGCCGTCTGATTCCTAAAATTATCTAACCTATCTATTTGAATAAGATCTCTACTGAAATTCCTTCTTTTGCTAGGATTTGACGCAGTCGTTTTAAAGACTCAAGTTGAATTTGGCGAACTCGCTCTCTAGTTACGCCAATAGCGTGGCCAATCTGCTCTAAAGTTTGAGATTCATACCCTTGGAGACCAAAGCGGCGAACAATGACTTCTCTTTGTTTGTTGTTAAGTTGGCTCAACCACAGATCAAGTCGAGATTGTACGTCCTGATTTTGCAGAAAAACAGTAGGATCCAGAGCATCCTCGTCAGGAAAGGTATCTAGTAGTGCTTTTTCTTGATCATTTCGATGGCCGGTATCCATGGAAGCAATATTATCTTTAAGGCTCCATATACGCCTGATTTTCCTAATGGGTTTATCGACTTGCTGAGCGAGCTCCTCAAAGCTTGGATCATGTTCTAGTTCCTGTGCTAGCTTATTTGCTGTTCGTTGGTAATTTTTAAGCTCCTTAACTATATGAACAGGTAGCCGTACAGTACGCGCCTGATTAATAAGTGCTCGCTCAATAGTTTGTCGAATCCACCAAGTGGAATAAGTAGAAAACCGAAATCCTAGCTCTGGGTCAAATTTTTCCACAGCATGAATTAAGCCTAAATTTCCTTCTTCGATTAAATCAAGTAGTGCCAGCCCCTGATTGATATAACGTTTTGCAATTTTAACAACAAGCCTAAGATTACTTTCAATCATTTTCCTACGCCCAATGGGGTTCCCTTCTTGAGCAAGGCGTGCATAATAGATTTCTTCTTCTGCCGTTAGTAAAGGTGCGGTACCAATTTCGCTTAAATAAAGATAGGTAGCATCAAGTTTGTGATCGTCTGCAGCTTGGTTTTTCTGCATTTCTTCAGCATTGACAGCTAATTGCTCAGGTACTACCTCCGTCTCTGATAGCTCTGTCTCAGATTTTGTTATCAACAAGAGACTTCCTCCTTAATAAATGCTGTATGAATGTATTTGATACTCCTTGTACTACTAGATTTATTGTAAATAAGGAATTCAATTGCATTCTTACCATGATTGCAGTGAGATAATTTAATTCATGTCTTTTTCTTTAGCCATAGTAGCAGTGGCATTTACTATATTACTATAGAGAAAAGCATTTAACTGGTATCTATTTTATTTCTTTAGATATTGAAGTTTATCTTCAACATCTTTATTTTTGACTCGATCCCATTGTTCTGCGTCCTCCGGTGGCGTTTTACATTCGGTAATAACTGGCCAGATCTTTGTTAAGCTAGCATTTAATTCTAGATATTTTCTGTGTTCTTTAGGCAAGTCATCTTCAGAAAAAATAGCCTCAGCTGGGCACTCTGATTCGCATAAAGTGCAATCAATACATTCATCAGGATCGATTACTAGAAAATTAGGGCCCTCATGAAAGCAGTCGACTGGGCATACTTCAACACAATCAGTATATTTACATTTGATACAGTTTTCAGTGACTACAAATGTCATAGGGATTCTCTCTTTAATTAGAATTAGGTGTTTATAGGTGTTGATTGATTTTAAAGATAATCTGGCGATAGCTAAATTTAATTATATTTTCTATTTTAACTTTAATTCCTGATTCTGACGAGGATTGAAAGACTACATAATTTATTAGCGTATTCAGGTATGATGTAACTATTAGACTAAGCAGTTTAGGTAGGTATCGTATGCGAAATTTTTTTAATTTTTTAATTTTTATAGTTGTTTTTATATTAGGAGTTACTTTTGCTGGGCGTCACGCTGAGTCAGTTGTAATTGATTATCATTTTGGGAAGCTACCTATTCCATTATCGTTACTCTTAGCTTTAATCCTATTGATGGGGACAATATTAGGGATACTCGCAAGTCTTAGTACAATTATGAAGCTTAAGCGCGAGAATAGGAGGCTACGTAAGTCAGTTAAATGGATTGAGAGAGAAAATACCGATTTACGGGCACTGCCTGCTAAACATGAATAGAAAATATGATTGAGTGGTTGTTGCTATTATTACCTATAGCAGCAGCTTCAGGGTGGATGGCGGGTAAACGTAGCACTGAATCAATAAAAATAGAAAATAGATCTCGGTTAAACGCTGCTTATTTTTCTAATTTACGTTATCTACTGAATGAGCAGCCTGAGAAAGCTATTGACTCCTTGTTGAATACCTTAGAAGTAGACAACGAAGCGATAGAGCCTTACTTAAGTCTAGGGAATTTGTTTCGTCATCGAGGAGAGATAGATCGGGCAATTCGGATTCATCAAGATCTTATCGATAAATCGTATTTAAGCCAATCGCAGAAGAGGCGAGTTTCTTTAGAGCTAGGTCTAGATTATATGCAGGCTGGAATGTTAGATCGGGCTGAAAGCTTGTTTCTTGATATCATTAAGCAAGAGAGTCATACAGATATTGCCATATATCAGCTACTTGATATATATCAACAGAAAAAAGATTGGTATCAGGCAATTACTATCGCTCAAAAATTGGGCGAGGGAAGCAGCGAGATTATAGGGACTATCCTCGCTCATTTTTACTGCGAACTTGCTGAGCAACAGTATACTCAGAAGCGAAAAACTGAAGCGGAAAAACTTATTAAGCAAGCCTTGATCTCTGATTGGCGTTGTGTTCGTGCTACCTTGATGCAAGCGCGTTTAGCAATAGATGATAGTAATTATAGGGCAGCTGTTCATCTACTGCATCAAGTTGAGCAGCAGGATCCAAATTATCTATCAGAGATATTAAAGCCTCTCTTGGAGTGTTACCAACACCTTGGTGATGCGGATAGATTTTCTTATTGGTTGGCTGAGGTATTAGGCCGCTATCCAGGATATACCCCCCTAGTTTTAGCTAGGGTAAAATATTTACAACAACAGGGAGAGCTGAGAGAGGCGCGACAATTCTTGGCTGATCAGCTTAGAAAGCAGTATTCTATTGAAGGGCTTCAGTATTTGTTAAACTTAGGTATGCCAAAGAGTATTGATTCTATTTCAGAGCTATGGAAATTAATGGAGGAGATAGTTAATGATTTACTAAAAGCTAAATCAAAATATATATGTGGTTTTTGTGGGTTCAGTGGCAAATATTGTCATTGGCAGTGTCCCAGTTGTAAACGGTGGGGAGTTATTAAACCCTTTACTATGAGTATTCGATTTTAGCTATGATTTATCAATAAAATTCAGAGTTAACTACTTACGTGTTGGAATTATTGTCTTACGTGCATTCACCGACTTGGTTTCTGGCAAGCTGCTCACTGTGTTTTTCCTGTTTCATCGGAACCTCTATGGTTGCTTGGACTTGCTAAGTTATCGTTAAATGGCTGTGCGCCTCTACACGCTTCATTTTCCGCGTAACCAAAATGGAAGCGCATACCCCTTCTGATCACACCCTCAAGGCCACCTTATTGCGACCCCACCCTAGCCTAATGAAGATTAGGCAGAAAAGCACTACAATTAATCCATGTTATTTACCCTTGCGCTCTATGTTCGCTATGCTATGTAATAACGCTGGGGTTGTCGTGCATCCTGCACTTCTTCAATGATAGGAGGATATAGTGTCTGAGGTGATGATTTATCATAATCCTAAATGCAGTAAGTCTCGTCAAGCATTACAATTACTTTTTGATCAAGGTATTACCCCTAAGGTTATTGAATATCTTAAAACTCCTCCAACAGCAGAGCAGTTGCTAGAAATTCTTCAGTTATTAAATAAGGAACCCAGAGACTTAATGCGTCAGCAAGAGCCTGAGTACCAGCATAATAAGCTTGATAATCCGGAGCTTTCTCAGGGGCAGCTGATTGCTGGGATGCACGCTCACCCAATACTTATTGAGAGACCCATCGTACTAGCTAAGGGTAAAGCAATAATTGGGAGACCTCCAGAGAAAGTGCTTGAAATTCTTTAAAATGAGGTAGTAAATGGCAGAAATTCTTATCCTTTATTATAGTCGTTACGGTAGTGTAGCGGCGATGGCTGAGCGAATAGCGAGGGGAGTAGAAGAGGGGGGTATGGAGGCGCGACTACGAACTGTACCCACAGTATCTACAGTCTGTGAGGCAGTAGAGGATACGATACCTATCAGCGGCCATCCTTATGTATCCTTAGACGATTTACGTGAATGTGCAGGGTTGGCTTTAGGAAGCCCAACTCGGTTTGGAAATATGGCATCTCCTTTGAAGTATTTTATTGACGGTACTAGCTCGCTATGGCTTTCAGGCGCTTTGGTAGGTAAGCCGGCTGCTGTATTTACCTCAACCTCTAGTTTTCATGGCGGGCAAGAGGCTACTTTATTATCTATGATGATTCCTTTGTTTCACCATGGTATGGTTTTAGTAGGCTTGCCTTATACTGAACCAGCACTCATGAATACGACTGATGGTGGAACTCCTTACGGTGCTAGCCATATTGCTGGTATAGATAACAAGCTACCTTTAAGTGAAACAGAGGCTATCTTGTGTAGAGCATTAGGACGGCGGTTGGCAGAGATGGCAGGATTACTAATGGCAACAAAAACATTGGATTGATGAAATACGTTTAAGTTATCAGTAAATAGTTGTTGCCTAAGGAGTAGTTCTTTTGCAAGCAGGTATTACGCTTCTTAAATCTCGGCTCATAAGAGCTGCAATGGAAGAAGATAGCTTAAAATGGCTATCACGATTAGAGATTTATACAGAACTGGATTCTACTAATCGTTATCTCTTGGATCGAGTAAAAGCAGGTAGCGCAAGCAAAGGGGAAGTTTGTTTAGCTGAAACTCAGCTATCAGGTAGAGGACGGTGTGAGCGGCTTTGGCTATCACCCCCAACGGGTAATCTTTACCTTTCGCTATTATGGTATTTCTCTACGGGTTCGCAGCTTTTATCTAGCTTAAGCTTAGCTGCTGGGGTGGCTGTATTACGCACCTTACAAGAGCAAGGAGTAACTAGCGCCGGTCTTAAATGGCCTAATGATATTGTGCTCTGGGATTATCGTAAATTAGGTGGTATTCTGGTGGAATTAGTATCCAGAGGGGATATTATAGGAGCCATAATAGGAATAGGGCTTAATGTTAATATGCCGATCTCCTATAGACAGCAGCTAAATCAGCCTTGCGCTGATCTATCAGAAGTAATGAATAATCGGTGGATCTCCCGTAGCCAGTTAGCTGGACGTTTAATCCATCATCTTTTATTAATTATGCGTAGATTTGAAAAACAAGGATTAAAAGACGATATTCTTAATGATTGGCGTAAATGGGATATCTGTTATCAACGGGAAGTCTATTTACATTCAGATGATCAAATAATTAGCGGTACTGCCTATGGTATCGATAATAATGGCCGTTTATTATTATGGAGAAATGATGGAATATCTTGTTATTCCTATGGTGAGGTCAGTTTGAGGCCAGTTAAGTGATTCTATTAGTAGATATTGGTAATAGCCGGATTAAATGGGCTCAATTACATGGTGGTAAGCCCGTAGAGATCAAGGCTATGATACGAGGTAAGACGGGTATCAAGCGAGATCTATCTAAAGCTTGGAAGGGACTTGAGAGTATAAGCCAAGTTATTGTTGCCAATGTGGGAGGATCCAAGGTTGCAGAGCAATTGAGAGAATGGTCACAAAGTAATTGGCAGATAACCCCTGAGTTTTTGATTGCCCGTAGCAATGGCTATGGAGTACGAAATGCTTACTCTATACCTGAGGATTTAGGGATAGATCGATGGCTAGGTTTGATTGCAGTGCGCCAGCGCTATCGAAATGTTGATCATAATAGCGCTATATGTATTATCGATTGTGGTACGGCTATTACCGTTGATGTACTTGCAGCTGGTGGTAAGCATCTAGGAGGATTGATTGTTCCTGGTTTGGTTAGCATGTCTAAATTATTAGTAGATAATACTGCAGGTGTTAATGAAATTAATGGAAAAATGGAGCACTCTCTCCTTGCTAGCACCACCAGCGCAGCGGTAAATGCTGGTGCATTATATGCGACTATTTCTTTTATCGATCGAATAAATAGTGATGTAGCCGCTGAAGTTAAAGGAGAGTTTAAGCGTATTATCACTGGTGGTGATGCTCTTAGAATATTACCTTTACTACGGGATAAATATGAACATCTTCCCGATTTAGTTTTATGGGGCTTAGCCCAAGTGGCTAGAAACACTGTATCTAAAGCTAAGCAAACAACAAGTGTAGATTATGCCACCCCATAGACAGCAAATAGTGTAAACTGCTAGGTTAATTTTAATAATTAAGTATAGCCGGGTTAGCACAGTGGTAGTGCAGCGGTTTTGTAAACCGAAGGTCGGGGGTTCAAATCCCTCACTCGGCACCAATCGTAATTTACTCCTAACCATTAAACCATAATAACTATGCACCTTGTTCGCGATTGGTTACAGCGATATTTTTCCGATCCCCAAGTAGTAGGCTTAGCGATCCTACTTGTTGCAGGCTTTATCACCGTTGTCCTAATGGGGCATATGTTAGCACCTGCGCTTGCAAGCTTGGTGATAGCTTACCTGTTAGAAGGGAGTGTAGGCTGTATAGAGCGGTGGCGTTGTCCTCGATGGTTAGCGGTAACCTTAGTATTTGTTGTCTTCTTGGCTGTTCTATTTTCAGTAATATTTGGGCTGCTGCCTTTGCTTTCGCAGCAACTGACCCAGTTTTTTAAGCAGCTGCCTACCATGATAATTCGAGGGCAGGAGTTATTATTGGGTTTGCATGAACATTACCCTTATCTATTTTCTGAGGCGCAAGTTAAGGAGTTAATAAGCGCAATGCGCTCAGAGTTAGCTCAATTAGGACAAAAGGCCTTATCTCTTTCTTTAGCCTCGGTAGTGAGTCTTATTACCCTTGCGATGTATCTTATTATTATGCCTATTTTGGTGTTTTTCTTTCTTAAGGATAAGAATCGCCTTATTAATTGGTTTAAGAAATATCTTCCTCAAGAACGGAAATTAGCTACTCAGGTTTGGCACGATGTAGATTTTCAGATTAGCAACTATGTTCGAGGTAAGTTTCTTGAGTTCCTGATTGTGTGGATGGTGACTTTTATTACTTTTTATTTTATGAATCTACAATTTTCTATGCTCCTGAGTGTATTAGTGGGGGCATCGGTTATTGTTCCCTATGTGGGCGCGTTAGTAGTGACTTTTCCTGTAACGTTTGTAGCTTATTCTCAATGGGGATTTACTTCTGATTTTGCTTATTTATTAACTGTTTACGGAATTATCCATGCCTTGGATGGTAATGTCTTGGTACCGTTATTATTTTCAGAAGTGGTAGATTTGCACCCAGTGGCAATCATTATAGCTATCCTAGTTTTTGGTGGTTTTTGGGGGTTCTGGGGGATTTTCTTTGCTATTCCCTTGGCTACTTTAGTGCAGGCAGTACTTAAGACTTGGCCTAATTTGCCTCCTTAATAAACATAGCAGTAAAAATAGGGTTGGGGAAACTTAACTTTTATAAGGGAGGAGTACTGGGTTTTTTATGCTTTTACAGCCAAATGAACTAAAACAGCAACTAGATGATCCTAATCTGCTGGTTGTTGATCTTTCCAATAAAGAATCCTATCTCTCCGGCCACATACCTAAGGCTGTGCACTTGGATTATATGGATATTGTGGCTGCTCGTCCTCCAGTCATGGGGCTTTTGCCAGATGCGCATAATTTAAGCCTAACCCTCTCTCATATAGGTTTTACCCCTGAGCGTCATGTGGTTGCTTATGATAATGAGAGTAATGCTCGGGCTTCTCGCTTTCTTTGGACTTTAGAAGAACTGGGGCATGAACGGTCATCTCTACTGGATGGCGGTTTAAAGTCTTGGCTAGAGGAAGAACATTTGGTAAGTCAAGGGTCAGAAGAGACTAAGGTACCTAGCGATTTTCATGGTCATTATCAAGGTAATAAAGCAGCAGATAGGGAATATATTTTAGCTCGTTTATTTGATCCTAATGTAGTGATATTGGACGTTCGCTCTTCAGCAGAATACCATGGTAAGGATGTTCGTGCTAAACGGGGTGGCCATATTCTGGGAGCAGTAAATTTTGAATGGATTCAAGCCATTGATCAGGAGCATGGTTTTCGCTTTAAGCCTGAGTCTGAATTACGATTGAGCTTAGAATCTTTAGGAATAACCCCAGAGAAAGAGGTGATTTGTTACTGCCAGACTCATCAGCGATCAGCCCATACTTTTATGGTATTAAAGTATTTAGATTATCCTCACATTAAAGGCTATCCAGGCGCGTGGTCAGAGTGGGGAAATGATCCAGATACTCCCATTGAAGTGTAAATGAGAAATAGGGATTGTTTATATATTGATTGAGTTAATTTAGTTAGCTACGGCGAACAGTTATTACTGAAGGGTTAATCTGGCTCATACAGGTTAATACTACGCGATCAAAGCAATCTGTAAGGGATAATGCTATTTCAGCTGTTATTATGCCTTGTTTCTCCCATATTGGATTATCTATCATATTAATAAGTGGGATTATTTTCGCGGTATGACTCTTTTTTAGACTGTTTTGGGCGCTAGCCAGTAATCTTGCGAGGTGTAATGGTCTTAGAGTTTCACCTTCTTTAATCTTAATAATAGATTCAATCTGCCTTACTTGATAGGCAATTTTCTCTGTGAGAGGTTGCCCGATAGCCAACACGGAGAGTATGGGTATGATAATAGTAGCTTCTTCTGGAATTATGGTTTCTTCGACTATGGGTGCTTTAATCCAATGATTATAAGATTCATCGGCCTTAACTAGACTAATGTCAAATTTAGCTTGTTGATGGATTCTTGCTACTAAAGTAGGCGGTACTCCTGCAAGATACCCTTTTCTTGCTGAAGGTTGAGCGTAAGCGATTAAACGGCGGGTGTTGGCTGCGGTTTTTATTAGCATAGGTAGCTGCTTCTCATGGGTAATCACTTGATAAGCAGAGATTTGATCTGGAAAAGGAGTAATATGCGCAGAAGTTGAAGTGATACCTACTCGACCGGGATAGAGTGTAGCTAAACGATATAGTGTAGTTTTTTTCCCCCCTGCCCCTGCTAAACAGACAATACCTATGCTAGGCTTAATCTCTAAAGCGTCTAGTAATGGACTAGGCTTGTTCACTATCATATTAAGGATAAGGTAGTTATTTTGTAAGCGGAGGTAGATCTTTAGGAAAAATTCTACTCTATACTAGCTATAAAGTTAGCCAAAATAGTAGAGGAGAATAGGTTTAGATGGAAGCGGTAAATACTTGGGAGGCAATCTTATTGGGTCTTCTCGTTCTTTTTGTCATTTTATGGTCTCGGCCAGGGATCAAAGCCGCATTTCAGCATGCAGAAAAAATAGAGCAAAAGGACTGGAGGGGATTTTTACTCCCAATCATACTAGTAATCTTATTTGTAGTATTTTTAGTTGTTATTTCAATGACGTTGAATAATAACCCTGATTATAGTCAAGGGCTGTCTTTATAGAAGGAATATTACCATTACCAATATTTCTCTACAGATATTTGCCCGGGATGTCGTCGGCGATTTTCAGTAAGGCCTTTTTCCTTGAGTAGGGCGGTAGTATCTCGGACCATATCTGGATTTCCGCAGATCATAACTTGAGATAATTTCTCGTCAATGGTAAGCCCAGTGTATTGAGCCATACGGCCATCGGTAATTGACGTAGTAATTCGCCCATAAATGGCACCTTCGCATTCTTCTCGGCTGACTAAGGGAACCATAATAAACTGATCTGGGTACTGCTTGTAGAGGATTTGAATGAGATCTTGGTAAACGAGCTCCTCACTCGTGCGCACTGAGTGGGCTAAAACAATTTTAGAGTATCGCTGCCAAGGTTCCTGAGTTTGAAGGATAGAGAGGAAGGGACCGATTGCTGTTCCTGTAGATAACATCCAAAGAGTATCAGTGGTTTGAATCTGGGAAAGAACAAGAAACCCCGCAGCTTTTCGGAAAAGCCAAACTTTATCTCCTGATTTTAATTCTGCAAGGCGAGGTGATAGAGATCCTTCCGAGACTATAATTGAATAAAATTCCAAATGAGGCTTATTAGGAGGATTAACAAAAGAATAGGATCGGGTGACAAATTCACCATTAATAATCAAACCTAAGCGGCCAAATTGACCGGCCTCAAAGGTAACCTCGGTGGCTTCCACCTGAAGTGAGTAAAGCCATCGAGTCCAATGATGATTAGCAATGACTTGCCCTTCTACCCACTTGCTGGTATCCACCAATGATTCGGTGTTTTCAATTTCTAGTGTTGATATAGTCGCCATAAAATTTATTTTACCTGAAGTATTATCTAGCGCAATCATTCAAAATAGCTATTTTTTGCTAGCAGTGTTCCCAAAACTCCTCATTCCATGGACGAAGATCTAGTTCACTAGTCCACGCTGTTTTAGGCTGTTTATGTAAAAATACAATAGATTCTACTATATCGTTTGCGTCAGCATACGGGGAATCACGATGTTCATCAGTCTCTTCTCTAATATCAGCATCAATCATAACGTGGCACACATGAATTCCCTTAGGCCGTAGTTCTCTGGATAAGACTTGTGCCAATGCTCGCTGCCCAAATTTACCTACGGCTAAATTGAGATGCGTTGATCTCCCTACCATTGATGATGTTGAGCCAACTAAAATGATTGTTCCTCTTGTTTGAAGTAACATGGCTTTAGCAGCCACATGAGAAACTAAGAACGCGCCTAAACAATTATGTCTCCAGCTATTTTCAAATGCTGGAACCTCTACGTTTATACTGTTGCCGGGGCCAAAGCTTTGAAGACCGTAAACCACGAGATCAGGGGTTCCATGGTGCTCAACTATTTTCTTAAAAAGTGCGTTAACAGAAACTTCCATTGTAACATCACATGCATAAGCAGAGGCTGATTTACCTTGCTGCGTAATATCTGCTATCAGAGAATCTAGCTTACTGATATTCCTTGAAATGAGAATAATTTGGAATGATTCTTGCGCAAGACGATAGGCAAGCGCATAGCCAAATCCTGGGCCAACACCCACTATTACGGCAAGTTTTGAATGAGCTATATTATTAGTCTGATTTATAAATTCAAGATCGGTATCAGATTTGTAATAGCTTCCACTGCGTAACTTTGTCCGCCTTAGAAAACTAAATTCTAAACAAATTGGTCCTAGCGGGAGTCGGCGCCGTATTTTTAATTGCCGCCAGAATTTTTCTATATTCATATTCGCTGTAAGTAGTACGCTATATTATTTATAAAAAGCCATATCGTTTACTCCTCAGAAAACTTAAGAGTAGCTTCAGAAATTTATTTTTATTTAAAGCCGGTAAAATTATTGAATCGAATAGCGATTAGCAATGATTTATTGTTTACTGGTATTTCATAGATAATTCTATTTTTTGGATTTTTATTGCTAATGTAGCCATAGTAGCTACATTTTACCTGAAGGGGTATTAGGCCTAATCTCTATCTATAAAGAGCTTATACAAGCGACTTAGATTCTTAAAATTCTAATCTATTAGGAAGAAGTTCTTATGAATAATATTTTATATTTTGATGATGGTGGAACCATGCCTCAGCTTGGCCTAGGTACTTGGAAATCAAAACCAGGTGAAGTCTATGACGCAGTGCGTGAGGCGATTCGTGTAGGGTATCGTCATATTGATTGTGCGCATCTTTACGGTAACGAAGCAGAAATAGGTCAAGCGCTGAAAGATGCTATGAATGAAGAAGGTATAAAGCGCGAAGCGCTATGGATAACCTCTAAGCTTTGGAATAATGCCCATCATCCTAAAAATGTCAAACCGGCATTAAGGGTTACTTTAGAGAATTTACGTTTAGATTATCTTGATTTGTATCTCATGCACTGGCCGGTCGCCCAGCAAGAAGATTCAATTTTTCCAGAAAATGCTATGGATCTAATCTCTCTTGAAAAATTGCCCCTTACCGAAACTTGGAGTGCTATGGAGGAGTGTGTAGATAATGGCTTAACAAGATATATAGGCGTTTCTAACTTCAGTGCTCATAAATTATCACTGATTTTAGAAGAAGGGCGAATGAAACCCGTTATGAATCAGATAGAGCTACATCCTTATTTGCAGCAAAGTGCTCTATTAAATTTTTGTAAAGAGAATCATATTCACGTGACTGCCTATTCTCCGCTGGGATCAGTAGATCGGCCAGCAATTATGAAGGCAAAAAATGAGCCGTTGTTGCTAGAAGATCCAGTCATTAAAACAATTGCCAAGCAGCATCATGCTAGTCCGGCACAGATTTTAATTGCTTGGGCATTGCATCTCGGTGTAGCGGTCGTTCCAAAATCAGTGAACCCGCAGCGTATTCGGCAAAACTTTGAATCTTCAAAGCTGGTACTGAGTGAATCGGAGATGGAGGAGATTACTGGCTTGGATCTGCATCGTCGCTACCTAGACGGGAATATATGGGCTATTCCTGGCAGTGGTTATACTTTAGAAAATCTCTGGGATGAATAGTTTAAACTTAGTATTTCACAAGAGAGAATAGCCTCCTTAAATGCCTATTATTATTCTTTTCTACTAGGGCGTAGGGCAGTTATCTGTAGCTATTGAGCTTATTTTATGGGAGTTTTCTATGAATTTTTTAAGGCGTACTATTGATCTTGCAATGAAGAATGTAGAAGAAGGGGGGCGGCCTTTTGCTACCGTTATCGTGTGTAACGGGGAGGTGATTGCTGAAAGTCCCAATAGGGTAGCTCAAACCCAAGATCCAACAGCCCATGCAGAGATTTTGGCTATCCGGGACGCTTGCACCAAACTAGGTACCGAACATCTAACTGACTGCGATATTTATATCTTAGCTAGCCCTTGCCCCATGTGCCTTGGTGCCTTGTATTACTGTAGTCCTCGTCAAGTGATCTACATTGTCACGCGAGAGGATTACGCTCAATTCTATCATGATGATCGCAAGTATTTTGAGCTTAATACTTTTTATACTGAGTTTAGCAAGCCAATGAGTGAGCATCGGCTACCCATAATTCAGCAGCAAGATGATAGAGCACTGAGAGTCTATCAACGCTGGCAGGCGCTTAATAGCTAACTAGCCCAAGCGTGCTATTAATTTTACTCATTAAAACCTAGGATCAAATAGAGTGATCCAGTGTTTGACCGGCAATGAGGATTGGCTTTGAAGATGGGTTAAGCAGCCAATATTAGCAGTGGCAATGATTTGAGGAGATCCGGCTTCCAGTGCTACAAGTTTGTTGGCTAGCAAGCGTTGGGAGAGATCTTGCTGTAAAATAGAATAAGTTCCCGCTGAGCCGCAGCAAAGATGAGCATTCTCCACCTCAGTTAGGTCAAACCCCGCCTCTTGAAGTAGCTTCTCCACGACACCATTGAGCTGTTGGCCATGCTGAAGCGTGCAAGGCGATTGGAAGGTAATGCGGCGAGGGATTTGGGGAGAGGGTATCAGGGCAGATCGATCCTCTTGAGTCAGAATTTCACTAATATCTTTTGTGATTGCCGCAACTTTGGCGGCTTTGGTCGCATAAAGCGGATCTTCCTTAAGTAAAATTCCGTACTCTTTAATCATAGCCCCACAGCCGCTGGCAGTAATTACAATAGCTTCAGCCCCCGCTTCTATATAAGGCCACCAAGCATCAATATTTCGGCGCATAAAGACTAGTGCTGGCTTAGGATCTGAGAGATGATGGTTAATTGCCCCGCAGCAGCCGCTATTAGGGGCTTTTAATAAGCTGATATTGAGTCGATCTAATACCCAAGCGGTACTCGCATTAATTTCAGGAGCAAGGGTGGGTTGGACGCAGCCTTCTAAAATTAACATTTTACGGCTATGGGGGGTAGTAGGCCAGGGTGTTGGTTGCCCTAGAGAGGGGAGATGTCGCTTCATGGCAGCGGGTAAAACAGGCGATAACATTCGCCCTAATCGTAATAATGGGGTAAAGCGTCGTGGATAAGGTAATACGGCTCGTAATGATGCTCGGATCAGACGCTCCCAAAGTGGCCTAGATACTTGAGCTTCAACGACTTCACGACCAATATCCAGCAGGCGGGCATAACGGACTCCAGATGGGCAAGTCGTTTCGCAGGCGCGGCAGGTAAGGCACCGATCTAAATGTTGCTGTGTTTTACTACTAGGTGTTTTTCCTTCAAGTACCTGTTTGATTAAATAGATACGGCCACGGGGTCCATCTAATTCATCTCCTAGTAATTGATAAGTGGGGCAGGTCGCTGTACAAAACCCGCAATGTACGCAAGCGCGTAAGATACTATCAGCTTCCTGTCCTTCAGGTGTTTTTTTAATAAAGCTAGCTAAATCGGTTTGCATGTTATTCGGTGTCTTAGGTGGCTTTTGATAGCTTAAGTGTATAGCTTTACCTTTGAGATAGGTAGCTGTTAAATAACATTGAGATGATGATTTACATGAGTGTGCAGGAATAGGTATTTAAAAATAACTAAAGTCATGGATTGGCTATGAAAGAAGCACCGCTAAGAGATAGTCAGCAATTACTCTCAGTTTAATCGTCAAAATATCTTACATTAATAAGATATTGATTTATATAAAATAATTTCTATATTTGTGATTAAGTGTTATTTATTTTACAGTAGCAAGCATAATCTTAAAAAATATCCATTCATTATATAACTATTTGATTTATAGGCTTTTTATAAATCATGTATTTAGCATTCAACATATTAGCAGGGCCTTCTATTGCCAAAATAATTTACATTACTAGGCCGATGATGGATTGAAAAGCTCTATTTTTAGCTAGATCCCTTAGGCGAGCAAAATAATCACTAACATTGAAAAATCCTGTTGGCACCTTCACGTTCTCTCGTTTAAATCACTAGAAGCCCGGAATTATATATCTTCTTTAACCCCAGAGATTTTTCTAACCGTTCAAATATTACCCCTTCTAGTTATTGTCAATTAATATTTGGCATGATTATTGCTAAATTACTTATTGTATAATTATAATTATTATTTCTGGAGTGTTAGATGAAACTTAAGAAGATAGTCTCGATTGCATTAACAGGCAGTGTGATGGCTTTATCGGCAGGGGCGTATGCAATACCGACAGTAGTTGGCGGGGATGGCAAGTGTAGTTCGGCAGGTATTTTTAACGATGCATCAGAGTGCGCTGGTGGATATAGCAAAAATGCTATAAATAACAGCAGTAGCGGTGTAAGCACTCAGGTAGCCGCTCTTACATCACTCGGCTTTGATTTTGGTACTGGTGGTTCTAGTAGTTTCGATTTTAATAATTTCACCGTGATTAATGCTAATGGTAGCAACGTTTCCGGTAGCAGTATATCGGTAGGCCAGATGATGACAGGTATCACTATTTTTGGTGCCCACTTTGGGAATGGGAGTCCTCTTGGAAATGAGACGGCATTCTACAAATATGACGCTGGAACAGTAGGGACATCGACTATTACCTTTAATAACATTAAGGGTATTTCAAATCTTGTGGTCTACTCGACGGGTGGGACTCCGACAACACCAAGTGTGCCTGAACCGGCAACTTGGACAATGTTGCTCACTGGTTTTGCTTTGATGAGTGTTGTTATGCGTCGCCGTCAAACGGCTCCGATCGTTTCCTAACTTTATTTAAAGACATGACGCTGTCACTCTCTACAGCGTCATGTCACCTTCATATGCGCTGAATATATATTTCTGAGCTCTATACAACATTAGTTAGTTTTAACGCCCCCTAGGCTAACTTACCTCCCAGTAATTGATAAGCAGATCAGATCGCTCTACAAAATTGACAGTGCACCCAAGTACGTAAGATAAGCTGCTATCAGAATTTCTGCTCTATTTTTTTAATAAAACCGGTGTCTTTGGGATAGGTAGCGTTTAAAAAGCGTAGCAATATAGATATCTAAAATGTCAGTATTATTTACATGTATTAAAAATACATGATTTTCCTTGGATGACCGATGAAAGGAGGTATTACTAGGAGACAGTCAGAGGTGATCTTAAATTTGATTGTAAAAATATTTTACATTAAATAAGCTATTGATTTATAAATAATAATTTATATTGCCGCTATTGAATGTCAGTTATTTTTACAATAAAAAAACTTACTTCAATACTTAAAACTTAAAAATATCTACCTCTATATTAATAAATATTTGATTTATAACGTTTTTATAAAATGTGCATATTTATTGCATGTTTTGTAGTAAGCGGAGAGCGCAATAAACTGTGCCTCAGCTTTCATACTATTTATTTATGTGCTCTTAGGAGGTAGATATAGAGATGAAACCTGTCAGTCAAAAAGCTTTAAGATGGCTTCTATCTTTAATTTTCATGGCAGTTGGATTTTTGCCACTGTTAGCTCAGGCAAATCCAATACAGTCGTTTAATATCAGCGGACAAGCGCAGTACTTCTTAAGTAATACCAATGATAATAATCCCGTTTCTGTAAGTTTTATGGGTACCATGGGGGTAGATCCTAGTGGTCAGGATCAGAATTTTGGCTCTATTGGTCAGGTCACTTCAATATCGTTTGAATTTCCAGATTTATCATCCATTCCTACCTTCAATACCATAGTGACTCAAGGCCCGCTAGTAGCGCAGATTGATCAACCCCTTGCGTATAGTATCGGGCTTCAAAACACAAATGGTGAAACCGCCACATTTAGTTTTATCACACCTCACTCATCTGCGACTTTTTTTGGTACTGAACCGATTGGTTCGTTGGTTGATTTTAATGGCGGTAGTATCTTTCAGGGGCAAACTGGATCAGTGAGTACAGCAGGTGGCTCTATTTTTTTGCAAAACTTTAGCGGTAGTATCGATAGTATCACTCCAAGCCCTATAACGAGTATGCCGGAGCCGGCCACGCTGGAAATGTTTAGCCTAGGCTTATTGTTAATCAGCACATTCATAGGGTTACGTCCAAGCGCTAAAGCAAATTACTTAAGCGATCGAAAGGGGGAATAATGAAAGCAAAACTTTTTTCAGCGCTAACAGGTGGGGCATTATTAGCTATATCTGGAGTGATAAGTTACAGTGTGGCGCAGCAAAGTAATGATTCAACGCCGCAAGATCAGAACGAGGCGCTCATTGCGCAGGGCCAGCAAGTTTTTCGCTTCAATACATTTGGGGATGAGATTACTTGGACAGATAAGCTGCAATTAAATACTGTTATCAGTCAAGCGGTAGATCCCTTAACTGCCTTAGCTGTTGGTTTAAAAGTAGATGTGGATGCGTTACCTGAGGCGGTGCAGAAAGGGATCACCGGTGGAAGTATTGATTTATCAAGCCCGGCAACTACCGTTGCCTTATTAAAACTAGATGCCGTCGTGGGTGTTAAAGGTACGGTTGAAACAGTAAATGGCACGGATACGTTGACTCAAGTGGGGGTTACTTGTGCGCTTTGCCATTCAACTGTTGATAATTCATTTATACCCGGTATTGGTCATCGGCTGGATGGTTGGCCTAATCATGATCTAGATCCAGGGAAGATCATCGCTTTATCCCCAGCTTTTTCCCAAGCAGATAAAGATAAATTAAATTCTTGGGGGCCTGGCATGTACGATCCTCGCTTTAATATTGATGGATTGAGCGATCCGGTTGTAATCCCACCTGCGTACGGTTTGGAGGGTGTACATAGCGTTGTTTATACAGGTGATGGTCCTTCACTTTCTTATTGGAATCGCTATGTTGCTGTTACTCAGATGGGCGGACAAGGGTTGTTTTCGGATCCAAGAATTGGCACTCATATTAATCCGGATCAGCCTGGCTTGAAGCCTGGTTGGCATCCTGGCGTATTTGTGGTGAATGGTAAGCAGGATCTGGTCACCAGCAATCTAGCTGCATTGCAGGCTTATCAGCTGTCCATATCGGCCCCCTTACCGCCAGAAGGCAGCTTTGATCCTGATGCAGCTGCTCGTGGCGAAGGGCTATTTGATGGATCGGCAGGTTGTGCCCGCTGTCATAGTGGTCCGAAATTTACGGATGCTAATCAGCGACTCCATCCACCTGCTGATACGGTAGCTGAAGATAAGCTCTATGTAACTCGTTCAGCCACTGGCATGTGGCGTACTACTCCATTGCGTGGCTTGTGGCAACACCCGCCTTATTTACATGATGGCTCAGCACAAACCCTTAGTGATGTGGTGCAGATATACAATGATAAAATGAATCTTGGGCTTACCAGTGCGCAGATGAGTGATCTTGCAGAGTATCTGAAGACGCTCTGAAACAAGATTGATTAAAGTGGGTTATAGATAATCCTCAAAAAGGGGTAGCAAAAAGGCTACCCTTTTTTTCATTGAAATTTCTAGTGTTCCTTTGCAACAATGCCTGAGAAATCAGCAGGCCGCCTTCAAAAACTTCCCCCAAGCGAACCTACGCTGCTGCCGGTTACCGATAAAAAGGTCGGCATCGATGTAGGCATTAAGAATTTATTCGTCACCAGTGATGGCTTCAAATCCGGAAATCCACGCCATAGGATGAAGTACGTCGCCAAGCTTGCCAAATACCAACGCCGCCTTGCCAAGAAAAAACTTGGCGGCAAGAACCGGCAAAAGGCAAAGCTCAAGGTGGCCCGTATTCACGCCAAAATCTCCGATTGCCGGATGGATAACTTTCCCGCAAAAACCTTGCGGTGAAGAACATGATTAAAAACCCGAAACTGGCAAAGCCCATCGCCGATGCAAGCTGGGGAGAATTTACTCGGCAGTTGGAATACAAGGCCAAGTGGGCCGGTAGAGTGTATATCGAAATTGACCGATTCCTCCCTTCGTCAAAACGCTGCCACTGCTGCGGGTTTGTTTCTGAATCGATGCTGCTTGATGTCTGCTCGTGGATCTGTCTAGAATGCGAGAGAAAACACGACCGCGATGTTAATGCGGCGTGTAATATAAAAGCCGCCGGACTGGCGGTGTTAGCCTTTGGAGACTGAGTAAGCGGCGGTAGCATTTCGCTGTTGTCGTTCCGCGATCGATGAATTAGGAATCCCCTTCCTTTGGGGAGGGGGATGTCAATGAGAGCTTTCTTATGATTGGCAGCATAGCTGATGCGATTAAGGCACAGCCAAGACCCGCAATACCCAGCCAGTTAAACAGGTAAGTATAGATGGGCAAGGTCATGATCGGGTCAGTCATCTCTTTAGGAACTGCAGCTAAGGTGGCGATCCAGCCCCCGAAATATTGGGATATTCCCGTGGCGATAAAATAAGTACCCATCATAAATCCACCTACTCGTGCTGGCCCATAGCGCGCAATCATCGCTAACCCTAGGCCGCTTATTAATAGCTCTCCTAAGGCGCCAAAGCCGTAACCCCAGACTATGACCCAAGAAGAAGTTTTGCCGGCTATGTTAGTAAAGTGCGCCGCAGCGCCATAAATAAAAAAACTGATGGCCATCATCATAAAGCCAATTGCAAATTTTCCGGCAACAGGGAGATCTTTTCCTTGATTGCCCGCATGGGTATAAATCCAAGCTAAGATTGGACTGAGAATAAAGATCCAAATAGGGTTTAGGGCTTGAAATTGGGCCGGTGCCCATGTGAATACATGAAAGCCAAAGACATTAAAATTCCAGTCTACGTTACGTAAAATAAATAGCGCCAGTGAGCTGGAGGTTTGTTGATAAAAAATAAAGAAAAAAATCACTTGAATCGTGAGTATTAAAGCGATAAGTAGCCCGGATCGTTCATGAGGACGGGCAGTATAAATAAAAAAGGTAAAAAAGAAAAATATAGCCGCCGTTGCCATATAGATAAACAGACGAGCTATGGTTTCATGCTTAAGTATAAAGGCTGCAAGGAAGGCCATAAGGATGCTTAAGCCAATAACTAGCCCTAGCTTACCTATTTTCAAGGGATGGGTATCAGGTTCAGAACCGGTATAGGCGAGAGTGCGGCGCATTAAGAAATAACCACCAAGCCCGATGGCAAGGCCAAAGCCACTGACTGTAAAAGCAACATGCCAGCCAAGATCATAGCCATATTGGATATTAATATAATCCTTCACCCATGGAGTCAGGAGCATGGAAATCATGGAACCCATATTCACGCCCATATAATAGAGGGTAAAGGCGCTATCCATCTTGGAAGGGCTACCCTCATATATTTTACGTACCATGTTGCCTGCGTTTGCTTTAAATAGCCCGTTACCTACTATGATCACTCCAAGGGCAAAAAATATGAATTCTACTGGCTGATGGGGCACCCCTAGCAACCCATAGCCTAAGGTCAGCACGATAGCTCCTAATAACATGGTACGTCGAGTACCTAGGATCTTATCGCCAATCCATCCTCCTATCGCAGGTGTGGTATAGATGAGGGCTACACAGGTACTCCAAGTAAGATTGGCATGTCTATCACTAAACCCAAGCTGCTCTATCAAGTAATAAACAATGAGTACTTGCATGCCGTAGAAGCCAAAACGCTCCCACATCTCCAACAATAAGATCGTGCTAAAGGAGCGAGCTTGGGATATAGGATGATTAACCCTTAAGGTTACATTTCCCCTAATCGGTGTTGTCATCTTGCTTTTAGGGACATTATTTTAGGGAGGAGGGGTCAATAGACTACTAAACTAGCAGCAGCTCATTTTACCTTTGCCGCCATAGCGAGCTTCTTGGCGCTCTCGGAAAAATTCTGCATAGGACATTACCGGCTGATCTGGATGGGTATTTTTCATATGAGTCAGATAGATATCGTATTCAGGTACACCAACCATCAGCCGCATACCTTGACTAAAATAGCGCTTTATTTGCTTGATTTTATTTAACATGGCTCAGGGTATCTACGCAGGTGAGTATCTCCGTTTCAAGGCGGGTTTCTTGAGTGCTGGGGTTGTCTATAGCGCGGGCACGTAAAATAGTTTTAATTCCGAATACCATGATGCTAATGACCACCAGTATAAATATACTGGCTAGAGCTGCATTCAGATAATCATTAAAAATAACTTGCTCCATTTGCCCAGTGGATTTGGCTGGTGGGAGTAATCGACCTTCAGCTACGGCAATTTTATAACTCTCCGCATGGGCTAAAAATCCAATACGGGGATCAGAGTGAAATATTTTTTGCCAACCAGCAGTGAGCGTGCAAATTAAAATCCAGACAGTAGGCACAATGGTGACCCAAGTAAATCGATCCTGCTTCATCTTAAATAAGACGCAGGTGGCAAAAATCAAAGCAATACCCGCCAGCATCTGGTTGGAAATTCCAAATAACGGCCATAACGTATTAATTCCCCCAAGGGGATCGACCACGCCCTGATAAAGAAAATAGCCCCAGCCGGCAACACAAATACCCGTGGCAATCAGGCTAGCGCCTATTGAATCGATGCGTTTCATTGCGGGGATAAATGCCCCAAGTAAATCCTGTAGCATAAAACGTCCAGCACGAGTACCCGCATCAACCGCAGTTAAGATAAAAAGTGCTTCAAATAAAATGGCAAAATGATACCAGAAAGCCGTCATCGTGTTACCGCCTGTAAGATCTGACAGGATACGCGCCATACCCACGGCCAAGGTGGGGGCACCGCCGGCTCTAGAGATAATCGTATGTTCACCCACATCTTGAGCAGTCTGGGTGATCATCTCCGGGGTAAGATAAAAACCCCATTGGGAAATAGTTTGCGCGGCTGATTCCGCTGTACTGCCAATGAGCGCTACTGGGCTGTTCATGGCGAAATATATCCCAGGTTCGAGGATAGAAGCCGCTACTAAAGCCATAATCGCGACAAAAGATTCCATTAACATTGCCCCATAACCGATAAAGGGGGCATGGCTTTCATTTTCGATCATTTTAGGCGTAGTGCCAGAAGAAATCAGAGCATGGAAGCCTGAGACAGCGCCACAGGCGATGGTAATAAATAAAAAAGGAAAGAGACTGCCGGACCACACTGGGCCAGAGCCATCTATGAACTGGGTAAAAGCGGGCATTTTAAGCTGGGGAGAAATGATAATAATGCCAATCGCTAGGCTGACAATGGTGCCAATTTTTAAAAAAGTAGACAAGTAATCCCGAGGGGCTAATAGCAGCCAAACAGGTAGTATTGAAGCTACAAAGCCATAGGCAATCAATATCCAAGTTAATTGGATACTCGTTAAGGTAAATAGGGCAGCTAAAGCAGGAATTTCCTGTATATATTGCCCGCTCACGATAGATAGGATGAGTAACGTAAAACCAATAAGGGAGACTTCGCCAATACGCCCTGGGCGAAGATAGCGACTATAGATACCCATAAACAGAGCAATAGGAATAGTCGCTGCGACAGTAAAAGTGCCCCAAGGGGATGCAGTCAGCGCTTTAACTACAATGAGCGCCAATACGGCTAAGAGGATTACCATGATAAAAAAGGTGCCCAATAGAGCAATCATGCCAGGTATTAGCCCCATCTCGGATTTAATCAGATCTCCAAGTGAGCGACCATCCCGCCGTATAGAGATAAAGAGAATAATAAAATCCTGTACGGCTCCAGCAAAGACAACCCCAACCAGTAGCCACAAAAACCCTGGCATATACCCCATCTGTACAGCCAATATTGGGCCTACTAAAGGGCCGGCACCCGCAATAGCCGCAAAATGATGCCCAAATAAGACATATTGATTAGTGGGGACGTAATCTAGGCCATCGCAATGGGTATATGCAGGAGTTTGGCGGGCTGGGTTTAATCTGAGTACTTGTTTAGCAATGAATAAACTATAAAAACGATAAGCGATGAGGTAAAGACATAGGGTGGCAATGACAATCCAAATTGCCCCGATAGACTCCCCATGGTTTAAAGCGATAAAGCTAAATGCTACTGCGCCAGTGAGGGCAAGGATAGTCCAGCCAAGCTTATTGATAGTGCGACTCACTATTGTCCTCCTAAAGCGAAAATTAAGATAGTTATATAGTTATCAGCAATCTCGATCTAGGTAGCGCCCTAGTAGTAAAGTAATACCATAATAACGAAGTCACAAGCGCAGATAGCAACCGAGGGTAAATAAAACGGGCGTTAAGGTGAATCATCTTTTATCATAATTCTGGTATAGCTTTGACAAGCAAAAGCAATCGCAGTTTTTCCACCAATCTCTCCCTGCATTACAGTACAGGGCTTTGTTCTTCTAATTCTATGGTTTTCATCACGGAGCTTTATGATCTCCTTTATTTTTTCATCAATGGTATCCTTTAATAATGGATTAAACTTATTACCGTCTTTATCAACAGTATATTGTGTAAAACCTGTCTGCTCTGAAGCAATCTCAAAGAACCGGCCAGCTAGAGTCCCGTCTTTTTTGATACGAACATACGAATTGTAAATATATCTTACAATAGCGAGTTGCTCATATTTACCCTCAATAATGGCCTCTATATCAAATGTCGTATCATCTTTACCTTTTAAAATAAAACCTCCTTCATTTTCTGGATCTGGATGACAATAGGTCTCCCTCCAAGCACCATCGAGAGCCGTGGATCGGGCATCTTTCTTGAGAGTTTCAATAAAAAGATAACTTTGATACAACGAATAGTTTCCTAATAACTTTTTGCATACGCTCTCACCATCAGGCATTAACTCTTTTAAAAATGAGCGGGCTAGAGGTGTAGATATGAGTACTAAAAAGCCAGACACTACTAATAGTATAAGTAATCGTAAGAGCTTCTTATGATTATTCAATTTTTCTTTCAAGACTGGCAATAGCGTCCCCGCTGTCCCCATTGATGATACGAGCTGCGGGTCGAGGTATATTAATAAGTGTGTAAAGATGGTGAAGAAGACGATATACAAGATATACTCATAATAAATAAAATTCATCACTGTTTTCCCCTAAAGAAGTTAAAATTAAGGTGGTTATACGGTTATTATTAGTAATCCTGATCTAAATAACATCTGATCTATCGGGTTTTTTGCAGCCGGTCATCTCGGGAGGAGTCTTATGACGCTTCCTATATTCAGTAGCAATGTTTATCGCTTGAGGATGGCTTTTAATCTTAAGTTTTCGCCAGATACTCGCCCGGTGGCCTTCTATGGTGCGTGGCTCAATGTTAAGTATCCGCGCAATTTCCTTAGTTGACTTAATGTCACCCATGTTCCATAGCACTTGTAATTCCCGATTAGTGAGTAATTGCTCAGGAATGGATGGAGGCTCAGGTGGAATCAGCGATGAAGGTTCGAGAAAATCAATTTCTTTATCTATGATATTCTCAATTGTGGATACAATTTCTGGCCAAGGAGTCTCTTTCAGTATATAGCCCCGGGCGCCGGCTAGTTTTGCTTCTCTGATGTATTCTTTCCTATCTTCGTTAGTGAGTATTAGGACGACTACGTGTGGGAATCGAGATCGAATGAGTTCAGCTAATCTAATACCATTGATCCCGCGCATACAAAGATCCACTATGGCTAGGTTAATCTCTAAGTTATTTTGTAGATGTTGTAAGGCATCTTCTGCTTTATTGGCTTCAGCTACTAACTTAAATCTAGGGACAGATTCCAACATAAGGCGCAATGTAGGGCGCACCCAAGGATCATCATCGACAAGCAGTATTTTGATAAGGGGTAAAGTAGACATAGGATAGGAATAAATTAATGATAAACCTTAATGATGACTATGGTCCCTTGCAGTGAAGAGGTAATAGTTAATTCCCCACCCACAGATTCCACTCGTTCTTTCATATTGTGTAAGCCAAATCCATGCTTTGGATCGCATTTGATATGATCTACATTAAAGCCGATACCATCATCTTGGATGGTAAGCTGGACGCAGGCAGAATCCTCTTCCAATTTCACAGTTACATGGCGAGCATGCGCATGCCGTTTAATGTTATGTAACGATTCTTGGGTAGCTCGGTACAAGGCCCTATTAGTCGTAATAGATAGGCTATCTACTTCACCATAGGTACTGAACTTAGCCGCTATACCTACATCATGTATGTTAAGCACAAGCTGCTCTATGGCTACCTTCAGGCCAAGGTCAAGGGCGAGAGGGTGTAAGTCACGAACAATCCGGCGAAGCTCGGTTAGCGTATCTTTTAGTTTTACTGCGATATCCTCTAACCTAACCCGGACTGAATCAGATTGCTCATTCTCTAGTAATTCAATAATCCTGCCTTCGATTCTAAATTTAATACCTACTAGCATATTCATGACGCTATCATGTAATTCTCTTGCTACCCGAGTACGTTCTTCCTCCTGTGTATTTATAATCCGCTGGGCTAATATTTTAAGTTTGGCATCGGCTACACTAAGTTTTGTATCTACCCTGATATTGAGCACCAAGCTTAAAATTATTATCAAAACTACAACAAAGGTAGCGATAATAATTATCGAGAATGTAGTACTGTGGATGTTATCCCGTAGCTGAGAATTTACTTTTATTAACGCTCGATCAATATCATCAAGATAAACCCCCGTGCCTAATATCCATCCCCATTTGGGCAGCGTTATAACATACGTTCGTTTAGGGGCAATACTATGGCTAGAAGGTTTTTCCCAGTCATAATTTTCGAATCCACCTTTATCGTTTGTCCGTGCGCGGTTAATGAGATCTTGGATAACTAATTTGCCCTGATCATCCTTAAGATTCCACTGATTGGTTCCTACCAGATTCCACTGGCGTGAGTGAACAAGGGAATTTCCTTGATAATCGTAGACAAAAAAATAGCCATCTTTCCCATATTCCAATTTAGCTAAAATTGCTTTCGCTTCTTCCATTACAGCCGTATCTACTCGACCTGAATCATAGAGATGAGTAATTGAACGCTTTGCCAGCGTGATATAGCTTTTCAGCTCTAAATCCTTACTATTAAGGTAGGTTGTTTTAATGACTTCCTGCTGTTGTTTCTCAAGGGCAATAGCTTGATAGCGTACCGTGTACACAATAACGAAAGTTGAGGCGATAAGTGGCACAATGGCAAGTAGGATAATTTTCCATCGTGACTTTATTGTTAGCCATAACTGGCTCATATTTTTACTCCTACCCTAATTTCAACTGCTAGTTTACTAAGCTATCGGAGGCATGTTTAGACGTATCACTACGTACGTAGTGATACGTCTAGTCTGTAGATGATTGCTACTGGATACTCTGTAAAACCTTTGTAACAAGATCGGAAAAATAAATGAGAATAAAAACTTACTTATGGATTTTTTGTATCTTTTTCAGCATGATTTTAACTATAGCGATTGCTCAAGACTCCCAGCCAGCACCTGTTGTTGCAGTAGGGGTTATCGTTCGCTTTAAATCCCCTGAAATCCAAGCTTTAGCCCAAGATAATCTCCCACCCCCGCCAGAGGTGGTAGCTGAACTGGAAGCTGCTCTAGGAGAAAAACTGGTATTTGAGCGAGCAACAGTGAATGAAGCTTATGTTTTTAGTTTTTTAGTCCCGAAAGAGGGAGAAAATACTATTGCCGATTTTCTCCAGCCGGCTAAAACATTGCCTTCCATTGATTGGATTGAAGCGGATAAGCTAATGAAACTACAGTCCTCACCTGTACAAACCCAGCCGTCAATGATGTACGCCCAGTCATTCTCTAATGACCCTGATTTTAGTGATCAATGGAATATGATGGATTCCCCCGGTGGAATCGATGCGACCCACGCTTGGGATATTACCCATGGCTCCTCTAATACTGTTGTAGCGGTAGTGGATTCAGGTGTATTTTCTCATCCGGAATTTGCCGATCGCTTGCTGGGAAATTATGATTTTACCTCTCGATCTTCTACTTCAAACGGCCCTGATTGTATAGATCCTCATGGTACTGGTGTGACTGGAATCATTGCTGCAAGTGGTGATAATGGTATCGGTATCGCTGGGGTCAATTGGCGAACCCGTATTCTCTCTGTACGGGTGATGGATTGTAATGGTGTAGGGCAAAACAGTATAACAGCGGAGGGTATTCAATGGGCCGCTGGAGTTAGAGTCCCTGGCGTTCTAGCTAACCCCTACCCAGCTAAGGTCATCAATCTAAGCCTTGGCTCAGATTCTAGAGAACAATGTCCATCTTACACGCAACGCGCGATTAGTGCCGCTTCAGCCGCGGGGGCATTGGTTGTGGTAGCTGCAGGTAATAGCACTGATAATGTTCAGGATTATTCACCTAATGATTGTAGAGATACCCTATCAGTAATTGCTACTGATCTGAACGGCGGATTAGCCTCTTATTCTAATTTTACCGATCCTGTGAATAAGAATGGCGCGACTGCTGCCCCTGGTGGAGATAAAGGCAATGGAATCTTATCCACTAGTATCGTACCCGATGCTAATGGGAAGTCTGCCTATGGCTATGCATATATAACGGGAACGAGTATAGCGGCTCCCCATGTATCTGGCATCGCTGCTTTGATGCTTGGAGTCAATCCAAATTTATCGCAGGAACAACTGCTTTTATATTTAAAGGCTACCAGCCGGTCTTTTCCCACCACAAGTTCTTATTGCATTGTAGGATTCTGCGGCGCGGGCATAGCAGATGCTTATCGAGCGGTAATGGCATCTTTTTACGCTAAGAATTATCAGTTTGTATATGAATTTTATAATACCGGAACGAACCATTACATGCTGACCGCTTCGGATGATCAGGCAACTGTTTTATATAACGGCGGGGCGGGGCTAGAGAACTGGGAGGGTACTTTAAAATATTTCTATGCCTGGCCTAGACCCGAAGAAGGCGCAGTGCCTGTTTATCGATTTTACACCCTTGGGGCAAATTCCCATTTCTATACGGCAAGCACGGAAGATCGCAACCTGCTCATCAAGCTCAATCCTTCTAATATATATAGCGAGGATCAATGGACTTATGAGGGTATTGCCTTCTATGCCAAGTTGCCCACGGGGGGTCTTTGCCCTGCAGGTTCTGTTTCCATTTACCGACTTTATAATAATCGGGCAATATATAACGATTCTAATCATCGTTTTGTAAGCTCATTTAAAGCGTACATGAACATGATCTCAAAAGGCTGGGTTGGGGAAAACATAGTTTTCTGTGCTGCTGCCGATGATAATTAGAGCTGTGGCCAATGAGGTAATGATTCCGATTGAGATACCTTTAGGAAATTCAGGCTATATTCAGCTTAAATAACAAAGCTTCATCTATAATCATTTATGGTAACGCATCCATATCCACTGATAGAGTACCTATAAAGAGGGTTGATCACCATGAAAGGGCAAAAGCTTTTATTGTTTGTGACTGCTTTATCCTCTTTTATTCATCGCCGATTTATTTGGTTACTGCTCGGTTCTTATAGTGTAGCGGCCTTATGGCCAGGGTGGGGATTGTGGATGCAGAATTTTTCCTTAGGGAATCTTAGCTTCATGGAGGAGGAAATACCCTTCAAACTTCCGCTGTTGATGTTAGCATGGCTGCTATTAGATGCAGGCTTGGAAGCAAAGTTATCAGAATTGAAGTACTTACCCCAGAATCTAGCAATATTAGCGGCTGGGTTTATGGTTAAACTATTGATCCCGGCTGCATTTGTCATCGGTTTATCGTTACTGATGATGCAATGGTGGCACAATCCAGATGAAGTACAGAGTATTTTAGTAGGATTGGCATTGGTAGTGGCAATGCCCATTGCCGGGTCGTCAACGACTTGGTCGCTAAATGCGAATGGTAACGTGGTCACTAGCCTAGGATTAGTCCTGATAACAACGTTCCTCAGTCCAGTAACTGCGCCACTACTGCTTCATGCTGTAGGATTAGTCACCACAGGCGATTATGCTAAAGAATTAAACGCAATGGCCAGCCATGGGATAGGGCTGCTGTTAATTTTAAGCATAGTGATACCCTCGATGGTAGGAATTTTAATCCGCTTTTTTTATGGAGAGAACTGGATTATACAAGCTAAACCCTATTTAAAATTTACCCGCTCGGTAGTTCTACTATTGCTGGTTTATTCCAATGCAGCAATTTCACTACCCCAAGCCATTGCTCATCCTGATTATGATTTTTTAGCAGTGATTATTGTAATCACTTTTGGGCTATGCGCCTTTGCCTTTGCCGCCGGCTGGTGGATAGCTCAGTTATTTCGAGCTACTGTGGCTCAGCGAATATCACTCATGTTTGGCTTAGGGATGAGTAACAATGGAACGGGGCTGGTGCTAGCGTCTATCACCTTAGCCAATCATCCCCAAGTAATGTTGCCCCTTATTTCCTATAATTTAATCCAGCAGCTGATAGCGGGAGGCGTAGGTCGGATGTCGTTGCAAAAAGCATCTACTGCTTTACTAAAATAATGGGTTCTATCATTAGATTAATTAGGAGGTAGTAACTTGATTAACGGGGGAGCAATGAACGAATGCTGATGACAATAGCAGATTGCTCTTAATACATTTGATATCGGTGGGTTAAAAAACCATGAAATATATTAATATTATTTTTTATAGTTCTATGGCGAGTTTGTTTATCTTAGGTTTTATTGCTGTAGTTGAACCTGGAAAATCAACGACTAGTGCTACACCAACAAATTTATTAGGGACTATTTCTGATGAAAACGGCTTTATAAAAGATGCTGAACTAAGTGTTACTGATAGTACGGGTATGGTGCGCGCAACTGCAAGTCTTAACGGGGAGCAGGGTTATGATTTAGAATTACCTGTAAAAACCGTCTACCCAGTCATTATTTCAGCCACCTACCACGTCTACCAGCACGCGGCCAAGGCTGTTGGGGCCAAAGAAGATGTGCCAGTGGGAGAGAAGGATGAGGCAGAACTAAGAACTGCTATTTTAGAGTCTGGCAGCACCATCGTTGGTGTTAGCCTTAGCCCAATATCCACTCAAATCGTCGACATAGCCCGTGCTCGGGGAGGGATTACTCCTGAAAATATTGCCCATGCTTCTGCTGCTGTACTTAATCTAGATAGTGGCGAAGAGCCAGAGGAGCCCAGGAGCCGTGGCCATGAAGGTTATTAATATTTATTAATTATTATCTGCTTTAAGAGAAAATCGGGCGAGGTAGATCAGCAGAAAATGTTGATTTCCCTCGCCAGTCATTTGGTTAACGGCACCTGATCCAGCAACTGATAGCGGGGGGCGGATGTCGTTGCGAAAAGCCGCTTTTTAGCACAGTAGATATTAGAAAGGGTTAAAGGTTTTGCTCATTGCCAACTGAGCACGGGATAGAAATTTTTCACTCAGGGTTTTTTTAATACTGTAGTTTATCTCATAGAGATCGGCTGTTTGACTGGCCGCAAACAGATAATCATCGCTTGTTTTAAGATCATCCACCAGATTCAAATCCTTAGCTTGAGTAGCGTGCCAATATTGACCTGTCCCTGCTTGGGTGATATCTACTTGGGGGCGGTAGTGAGTAATACATTCTTTGAATAACCGGTGAATATCGTCTACCTGCGCTTGTGCTCGCTGACGATCAGCATCGGTATTATTCCCAAATATGGTCAGCGTACGCTTTAATTCACCGGCTTTAATTTGCTCAAAATCTACCCCGTGTTTATCTAATAAGCGGTGAAAATTAGGCAATTGCACTAACGCCCCAATAGAGCCAATAATGGCAAATGGAGCGGCAATAATGCGGTTTCCAACGCAGGCCATCATGTAACCCCCGCTTGCCGCTATTTTATCCACTAAGATAGTCAAAGGAATATGCCTTTCCCTAATGCGGCTAAGTTGGGAAGTGGCTAATCCATGTTCGTGGACTAAACCGCCCGCATTTTCTAGTCGCAGCAACACCTCATCCTCAGCAGTGGCTACGCTCAGTACCGCCGTAATTTCTTCTCGTAATGATTCAACCGCTGTGGCTCTGATATCGCCCTGAAAATTAAGAATAAAAATCCGTTTACGCTGTTTTTCTTGTTTTTTCTTTTGGGCTTTTTCTGCTTTCAGTTTTTTTATAAATGCTTTTTTAGCCATTAGCTGCATATTCAGTATTTGGCTCAGCTGCTCATAATAGCTGTTAAGGTGCTTAACCTCTAATTTATCCGTAGCCCGGATTTTAGATTTTAACAAAACGATTAACCCTATCGTGATCAATCCTAACAGCAGGATAGTCAGGGTTTTGGCTAAAAAAAGTCCATATTCAAGCAGGAATTCATTCATAAGCGAGTGGGTATTTATTTATATTCATATTGGCTGTTTATCTTATAACTAATTCTATCATTGACTGAGGGGAGTGACTTGATTTTTATTCACTCTCAAACGATGACGATGCTGAGCTAGATAAGGCTGATGTTGGGGTTCGATCCAGCGTAACTCCATGCCTGGCATAATACCCAGTGGGAATAAATCTACTTCTGCTAAGGCTGGGGCAATGAGCATCCTACCCTGTTCATCAAAGCTTATTAAAAAACGATCAAATAATGCATCCAGATTAGCCATCAGCAACAAACCATTAAATACATCTAATCGTTCAGCATCCGTGACACACTCCGCCCATGGTTTGGCATGGTTGGCACGTAATACCTCTGGGATATTTACACCGGTGACGGCGCAAGCACCGCCCCAATACTCAAGCATCGCCTCACAAAATTTATCTTGCCCCACTCGCTGAGATACCCAGCGCTCCACTGCTATACCCTGCAACGTATCAGACTTCATCCGACATACGCAGCGCCTGAGAGTGAGCCGCAGCGCGGCGCAAAAACCGATGCGGATGGCTTCATCATCGCACATAAAATGCTCTGCTGTATCCTGAGCAAATTCACGCTGTAACGCTGGCAACACACCAGCCGGTGCCCGTACCAACTCAGCACAATATTGTAGCCGGTGAAAGTGTTCGCTTTCGAGAATAGTAAGGTGTCGTAAATCAGAAGAGTTGATATAAAAACAGGAAATGTAATCGCTTTGATATGAAAATTTGTGCGTGAAATATTATCGTGACAGGTTGTAAAAGGCTATTTACATTAAAGCTCACGATACATTCGCCTTGGATTTAAGATGCCGTGGGGATCAAAGGCTTGTTTTAGTCGTTGATGTAAGATCATTAAATGATGAGGCAAAGGATGAAAGACTTCACCAGCTCGATCTCCGCCCCGAAAGAGGGTGGCATGGCCATTAAGCTTTTCGGCAGTCGCGTATATTAATTCAGCGGTTAACTCATCAGGGTAAAACCAGCGTTGCGCTCCGCCCCAATCAATCATCCATTTTCCTGGCAGATTAATAGGGGGTGTTGCGGCAGGGACGGACCAGCGCCACAGGGGTTTTGTATTTTGCTGGAAAAACTTATGAGTGAGATCTCTTATCTGTTCCCAAAAACTAGGTTCGCTGTTAATTTCATCCCCTCCAATGTTTCGGCGCGCAGATTGAATAGCTTCCTCAGACCCTGATAGACGTACATAAAGCCGCTTTCCATCAAAGGTACAAGCTGAAAGCGGAAGACGCTGAGTCATCCAAGTATTAAATAGCTTGATAGCGTTATCCTCACTCTGTTCTTGGGAGAGGGTGATTTCTCCAGTTGAGTGGGGTAGAACCTTCAGCGAAATCTCTAATAAAACACCTAGCGTACCTAGGCTGCCTGCCATGAGGCGGGAAACATCATAGCCCGCTACATTTTTCATAACCTGCCCACCGAAATGCAATTTTTGTCCTTTACCGTTAATTATCTGTACCCCTAATATCGTATCGCGTATCGCGCCAGCATAGGGTCGTCGTGGGCCGGAAATTCCGCTGGCTACTGCACCGCCTAAGGTGGCGTTAGTGCCAAAATAAGGAGGTTCAAAAGCAAGCATTTGCCCCTGATCGGCCAATAGCGGTTCAATGATGGCTAAAGGGGTGCCCGCTCGGGCAGTGAGAACAAGCTCCGCAGGCTCATAGTCAATGATACCTTGGTGTTTACTTATGTCTAGGGCGGTAGCATTGAGCTGGCGGCCATAGAAAGCTTTAGTATTGCCTCCTACAATACATAGAGGAGTTTTTTTGTCACTGGCAGTGAAAATGGCCTCTTGAATAACCTGGCTATAGTCAGTATTCATACTAATGCTACCTGTTCAATAATAATCGGAGCCGACGGTTTACGCTTCGTGACCGGCTAACCTGTATCGGTTAGCCTGAATTCATCCCTGAATTCTCGCTTGCTATGTTTTTCTTGCTTCATCCTAGCTCTTATTCCCATTTAGCTTATACTTCTGGTTTATGTGCCAATCCACAAGTTTCAATTCCCGTGCTCCTCATGCCTAGAACGGACCACAGCTAATTCGTCTTGCCTTGAGTGGCTTCAGCGAATCCCAATCGTGCTTTTTAATGATAAGGCCATAGGCGAGAGAGTTCGGTTTCTTACTATTTCATTCTTCAGGCAAGGTATTCTTCATCTGTTACCTTCTCAAGCCAATCGGCAAAATTGCCGTCTAATCCTTCTGTAATTGCAATATGGCTCATGCCGGTAGTCGGCGTTGCGCCGTGCCAATGCTTTTTCCTACATTGGCAGGAAACAACGTCACCGGGGCGAATTTCAACTTTTGGATCACCTTCGCATTGTGTCCATCCCATGCCAGACATCACAATGAGATTCTGCCCAAACGGGTGCGTGTGCCATGCTGACCTTGCGCTTGGCTCGAAAGTCACCAGTGCACCACTAACGCGGCTATTTTCAAGGGGCGGAAAGTACGTTTCAATCCAGACATTTCCAGTGAAATACTCTTCAGGCCCTTTCGTGTAAGGGCGGGAACCGGCTTTACGAATAATTTGCATGTATATTTCTCCATTGAGTTTTATGAATGTAAATATTTGATTTAATTAACATTATACAATTTTGTCTGCACCATAGATTGGTGAAGTACTTCAGTTCTAGTCTACTAGGCCCTCATCCTCAAACCTCTTCGAACACCTTCCGCGTGATCGTGAGTGCGGTCATCGCAGGCGGCCAGCCTGCGTAGAAGGCGAGATGCGTAATCGTGGCAATGATTTCTTCGCGAGTAATGCCATTCTCAAGGGCCTTTTTCAGGTGGAATGGCAGCTCGTTGACGCGATAGAGAGAGATTAGGCTCGTGATCGTGACGAGGCTACGGTCACGGGGAGACAAGGCTGAATTTTCCCAGACATCTCTAAAAAGTACTTTATCGGTGATTTCTGCTAGATGTGGCGCGATATCACCAAAGCTGTTTCGGGCATTTTGCGGCTCTTCTTTCATTTCGTTTTCCTCTTTTGGCGTACACTGTTCGGATTTTAAGTTAAAAGTACCAAACGCTATTAATTGAGCATAATGCTGTGTCTTGATAAAGAGGTAGAAAATTGCTTAAATTTCGTTACTAAAGTAGTACTTCCTGTCATATGAGAGGGTAGTCATTTGGTTAACGGGCGAGCAACGAATGCTGATAATAGCAGATTGCTTAATCTATAATTTAATAATAGCGATGAGTTAAAAATCCATGAAACATATTATGCATTGCTCTACGGTGAGGTTACGTTTGTTCATCTTAGGTTTTATTGCTGTAGTTGCCTGTACCGCCTGTAGTGAATCCGGAAAATCAACGAGTAGCCCTACACCGACAAAATTATCAGGGGCTATTTCTGATGAAAATGGCCCTATTAGAGTTGCTAAGCTTAGTGCTACCGATAGTCAAGGGGTGGTGCGCGCAACTGCAAGTCTTAACGGAGAGCAGCGTTATAATCTAGAGTTACCTGTAGAAACCGTCTACCCAGTCATTATTTCAGCCACTTACCTGCACGCTGCTAAAGCGGCTGAGTCCAAAGAAGGGGCACCCGCTGCAGAAGAGTCCCATGAGGCAGAACTAAGAACTGTCGTTTTAGAACCCGGTAGCTCTATTGTTGATATTAGCTTGAGATCCACTCAAATCGTCGATATAGCCCGTGCTCGGGGTGGGTTTACTCCCGAAAATCTTGCTCATGCCTCTGCTGCTGCGCTTAACTTAGGCGCTGGTGGAGGGTCCGGAGGCGGCCATGAAGGTCATTAATGTTCGGCAAGTTTTACTAATAACGGGTATTGAGTACTACTCACTTTAAAAGGAAATTGGGCGAGGTAGGCTAGCAAAAAATGTTGACTCTCCTCGCCAAACTTAAATGCCAATCTCTCATTTTTTCTATCTTCAGCTTTATAGCTAGATATTATTAGGTCTTGTAGCCAGATCGGCCATCATCCGCTAGATTAACAGCTGTTAATCTATAACAATTAGATTATTTATGGATCCATCCTTCGTTCATCTTCGCTTGCATACTGAGTACTCTATAGTCGATAGCTTGGTGCGTATTCGACCTTTAGTTCAGGCTGTAAAAGAGGCTGGGATGCCAGCCGTAGCCATCACTGATCAGAGCAATGTGTTTGCAATGATTAAATTTTACCGAGCTGCTCAGGCTGCCGGTATTAAACCTATTATTGGGGCTGATGTGCTATTAGCGGATTCAATGGGGGGTAATCAAGTGAGCCGCTGCACATTCCTCTGCCAAAATGAGGTAGGTTATCGTAATTTATCCTGCTTGCTTTCCCGTGCCTATAGTGAAGGTCAAATTAAGGATTCTCCCCGGCTACAATGGGATTGGCTGCTGGATCAGAGTGATGGGTTGATTGTTTTATCGGGAGGTCGAGAAGGTAATGTAGGCCAAGCTTTACTCGCAGGTAAAAATGTTCAAGCTAGACAATTAGTGGATCGTTGGCAAGCGCTTTTTCCAAGCCGTTATTACTTAGAATTACAACGTACGGGTAGAGAAGATGAGGATACCTACCTGCACTTAGCAATAAAACTGGCAGCAACAGATATACCTGTCATTGCGACGAACGATGTTCGTTTTCTTCATTTGCAAGATTTCGAAGCCCATGAGGCCCGAGTCTGCATCCATGAAGGGCGAAATTTGAATGACCCAAATCGCATACGTCGCTATAGTGAGCAGCAATATCTACGAACCCCATCAGAAATGGCTGCGTTATTTGCAGATCTACCTGAGGCATTAGAAAATACGGTAGAAGTTGCTAAGCGCTGTAATCTTAATCTTACTTTGGGAGCGTGCCATCTTCCAGATTTTCCAGTGCCAGAAGGTGTGGATATTGGAGAATTTCTGAAGGCTGAAGCGCTTCGGGGATTGGAACAGCGGCTAGTAAAACTTTACCCCAATGAAATAGAACGAGAAACTCAGCGGCAAACCTATACTGATCGGCTTTCAGAGGAGTTGACTGTTATTAATCAGATGGGTTTCCCTGGGTATTTTCTGATTGTGGCTGATTTTATTCGCTGGGCTAAAGAAAACAAAATTCCAGTAGGCCCAGGGCGTGGTTCAGGCGCTGGTTCCCTAGCAGCCTATGCCTTGCAAATTACAGACTTGGATCCATTAGCGTTTGATCTGATCTTTGAACGGTTTTTAAATCCTGAGCGGGTGTCTTTACCTGATTTTGATGTTGATTTTTGTATGGAGCGTCGGGATCAGGTAATTGACTATGTCAGTCAGCGCTACGGTCGAGATCGAGTCTCTCAAATTATTACTTACGGTAGTATGGCTGCCAAAGCTGTGGTACGAGATATAGGCCGAGTCTTAGGGCATCCCTATAACTTTGTAGATCAGATTGCCAAACTGATTCCCTTTGATCTTAAGATGACCTTAGATAAGGCTTTAGCAGAATCTGAGGGATTACGCCTTCGTTATGAACAAGAGGAAGAAGTTCGCTTTCTGATTGATCTAGCGAGGAAACTTGAAGGGTTAACACGAAATCCAGGGAAACATGCTGGTGGTGTGGTCATTGCTCCTGATCAGCTGACTAAATACGTACCTTATTATTGTGAGCAAGGGGCCAGCGGGGTAGTGACCCAATTTGACAAGGACGACCTAGAAACTGTTGGTTTGGTTAAATTTGATTTCTTAGGCCTACGTACGCTGACGATTATTGATTGGACCTTACAGGCCATTAATCCACAGAGAATTCAGGTAGGTGATACACCGCTAGATTTGACTTGTTTACCGACAGATGATCTAGGGACTTATGCATTGCTAAAACGTTGTGCGACTACGGCAGTGTTTCAATTAGAATCTAGAGGTATGAAGGATTTGATCAAAAGACTTCAGCCTGATTGTTTCGAGGATATTATTGCGCTAGTAGCATTGTTTCGGCCTGGCCCCTTACAGTCGGGTATGGTGGATGACTACATTAACCGAAAACATGGCCGTGCCAAAGTAGATTACCCCCATCCTGAGTTAGCGCCTATTCTCAAGTCAACCTATGGCGTTATCGTTTATCAAGAGCAAGTGATGCAGATTGCCCGGATTTTAGCCGGATATACGTTGGGAGGCGCTGATTTGCTGCGCCGAGCCATGGGTAAGAAAAAACCTGAAGAGATGGCAAAACAGCGGGCTATTTTTATTGAAGGAGCAAGGGTACGAGGGGTTGAGGAAAAGCTATCGGGATCTATCTTTGATTTGATGGAAAAATTTGCTGAATATGGGTTTAATAAATCCCATTCAGCGGCCTATGCTTTAGTAGCTTATCAAACGGCTTATCTAAAAACCCATTATCCAGCTGCTTATATGGCGGCTACGCTTTCTGCGGATATGGATAATACAGAGAAAGTCGTCACCCTTATTGAGGAGTGCCGAAATATGGGCTTAGAGATACTACCCCCGGATGTGAATGAAAGCAGTTATCATTTCTCAGCCCAAGGTAAGCGCGCTATCCGTTATGGCTTAGGCGCAATTAAGGGAGTAGGCTCTGCGGCTTTAGAAGGGATGATCAAGGAGCGAAAATGCCACGGCCCTTATCAAGATCTGTTTGAATTCTGTCGTCGTATTGATTTAAGAAAAATTAACCGACGAGTATTAGAAGCCTTAATTCGAGCAGGTGCTTTAGATTCTCTACAGGCAAATCGGGCCACCCTAGAAGGCTCTTTAGAGGTGGCGCTAGCGGTAGCTGAACAGCATTCTCATAATGCATCTTTGGGGCAAAACGATCTATTTGGTTTTGGGTTAATGCCACAAGATGATCAAATAGGAAGTTACTTGGAAACTGAGGAGTGGAGTGAAGATCATCGATTGGCGTTGGAGAAAGAAATCTTAGGACACTATCTAAGTGGTCATCCTATTGACTGTTATGAGCAAACCCTTAGACAAATTATTCCGTATCGAATAGCTGAGATCCTTGAGCAGGTCAGTGGTGAGAAAAATTATAGCCAACAAGTGATTATAGCGGGTTTAATAGAAGCTGTACGTACCAGCAAAGCTCGCCAAGGAGGATATAATGGCTTTATTACTGTGGCTGATCAGAGCGCTCGTTTTGAAGTTAAGGTGTTTGCCGAAGTTTTTAATCGCTATCAGGAATTATTACGGCCGGATTGTATTGTGGTGATTGAGGGTACCTTGGGGTGGGATTTCTACACAGATAGTGTGGTGGTAACAGCAGAAAAAATATATAGTTTGGCTGAGGCGTTTGAGATTTTTGCAAAAATACTAGAAATTGAGTTTGATGGTACCTATGGGGGAGAGGAGGCAGTTAGAGAATTAGCGCAGATTTTAGCTTTTTTCCGGCAGAAAGATGGATGCCCAGTGGCTATTCATTATCGTAATAAAATGGCGAGTGCTCACTTTATGGTAGGTGAAGAATGGCGTATCAAACCTAATGAAGAATTACTATCCCGCCTACAGTCTTTACTAGGAACAGAACATGTGTGTATAAAATATTAACCTATGCCTGTACTCGATAGCTGAGATGGGGAGTGGTTTTCTATTTTTCCTAATGAACTTAATGATACCTAATACGATGAAAATGAAAACAAGCTTTCTAGATTTTGAGCAACCTATTGCCGAGCTTGAGGCTAAGATTGAGGAATTACGCTTTATAGGTGATGATGCCAAGGTAAATATATCTGAGGAAATTCAGAAACTTAAATCTAAAAGCAAAGCACTAACTGAATCTATTTTTAGTTCTCTTACTGATTGGCAGATCGTACAGCTTGCCCGACACCCCCAGCGTCCATACATTTTAGATTATATTGATAGGATATTTACTGATTTTGAGGAACTCCATGGTGATCGCGCTTTTGCGGATGACAAGGCTATTGTGGGTGGCGTTGCCCGTTTGGAGGGTAAACCAATCGTTGTAATTGGGCATCAAAAGGGGCGGGATACTAAGGAAAAAGTAGCGCGTAACTTCGGTATGCCTCGGCCTGAGGGTTATCGTAAGGCATTACGACTTATGCAGTTAGCAGAGCGTTTTAAATTACCCGTACTGACTTTTATTGATACCCCCGGAGCCTATCCGGGTATTGATGCTGAAGAGCGAGGCCAAAGTGAGGCTATTGCCCGTAATCTATATGTGATGGCTGAGCTGAAAACACCGATTATCGCTACGATAATTGGGGAAGGAGGATCGGGTGGAGCGCTTGCGATTGGAGTTAGCGACCGATTATTTATGCTTGAATACAGCATCTACTCAGTAATTTCTCCAGAAGGTTGCGCCTCTATTCTCTGGAAGAGCGCGGATAAAGCCCCTGATGCGGCAGAAACCTTAGGTATTACTTCAAAACGATTGAAAGAGTTAGATCTTATTGATCGTATTATAGCTGAGCCTCTAGGCGGCGCTCATCGAGATTTAGGGGTAATGGCAGAGAAGCTTAAGCGGGATCTAAACGAGCAACTAGGGTATTTAAGCGAGCTGCCTATTGATAAATTATTGGAGCAACGGCAACAAAGATTGCGTAATTATGGGCGGTTTCAACAGTAAATTCCTATTATGGGCTTTTCAGCCAATCGCTTGTTTCAGTTTCTTCAGCAATTATCTTCTTGTCGTAGCTATCAGATTGCCTATAGTGGTGGCCTTGATTCCCATGTATTACTTTATAGTTTGGTGCAGCTTCGGCTTCAATTTCCGGAGATTACTCTTAGAGCGGTTCATATAGATCATGGATTAAATCCCGACTCTACCCGCTGGTCAGGTCGTTGCCATGAAGTTTGTACTGCACTTAAGGTTGAGTGTAAAGTGATTAAGGTAAATGCGCACCCAGCTAAGGGAGAAAGTCCTGAGGCTGCTGCTCGCCAAGCGCGTTATAGTGCGCTTCGTAAGCATATTAGCGTAGGGGAATGCTTATTAATGGCGCAGCACCAAGATGATCAAGTTGAAACGGTATTACTACAGTTATTACGAGGATCAGGCCCTCACGGGTTAGCAGCTATGGCTAAAACCATGGTTTTTGGTGATAGCTATTTATTACGCCCACTGCTCTCTTTTTCTCGATCTGAACTTCAAGACTACGCCAAGAAAGAGGGATTGGTTTGGATTAATGATCCGAGTAATCAAGATCTTAGTTTTGACCGTAATTATCTACGCCATGAAATCTTACCGCTACTGAGGTGTCGCTGGCCTGGATTAGGCCAAACTGTATCTCGGGCTGCACGTCATCAGGCAGAGGTCATGCAGTTGCTCGATCAGCAGGCTCATCAGGATTTAAACACGATAAACGCTGATGAGAATTGGCTTTCAGTGTCAGCATTACGAGCATTACCTCCTCATCGCTGTCGCAATTTGTTGCGCTATTGGCTGAAAAATCAGGGATTACCACTTCCTGATAGTTTCCATTTACGGCGCATCTTAACTGAAGTATTACCTGCTTTAGAGGATAGACAGCCTGTAATTACATGGTTTGGTGCAGAAGTACGCCGTTACCGAGATCGGTTATATGCTCAGCTACCTTTGCCGCCCCATAATCCAGCAATAGTCATTATCTGGGAGGCCATTAACCCCTTAACATTACCCGCTAGTGTCGGCGGGATGTTGGTACTTAGGTTGACTCAAGGGTCTGGTTTGAGTGTACAGCAGCTACAGCAAGGGTGTGTCACGGTTCGTTTTCGACAGGGTGGAGAACGTATTCAGCTCGTGGATCGAGGCCATAGCCATACTATAAAAAAATACTTTCAGGAGCAGGGTATTCCCCCTTGGCAGCGAGATCGTATTCCAATGGTTTATATTGGGGATACGCTTGTTTTTGTAGCTGGGATAGGGATAGCACAAAGCGCTACTGCTAAGCCCAAAGAGCCAAGTATTATGATTGAATGGATGAGAGGCTAACATTGAGGAAGCGCTCTGATTCTGTTACGTTATACAATTCTGCAGCTAGTATTCTCACCATATTGATTTCTTCAAAAGATTGATGAACAGATTAATTTTTGTTACTGGGGGTGTGGTTTCCTCTTTAGGGAAGGGGGTGGCTTCTGCCGCTTTAGGGGCACTACTTGAATCCCGAGGGCTTAAGGTGACTCTAATTAAATTGGATCCTTATATCAATGTAGATCCGGGTACTATGAGCCCTTACCAGCACGGTGAGGTATTTGTGACCGAGGATGGCGCTGAGACAGATCTAGATTTGGGTCATTATGAGCGTTTTGTACGCACTAAAATGACTCGGCGTAATAATTATACTACTGGACGAATTTATCAAAATGTAATTGCTAAAGAGCGTAAGGGAGGGTATTTAGGTAGCACAGTTCAGGTAATTCCTCATATCACCGATGAAATTAAGCGCTGTATTCAAGAAGGTGCCGCAGGTGCTGATGTGGCCTTAGTGGAGATTGGGGGTACCGTAGGAGATATTGAATCTCTTCCCTTTTTAGAGGCTATTCGTCAGATAGGGATTGAGCTAGGCCATGGATATACACTTTATATACATTTAACTTTAGTGCCCTTTATTCGCCATGCAGGTGAGCTGAAAACTAAACCTACTCAATATTCTGTTAGGGAATTAAGATCGATTGGTATTCAGCCCGATATTTTGATTTGCCGCTCAGAGCATCCTTTGCCCGAATCAGAACGACGTAAGATTGCTTTATTTACTAGTGTACCTAATAAAGCGGTAATTTCAGCCGTAGATGTAGATACTATTTATAAGATTCCGCTAGAGCTACACGCTCAAGGATTGGATGAGATTGTAGCTAATCACTTACAGCTAAAGCCCAATCCAGCTAAGCTTATGGAGTGGGAGCAGGTAATTTTTAACTTAAAGCACCCTAATAAAACTGTGACCGTAGCTTTAGTCGGTAAGTATGTTGATCATACAGAGGCTTATAAGTCACTTTCTGAAGCCTTAATTCATGCGGGAATACATACCCGCACTCAGGTGAACATTATCTACCTAGACTCTGAGGAAATTGAGCATAAAGGTATTGATAATCTCTTAATGACTGCTAATGCTATTTTGGTTCCTGGAGGGTTTGGGGAGCGGGGTATTGAAGGTAAGATAGCAGCAGCTCAATATGCCCGAGAGAATAATATTCCTTATCTTGGTATCTGCCTTGGTATGCAGGTAGCTGTTATCGAATTTGCTCGCCATAAGGCCGCAATAAAAAATGCCCATAGCACTGAGTTTGATAAGAATACGTCAGATCCAGTGATTGCCATGGTTACAGAATGGCAGCAAGCTGATGGAAGTATCGAGAGGCGCGATGAGTATATGGATCTTGGAGGTACGATGCGCCTAGGGGGGTATCAATGCCAATTATTGCGAGGAAGTCTGGCAGCTGCTTTATACGGTAAAGAAGTCATTACTGAGCGCCATCGACACCGCTATGAATTTAATAATAGCTATCGAGAACGGCTAGAGGCTGTAGGTTTAATGGTATCTGGTATTTCCCTTGATGGTCACTTAGTGGAGATCATAGAAATCCCTAGTCACCCTTGGTTTGTAGCTTGTCAATTTCATCCTGAGTTTACCTCAACACCTCGAGATGGCCACCCTCTTTTTAATGGTTTTATTTCTGCTACGGTTAAATATCATCAGGCAACGTTAAACTAAATTATGGAACTATGTACGTTTAAGGTTGGGTTAAAACAACCTTTATTTTTAATCGCCGGCCCTTGTGTGATTGAGAGCGAGCAGTTAGCACTAGATACAGCAGGCAAATTAAAAGAAATCACGGAGCGTCTTGAGATCCCTTTTATCTATAAATCCTCTTTTGATAAAGCTAACCGCACTGCTACAGAGAGTTTTCGTGGTCTTGGCATTGAACGAGGACTCTATATTTTAGAGAAGGTTAAAAATACTTTTAATATCCCAGTGCTGACCGATGTCCATGAGGATACATCCTTATCAGAAGTTGCAGCTGTAGTTGATGTACTGCAAACCCCTGCCTTTCTTTGTCGTCAGACTAATTTTATTCAAAAAGTGGCTCGCCAAGGCCGCCCCATTAATATTAAAAAAGGGCAATTTTTAGCCCCTTGGGATATGAAATATGTAGTGGAAAAAGCTAGAGGAGTAGGCAATGAACAGATTATGGTGTGCGAGCGAGGAGTGTCGTTTGGTTACAATACTTTAATCTCCGATATGCGCAGTCTAGCCATCATGCGTGATACGGGCTGTCCCGTAATTTTTGATGCGACTCATTCAGTTCAGCAGCCAGGTGGACAGGGGGGATGCTCTGGCGGGCAACGAGAATTTGTGCCAATACTTGCTCGAGCTGCTGTGGCAGTGGGAGTAGCAGGCTTGTTTATGGAAACCCACCCCAATCCAGATCGTGCTTTAAGCGATGGCCCGAATGCTTGGCCTTTAGGCGTTATGGAAAGATTATTAGAATCATTAAAAGCTATTGACCTAGCGGTAAAAATGCGCGGCTTTTCAGAGGAAGTAAAGGAGTTTTATTAGATGAGCAAAATTGCTGACATAAGGGGGCGAGAAATTCTGGACTCTCGTGGTAACCCCACGGTAGAGGCAGAAGTAATCCTTGAAACTGGAGTGATGGGGCGAGCTGCAGTCCCCTCTGGAGCCTCAACCGGTATTCGTGAAGCAATAGAGTTACGGGATCAAGATTCTCATCGCTATAGGGGCAAGGGGGTACTTAAGGCTGTAGGGTATATCAATGGTGAAATCCGTCAAAAGCTTTTAGGACAAGAAGTAAGAGATCAAAAAGGGATCGATCAGATGATGATCAATTTAGATGGTACTCCAAACAAAAGTCGCTTAGGCGCTAATGCCATCTTAGCTGTTTCATTGGCTACAGCTCGGGCAGCAGCGGGGGAAGCGAAAAAACCGCTTTATCGCTATCTTGGTGGAGAGGGGCCTTTTCAGATGCCAGTACCCATGATGAATATTATCAATGGGGGAGTGCATGCAGATAATAATATAGATTTACAGGAATTTATGATTGTGCCTGTGGGGGCAAAAAATATAGCTGAAGCAGTGCGTTATGGTGCTGAGGTATTTCATCAGCTAAAAAAAATCCTGCATAAACGAGGTTTAAATACCTCTGCTGGTGATGAGGGGGGATTTGCTCCTGATTTGCCATCTAATGTAGCCGCCATCGAAATAATTCTAGAGGCTATTGTTCAAGCGGGTTTTAAGCCTGGCTATGATATAGATTTAGCGCTGGATCTTGCAAGCTCTGAATTTTATCAACAGGGATATTACGTACTAGCGAGTGAAGGTAAGCGGTTTACCAAGGAGGCGTTTATTAATATTCTGGCTTCTTGGATAAATCGTTATCCGATTATCTCTATTGAAGATGGCATGGCAGAAGATGATTGGGAAGGATGGGCTTTACTGACTCAGCAGCTTGGGCAGCAAGTACAGCTTGTTGGGGATGATTTATTTGTTACTAATACGGCTATTTTAAAAGAAGGGATTGATAAAGGTATCGCCAATTCTATTTTAATTAAGCTTAACCAAATCGGAACCTTAACTGAGACTTTAGCCGCTATTCAGATGGCTAAAGATGCAAGCTATACCACCATAATTTCCCATCGCTCTGGAGAAACTGAGGATACTACAATTGCTGATTTAGCAGTAGCGACTTGTAGTGGCCAGATTAAAACAGGTTCCCTATCTCGTACGGATCGGGTAGCAAAATATAATCAGCTATTACGTATTGAAGCAGAGTTAGGAGATAAAGCCATTTATCCGGGGCGCAGTGCCTTTACCATTTTATAGCAATGCTGTTGCCTTGCGTATATGAGGTTCTGGCTCGTTTTTGGATTGCTGCTAGTGTTGTTTTTATTGCTCCAACATACCTTATGGATAAGTAAAGACGGCTTGAAAGAATTATGGCGTTTAAGCCAAGCTATAGAGCAGCAAGAACAAGAGAATTATATACTTGTTGAACGTAATCAAGTACTAAGCGCGGAAGTTTTGGATCTAAAAAGCGGTCTTGATGCTTTGGAGGAGCGGGCTCGAAACGAACTGGGAATGATAAAAAAGAGCGAGACTTTTTTTCAGGTGATTGAGGAGAAATGAGTCTTAAGTATTGGGCGGTAGTACCGGCAGCAGGTATGGGGAAGCGTATGGAATCAAATATCCCTAAGCAGTATCTTCCTCTTGCGGGTAAGACGGTGATTGAGCATACTTTGATAAGTCTGTCACAATATCGCTATATTCAAGCCATTGTTATTGCGCTTTCTAGTGAAGATAGTGGGTGGCCAGAGGGTATTTCAATAGATAATAAGAAAATTATCCGGGTAACCGGGGGTGAAGAACGCTGCCACTCAGTAGCTAATGGATTGAAATATCTAATGACGCTGGCCTCACCTGATGACTGGGTTCTAGTGCATGATGCGGCTCGGCCTTGCTTGCGAGAGGAGGATCTAAATCGGCTGATTGAAACGCTTCACGATCATCCTGTAGGAGGTTTATTAGCATTACCAGTTAGTGATACGCTCAAGCGGGACAATGGGAAGAGGGAGGTGCTGGAGACGGTTAATCGGGAAGGTTTGTGGCGCGCTATGACGCCGCAGATGTTTCGACTGGGAAAACTCTATCAAGCCTTAATGGAGGCTATTGCTGCAAGTATTTATGTGACTGATGAGGCTCATGCTATGGAGCGGGCAGGGTATAAGCCTTGTTTGATAGCTGGGCATCCAGATAATATTAAAATTACTCATCCCCAAGATCTTATCCAGGCTGAAGTTTTTTTAAGGCAACGGGAGCAGAAAAGATGAGGATTGGCCACGGTTTTGATGTTCATCGTTTTGGTTCAGAGCGACAGTTAATACTGGGCGGGGTAGTGATTCCTCACGAACAAGGCTTAATTGCTCATTCTGATGGGGATGTGGTGATTCATGCCCTATGTGATGCTTTATTGGGTGCCGCAGCTTTAGGGGACATTGGGCATCATTTTCCGGATACCAGTGCTGAGTTTGAAAATGTGGATAGTCGAAAGTTGCTTCGTCATGTGATGGGTTTACTCAATGAGTATGAGTTTAAAGTCAGTAATGCAGATATTACGGTGGTGGCTCAGAGGCCAAAATTGGCACCTTATATTTCTTCTATGCGGGAGTTATTGGCTCCTGAGCTTGGATTGCTCCATCAACGCTTTAATATTAAGGCTACGACAACTGAAAAAATGGGTTATATTGGTCGAGGAGAAGGCATTGCAGCCCATGCAGTAGTGCTCCTTGAAGAAAAGTAATAAATTCAATGTTCCCTAAAGAACAGATTCTTCCTTAATTTAAGTGGAAAAAAAGAACCTGATTGAGTAACAACGCTCAATAGCGAGACGATCTAGGTGGTTAAAAGGATTCGTCATCATCGAAAACTACAACGAGGGGTGCTTAAGGGTAACTGGTTTCTACTCACGTTACGTCAATTTTGTGGTAGCCATGAAAGGGTAAGCGCAGGTCTTGAGCGGATTAAGGCGGAAGGCGTTCCGAATTATTTTGGAAGCCAGCGTTTTGGTCGAGAAAACCAAAATTTAATGCAAGTTGGTCGAGAAAACCAAAATTTAATGCAAGCTTATCAATGGTTTACCAATAGTAAACCTCCTAAAGATCGTCATCTACGGGGTTTGCCGCTTTCAGCCTGAGCGGGTACGGGTAGCTACTTGGAATCAGCCTATTTCTGGAGATGCCTTAATTCTTAACGGCAGTCGAGGATTTTTCACCACTGAGGATATAGATAAATCTGTACAGGATCGCGTTAAATGCTTTGATTGCCATCCGAGTGGGCCTTTATGGGGACAGGGGAAATCTTTTACAATAGGTTTTATCCGTACTTTTGAGGAGCAGGCGCTGTTAGATTTTGCCCTATGGCGAGAAGGTTTAAAGCAGGAGCGTCGTAGCTTGAGGTTGATGATCACTGATTTAAAGTGGTCTTTTCCTACAAAGGATAGTCTACAATTACAGTTCTTCTTACCTGCAGGATCTTATGCAACTACAGTGTTGCGTGAATTTGTAAGCATTTAAGGATGATAAAAATTTTCTGATTTTATCCATGGATTATCTGCCCCTATTTTTAAATGTGCGAGAGCGGCTTTGTTTAGTCGTTGGCGGGGGCGCTGTAGCTGCTAGAAAAGTGATCTTACTTCACCGAGCTGGGGCTATTGTCAAAATAGTCGCCTTGAAACTGCATGAGCAATTACAAGAATTAGCTCAGAGAGGAGTAATTACTGTTCAGCAGACTGCTTTCAGTGACATTGAAATAAAGGACTATTATTTAGTGATTGCTGCAACGGATGATAAAATTCTAAATACGCAGGTCTATCAAATGGCTAAAGTCCATGGAGTGCTGGTCAATGTAGTTGATCAGCCTTCGCTCTGTAATTTCATTTTACCCGCTATTATAGATAGATCTCCTATAATAATAGCTGTTTCAAGTGGTGGAGCTTCTCCAGTATTAGCTCGCTTGTTACGAGCTCGCTTAGAGACATTAATTCCTCACGCTTATGCTCGTCTTGCTCAATTTGCTGCTCGTTATCGTAACAGAGTTAAGCAACAGATTAAGGCAGTAAGAGCGCGGCGTATTTTTTGGGAACAGGTATTGCAGGGTAGCATTGCTGAGCGGGTACTCGCAGGTCAGGAGATGGAAGCTGAAAAGGCGCTAGAAGAGGCTTTAAGCGTTAATAGCGCTCCGAGTCAGGGGGAGGTATATTTAGTAGGCGCTGGACCAGGAGATCCAGATTTGCTAACTTTTCGAGCTTTGCGTCTAATGCAGCAAGTTGATGTGGTGCTCTATGATCGTTTAGTCAGCGCAGAGATTCTTGATTTAGTCCGACGGGAGGCTGAGCGAATTTATGTGGGTAAAAAACGCGCTTGGCATGTGGTAAGACAAGAGCAAATCAGTACTATGCTGGTAGAGTATGCTAAAGAGGGCAAACGGGTATTACGGCTTAAGGGGGGGGATCCTTTTATCTTTGGCCGGGGAGGAGAGGAGATTGCTTCGCTGGCTGCGGAAAAGATTCCTTTCCAGGTAGTTCCAGGGATTACCGCAGCTTCTGGTTGTGCCTGCTATGGAGGAATTCCCCTTACTCACCGAGACTATGCTCATACGTGTATCTTTGTTACCGGGCAGCTTAAGGAAGGGCAGCTAAATCTTAATTGGCAATCCTTGATTCAACCACAACAAACTGTTGTCGTTTATATGGGGTTGGCTGGGCTTGGGCTATTATGTCAACAACTTATTGCTCATGGTATGTCTTCCAGTATGCCAGCGGCTTTGGTGCAGCAAGGAACAACCCCCCAGCAACGGATATTTACGGGTACGTTAGCTACCCTGCCGAGGATGGTGATGAATGAGAAAATTCATGCCCCTACGCTGATTATTATCGGTAAGGTGGTTGCTCTTCATTCACAGCTGGCTTGGTTTCATACTTCCCAAGAGAGTAGCTGTAAATAATGAGTATTTGAGCTAAGAAGTTAGTGGCTAAAACGCATTGACATATCTATCGCCTGAATATCCTTGGTAAGGGCCCCTACTGAAATATAATCCACGCCCGTTTCAGCGATCTGACGAATATTTTTTAAAGTAATACCTCCTGATGCTTCTAACTTAGTCCGTTTTTGATTGAGAGATACGGCTTCAGAAATGGTTGGCAGATCAAAATTATCCAACATGATGATATCAGGGCTCGCAGCCAGCGCTTGTTGCAGTTCATCTAAGTTTTCTACTTCTATCTCTATTGGAAGATTAAAGCTATAAGCACGTGCTTGTTCTATTGCTTTTGTGATTGAGCCGGCTGCTAAAATATGATTTTCTTTGATTAATACGCCATCGTAGAGACCTTGTCGATGATTGTAACCACCGCCACAACGAACTGCATATTTTTGGGCTTGACGTAATCCTGGCAGGGTTTTGCGGGTATCTAATACTTTTGTGGGTAAATCAGCGATAGCAGAAGCATAATGATGAACTGTTGTTGCAGTTCCAGATAGGGTCTGAAGAAAATTTAAAGCAGTACGTTCACCCCTTAAAATGGGGCGCGAGGGTCCTTCTAGCGTGCATATGATATGGTTGGTAGGAATAAAACCTCCATCTGTGTAGGTCCAATGAATTTTAATTTTAGGATCTAGCTGTTGAAATACTTCATTAAACCAAGAAACACCGCATAGTATTGCGGCTTCTCGGCATATTACAGTAGCCATTGAATTAGAGGCTTCTGGAATAAGCGTTACAGTCACATCGCCGGTACCAATATCTTCAGCAAGAGCGTAACGAACGTTCTCTTCAATATAGGCAGCAACCATAAAATAAAATGCCTCTATGATAATGCTTAACTACTAGATTATAGCGATAAATATTAGAAAATTTTGATACTTTTAAAATATTGCTACTGTATCAGGAATTCGTTTTTGTTAGATGAATTTTTTATAAATAGGGAGAGTGGCTGGCTAATAAATGCCCGCCATGTAATTTCTCCTAATCAGGATGATAGGCCATTAAATATGGCAGCAGAATGGTTGGTGATACATAGTATCAGTTTACCCCCGGGGCAGTATGGTGGATCGTGGATTGATGAATTATTTACTAATTGCCTTGATCCCAATGTTCATCCTTATTTTCGTGAAATTTACAGTCTACGGGTTTCTGCCCATGTTTTAATTTCCCGTGAGGGTACGGTAACCCAGTATGTACCTTTTCATCGACGAGCATGGCATGCGGGGGTTTCGTATCTTGATGGACGTTCTAGGTGTAACGATTTCACAATTGGGATCGAGCTTGAGGGCACTGATTCTGATTTCTATGAGAAGATGCAGTATCAAATGCTAGCAAAGCTTATCAATGTTTTGGTTTGTACTTATCTTACCTTGGCGAAAGAGCGGATTGTGGGTCATAGTGATATAGCCCCAGGCCGTAAAACCGATCCAGGATCAGGTTTTGATTGGGATTATCTTAGATTCTTGTTAGATCAGTGACCTTATTCTTGTAGCTTAGCCTGCTCCCAAAGCTTGTTCATCTCCTCTAAGCTGGCTTCTTTCAGCGAAGACCCTTGTTGATGGAGCGTTTGTTCAATATAGCGGAAACGTTGCTCAAACCTGTTATTACAACTATGAATTGCTGTCTCAGGGTCAACGCCTGTATGTCGAGCGAGGTTAATACAGGCAAAGATGAGATCACCGATTTCTTCCTGAAGTTTGTTGGGGCTTGAAAACTCAGCTCGAACTTCTTCTAGCTCTTCAGCTATTTTTTCGAACACTGATTCAATATCAACCCAATCAAACCCCACCTCAGCCGCTCGATTTTGTAGCTTAAGAGCACGGATTAACGCAGACTGGCTTTGGGAGATATCAGTGAATATTCCTACTGTCTCTATACTGATAGTTTTATCAACATTTGATTTAGTGTTCATAAGGGTTCGAGTTATCTTTTGTACTAATTGGGGATAAAGTAATGCTAGGGAAAGGAGCTGGTATTGTTAAGTAACAACTTCTATTGCCATAGCTTTTATCTTAATGGTTTTTCTCATGGAGTTTGAGTAGCTGATCCACATCTTCGTCGATGAAGCTTAATCTTTACGGGTAAAGCGTATGATTTGACGGCGATCTCGTTTAGAGGGGCGAGCTTGTGGGACTAAGCCTAAATGTTTTCGCTCCTCTCTTAATTTCGTAGCGAGTATTTGTCTTTTTAATTGGCTTGCTTCGGTTTCTTGGTATAATAATGCGGCTTCTGATGCCGATCGACGTTGCTTAGATAGTCCTTCAATTGTAATGCTATACTCAAACTGGCTCCGGTGAATAACGAGGCTATCGTTAATACCTATTCTATGGCTAGGTTTAGCTCGTTGGCCATTAAGATGAACTTTACCCCCATTAACTGCTTCAGCGGCAAGATTTCGAGTCTTAAAAAATCGAGCTGCCCATAACCACTTATCAATGCGAATCTTTTCGGTTTCAGCTGTCATATTGTTAAGTAGCCAGTTTTGTTCCTAGGTGTTGGTTGAAAAATGTGATAATTCTCTGCTCTAGCCAGTATTCTGGTTGCCAAGGCCAGTGGCCACTAATAAATCCTACATGCCCTCCTGCTGTGCTAAGCTCAAGTTGTGTTGTGGGTGAAAGTTCTGAGGCTAAGGGGATAGCATCCTTAGGTAAAAATGGGTCATCTGTACTATGTAGGATAAGGGTTGGGACTTGAATATTACTTAAAAATTGCCGACAGCTTGAGCGCTGCCAATAGTCGTTAGCATCGATGAATCCATGCAGGGGTGCTGTGACTAAATCATCAAATTGCTTAAACGTTTTAGTTTTTTTCAAGGTATTAAGATTAAATGGGCAGTCACGATGACGAAATTTGCGCTTAAGTGACCGTTGTAGCGATTTTATTAAAGACCATTGGTAGATTTGGGAAAAGCCCTGCTCTAATCGCCACGAAGCTCGGGAGAGATCAAATGGCACAGAGACACCCACTGCAGCAATGAGCCCTGTTTGTTTGCCTTGATTCCCAAGCCATTTAAATAATACATTGCCTCCTAATGAATAGCCTATAGCCGCTAAAGGGGTATCAGGCTCCCTTCGGTGCAGGATTTTAAGCACAGTTTGCAAATCGCCAGTATCGCCGGAATGATAACTTCGATCGAGTCGGTTAGGCTCACCACTGCAGCTCCGAAAGTGCAGTAGCACACCGCGCCAGCCTCGCTGAGCAATAGCTTTAAGGATTCCTGATGCATAGCGAGAGCGATAAGAGCCTTCAAGACCATGAAGAATAATAATAATAGGCCCCTTATTACCTTGGCCACTCCAAACAAGATCTAAAAAATCTCCGTCGAGTAGTTCCAGTCGTTCCCATAAGATCCTCACTGAAGGGAGGGGGCGAAAGCGCGCCCCCCATAGCGTTTGAGCATGAGGATTAGGGAGCCACCAAGCCGGTTGAAAGCTGCTGGGGATAATCATTGTCAATTTTTTTCTTGAAGCTGAGTGAGGATAGTTTCGCTTTCTAAAGTAGAGGTATCTTGGGTAATTGTTTCACCTCGACTAATCGATCGCAGCAAGCGGCGCATAATTTTTCCAGATCGCGTTTTAGGTAGGTTGTCTACGAATCGAATTTCATCCGGTTTAGCAATAGCTCCGATTTGATCAGCTACCCAGTCTCGGAGTTCTATAATCAGTGCTTTATCGCCAATTGAGCAGGTTTCTTTCAAAGTAACGTAGGCGAGGATAGCTTCTCCCTTTATATCATCGGGACGGCCTATCACTGCGGCTTCTGCAACTTTAGGATGGGCGAGTAAGGCCGACTCAATCTCCATAGTTCCTAGACGGTGGCCAGCAACATTTAAGATATCGTCAGTACGCCCCATAATCCAGAAATAGCCCTCTTCATCGCGGCGGGCACTGTCTCCTGAAAGATAGTATTTACCATCAAATTTACGCCAATAGGTATCGTAATAGCGCTGCTTATCTTGCCAGATAGTGCGAATCATGGAAGGCCAAGGTTTCGTAATGACCAGGTATCCGCCCTGATCGGGGGCGGTTATCGGTTGCCCTTGTGCATTGACTACCGCAATGTCGATTCCAGGTAGGGGAAAAGTACAGGATCCAGGTTTGGCAGTCGTTACCCCAGGGATAGGCGCAATCATGTGGACTCCAGTTTCAGTTTGCCACCAAGTATCTACAATGGGGCAATGTCCACCCCCAATGACTCGATGATACCACATCCAAGCTTCAGGGTTGATAGGCTCACCTACTGTTCCTAATAGCCTGAGTTGGGATAAATTATAGGCGGCTGGGATATTATCTCCGGCTTTCATGAGCGCCCTAATGGCTGTAGGTGCCGTATAGAAGACAGTCACTCCGTGATCTTGGCAGATTTTCCAAAAACGGCCGCTGTCAGGAAAAGTAGGGGCACCTTCATAGATGACTATTGTCGCGCCCACGGCAAGTGGTCCATAGGTGACATAACTATGGCCTGTAACCCAACCTATATCTGCGGTACACCAGAAGATATCCTCATCCCGAATATCGAACACCCATTTCATAGTAGTGATGGTACCCAACAGGTAGCCAGCGCTAGCGTGTTGGATTCCCTTGGGCTTACCCGTAGAGCCAGAGGTATACAGCAAAAATAAGGGATGCTCAGCATTGAGCCATACGGGATCACAGTGGCTAGAAATGCCAGTTTCAGCCTCATGCCACCATAAATCCCGTTCTGTGATCATAGAGATACTATGACCGGTGCGCCGTAGGACAATGACTCCTTGGATGCTTTTACACCCTGATTTTAGCGCCCGATCAGCCGCTGCTTTAAGCGCTATGATACGCCCGCCTCGGTAACCACCATCGGCTGTGATGAGGAATTTTGCCTCGGTGTCCTCGATTCGATCTTTAAGGGATTCAGCAGAGAACCCTCCAAACACTACGGAATGAATAGCCCCAATCCTAGCGCAAGCCTGCATGGCAATAACGGCTTCAGGTACCATAGGCAGGTAAATGACAACCCGATCACCTTGAGTAATCCCTTGAGCTTTAAGTACATTAGCAAAGCGGCAAACTCGCTGATGTAATTGCTGATAAGTAAGTGTAGTTCTATCTCCTGATTCTCCTTCAAAGATAATCGCTATCTTGTCTCCTTTATCCTTAAGGTGACGGTCTAAACAGTTAAATGAGACATTCAGTTCGCCATCATTAAACCATTGGTAATAAGGCGCGTTTGTGCTATCTAGGGTAATTTCAAAGGGTTGATGCCAGCTTAGTTCAGCTCTTGCTTGCTTAGCCCAAAATCCTACATAATCTTTGTTTGCTACTTGAATGAGGGAGTCAAGCGCAGCGCGGTTAGGAATGCGCGCTTTGGTAGAAAATTCAGCAGAGGGAGGAAAAAGTCGCTCTTCATGTAAGATAGATTCAACATTATTTTCATTCATGATTTTTTCTTCCCTCACCTTATAGAGATAGGGTACCTATAGGCTTAATTGTCTGGTAGTTGAAAGCTAATCTGCAATAATATATTTGCTTTTATTAAGAAGCTATAATTTAAGTGAGTGGTATGAATCAATACACCTTGATACCCTAGTAGTGAAGATAGATAATTAATGCTGGTTGATATCTTAAATCTAATAGCTAAAAATTTATTTAAAGTTTACTAAATGTAACTTTTAACTGTGTAGTTAAAGTAAGGAGAATATTGTGAGTGTATTAGTGACGCAAGCTGCCCCTGATTTTACAGCACCTGCCGTAATGCCTGATGGTGCGATTAAGGATAATTTCCGCCTTTCTGATCTGCGCGGTAAATATATAGTGCTATTTTTTTACCCACTTGATTTTACTTTTGTATGTCCTTCAGAAATTTTAGCTCATAATAATCGTTTGAAAGAATTTAAAGCGCGCCAGGTCGAGGTGATTGGTGTTTCTATTGACTCCCAATATAGCCATTATGCTTGGCGTAATACCCCAGTAGCAGAGGGAGGAATTGGCGCTATAGGGTTTCCTCTAGTTGCTGATATTAGCCATGACATAACCCGTGCTTATGGGGTAGAGCATCCTAATGGAGTTGCCTTAAGAGGCTCCTTTTTGATTGATAAAAATGGAGTAGTTCAGCATCAGGTGGTAAATAACCTTCCATTAGGCCGCGATGTGGATGAAATATTACGGGTAGTAGATGCTTTGCAGTTTACGGAAGAACATGGTGAAGTATGCCCGGCTGGGTGGCAGAAAGGAGAGGAGGCGATTAAGCCTAACGCTGAAGGAGTGGCGCAATATCTAGCGAAGCACGCGAGCGCTTTATAATAAATAGATTATCATTATAAACAGACGCCTAATTTATTTATAGGGCGTCTGTTCTTTTTAGGATATTTATACTAATAATTTTTTTGATTACAAAAGATATTTTATTAAGATTGTTGCCTCTCTTTAATCTCATCAAGGGTTTTACAGTCAATGCATAAGGTAGCAGTGGGGCGGGCTTCTAGGCGTTTGATACCAATCTCAGCCCCGCAGGCCTCGCAATAGCCATAATCACCATTATCAAGGGTTCTTAGGCACTCATTGATTTTTCCAATCAGCTTACGCTCTCGATCTCTAGCCCGTAGTGCTAATGTAAACTCTTCTTCTTGGGATGCTCGATCGCTTGGATCAGGAAAATTTGCCGCCTCATCTTGCATATGATGAACTGTTCGTGTGACCTCTTCCATAAGACGTTGCTTCCAGCTTAGTAAGATTCCACGAAAATGCTTGCTCTGCAGCTCGTTCATATATTCTTCTCCCAATCTTTGTTTGTAGGGAGTAAACTCTTGGGGAGATCGCATTAGATTCTCGTCATTAACAGCCATGTTTTGGCTCCTCAAGTTAGTTATAGAACAATCGGGGTATATACCAGAATCTCCTTAAAATCGCAATAATAGTACACCTTTAACGCTAGTGATAATCATAAAAAATGGCTGAACTTCAAACATTAATTTTTGATTTAGATGGAACCTTAGCTGAAACCGAACGAGATGGGCATCGATTGGCTTTTAATCAAGCTTTTGCTACTGCGGGGTTAAATTGGTATTGGGATATTGCCCTTTATGGTAAGTTACTAAAGATAACCGGGGGTAAAGAACGTATTAATTATTATTTAAGTAAATATCAACAAAATTTTCATCCTCCAATTGCGATAGATAAATTTATTGTCGAATTACATCAGGCTAAAACTCAGTACTATGTAGAATTACTTGAGAGAGAAAAAATACCTCTTCGCCTTGGTATGGCGCGTTTGATAAACTCAGCGCGTGAACAGGGGCTGCAATTAGCTATTGCCACAACAACTACCCTAGAAAATGTATTGGCTTTACTACGTACTAGCTTTGATCCCAGAGCCGTTGATTGGTTTGATTGTATTGCGGCAGGCGACGTAGTTGAACATAAAAAACCAGCATCGGATATTTATGATTATTGCTTGAGACAGCTACAAATACAGCCTGATCAGTGTATTGCTTTTGAGGATTCAGCAAATGGTGTTCGCTCTGCAGTGGGGGCTGGGATTAAAACAATAGTGACTGTTAATGAGTATACTTGTAACGAAAATTTTACCGGAGCGGCGCTAGTATTAGATCATTTAGGAGAGCCTGAAACGCCTTGTAAGGTGTTAAGTGGAGAGAAGGTAGATTACTTTACCTATGTAGATATCGATCTTTTACAGAAATTGCAAAGAAATTCTGAAGTATGATTGAGCAGGTGGCGTATCGGGTGGGGGAGATTAAGCCATTTTACGCGATGGCGCTATTAGCGCGAGCAAAGGAGTTGGAAGCTCAGGGACGCCGGATTATCCATATGGAAATAGGTGAACCTGATTTTGTAACGCCACAGCCCATCATAGAGGCTGGGATAGCTGCTTTACGTTCTGGCCAAGTTTATTATACCCCTTCATCAGGGTTGCCAGCGTTACGTGAAGCCATCGCAAATTGGTATAGTATGAGTGCAGGGATTCAGATCTCACCAGATCGTATTATAGTTACGCCAGGTGCCTCTGGGGCTTCGCTGCTTGCTATGGCAGCTTTGCTTAACCCTAGGGATACTATTCTTATGGCAGATCCAGGTTACCCGTGCAATCGCTACCTTGCCCGTATTTTAGAGGGAAATCCGGTTGGGATTCCAATGACGGCTAAAAATGCTTATCAGTTTACTGCAGATCATATTGAATCCTATTGGAGTTCAATCACTAAAGCGGTATTAGTGGCCTCACCTGCTAACCCAACGGGGGCTATCCTTTGTCAAGCTACCCTGGATGCTTTAATTAATAGCGTTGAATCTCGAGGGGGAGCGCTTGTTGTTGATGAGACTTATGGGGGGCTAGTTTATGAGAGTGAGAGTATCACTGCCCTAACACTCTCAGATCAAGTATTTGTTATTAATAGCTTTTCCAAGTATTTTGGTATGACTGGATGGCGATTAGGCTGGCTGGTGGTGCCTGATAATTTTATTCAAGTTGCCGATAAATTGGCTCAAAATCTATTTTTAGCCGCTTCTACCCCAGCTCAGTACGCTGCCCTTGCTGCCTTTAGGCCAGAAACTATTCAAATTTTAGAGGAACGCCGGATGGCATTTCAGCAGCGACGAGATTTTCTTTTATCTAAGTTACAGGTGCTTGGTTTTTATGTGCCTGCTATCCCTCAAGGCGCATTTTATATCTATGCGGATTGCTCTAAATTTTCGGTAAATAGTATGGCTTTCTCTCAGAATTTATTAGAGAACGTGGGAGTAGCGGTAACTCCAGGGTTGGATTTTGGTTGCAATGATCCCCATCGATATATACGTTTTGCCTATACAACATCAATGGAGCGATTACAGGAAGGGATTGAACGATTGCAAACGTACCTTAGTTAAGGTTATTTTTAACATTGATAAGTAGATTTACCGTAATTAAGTTTTTTTTCGGGGTTCTAAAGATAATTCTTAACGCCTTTGACGTATAGGTGAAAAAATAATTACAGAGTTATTTATTTTTATCTTGTACTACAAAATACTAGCCCTTAATTTTTGCTAAAATAGCTCAGCGCAAGTACTGAAATATTAAATAAATAGCTTTTAATCTCATTTTTTAGCTAGCTTTTTTGCTGGAAAACCAAATTTGAAGAATCTTCATGTAAAGCTTTTAGCGTTTTCTCTAATTATAATTGGCCTGAGCCTAGCTTATTACAAAGCAACGATTCTGGGGTTACCATTATTTCCGGCTGAGAAAACTAAAGTGTGGATGGTAGAGGCACGCTTGGAGTTTAAATCCAAGGGTGGTCCAGCAAAAATACAATTTCAAATACCCCAAGTATCTGCTGGGTTTACTGCGATAGGTGAGGACTTTATCTCCAGTAAATATGGATTGAGCGTAGAGGAAGACGGCACTAACCGCATAGCTCAGTGGGCTGTGCGCCGAGCTCAAGGAGATCAGGTGTTATATTATCGAGTGGAATTAGCCCCTGAACTAACCGCCCCAATACAGTCTCGAGGGGGAGCTACGCCGCCATTTCCAGAGATTCCTAAATATCCTGAACCGATGGGATCGGTGATACTAGCACTGCTAGATGAAGTACATAGTAAATCTGCTGATGTTGCCTCTTTTTCCGGAGAACTTCTGAGCCGCTTAAATTCTTCTAACCCAGATGAAAATGCGCTAGTGCTACGTAAAGGCGTTGAAGATCCAGAAGCTTGGGTAAAACGCGTGATCTACATTTTGGCCGGAGCTAGAATCCCTGCTCGCCCAGTCTATATCCTACTGCTAAAACATAGGGTGAAACATGGCTCTTTGATTCCTTGGCTGGAAGTTCACAATGGACAAGAGTGGATAGCCTTTGATCCGAAAACCGGGGAGCGAGGTTTTCCTGAAAATGCTTTGATCTGGTATGCGGGAGGTCAACCACTAGTTAAGTTAGAGGGTGGAGAATCGCTTAAAATTGGATACTCTGTGTCTAGCCGTTTTCAGGATTTAGTTTTGGTAGCAGAGCGGCGAGCACGGAAGATGAATTCTCTAATTATGGATTTTTCTCTATTTAGCCTTCCGGTTCAAATGCAAAATGTTTATCGTGTACTGTTGATGATTCCCATTGGGACATTTTTAATTGTGGTGTTACGGAATGTAATTGGAGTCAAAACATTTGGGACTTTTATGCCCATCTTAATAGCGTTAGCATTCCGAGAAACTGAACTTTTTTGGGGAGTTGCTCTGTTTACTGGGATTGTAGCCCTTGGGTTAATGCTTCGTTTTTATTTGGAATACCTTAAATTACTGCTGGTACCCCGATTAGCTTCAGTACTGGTGATGGTTATTTTGTTAATGGCAATTATCAGCGTTTTGACTCATAAGATAGGATTAGAACGAGGACTATCGGTAGCTCTTTTCCCAATGGTTATTTTAACGATGACTATTGAGCGTATGTCCCTAGCTTGGGAGGAGCATGGACCGGCGGAGGCGCTACAGCAAGGGTTTGGGAGTTTGATGGTGGCTGTATTAGGGTATCTATTGATTACTAATAAACTTCTAGAGCACCTAGTTTTTGTTTTCCCTGAGCTACTATTAATGATATTGGCTATGACCTTACTATTAGGGCGCTATACGGGTTATCGATTAACAGAACTCTGGCGATTTAAAGAATTTTTGATGAAAGCGGATAAGGGATGATATTTCCTTGGTGGCATCTACGGCGGCTTGGGGTTTTAGGGATGAATCAGCGCAATGCTGATTATATCTTACCTTATAACCAGCGGCGTTATTACCCTCTCGTTGATGATAAAAGACAAACTAAGCACTTAGCCTTAGCAGCGGGAATTGCAGTACCGGAGCTTTATGGTGTGATAGAGATCATTCATCAAATTAAGGCGCTGAACACATTACTAAGCCCCTATGAGGATTTTGTCATTAAACCCGCTCATGGAAGCGGCGGGGAAGGTATTTTAGTGATTACAGGCCGTTATCAAGATCGCTACCGTAAAGCCAGTGGCATCATCCTGACCGAGGAGGAAATTGGCCACCATATCGCTAATATTTTAAGCGGAATGTATAGCTTAGGGGGACTGCCTGATACGGCACTTGTGGAATATCGGGTTAAATTTAATCCCTTATTTGATGCTGTGAGCTATCTTGGGGTTCCAGATATTCGTACTATTGTTTTTCGAGGTGTCCCCACATTAGCAATGATAAGGTTACCCACTCGCCTTTCGGATGGCCGCGCTAATTTACACCAAGGTGCCATTGGTGTAGGGATTAATTTGGTGACCGGGCATACTAACTCTGGGGTATGGAAAGAGCAAGTCATTGAGTATCATCCAGACACTGGAGGGAGAATAAAAAGTTTAAAAATACCTCACTGGGATAATATTCTTGAACTCACCGCTCGTTGCTTTGATTTAGTGGGCTTAGGATATATTGGTGTTGATATCGTGTTAGATCGGGATCTTGGTCCTCTAGTTTTAGAGTTAAATGCTCGTCCTGGGCTCAGTATTCAACTGGCAAATAAGATTGGGTTGTTACCGCGACTGCAACGAATTGAAAATTTTAACCAGATCCCATCCTCTGTTCCAGATCGGGTAGCGCTGGCAAAAGAGCTGGCTCAGGTTTCAGAAAGCCTAACTAGCGGAGAGTGAAGGACCGCTGTGCTAGCGAGCGTAAAATAGGGATGAATAAAATAGAGGGTTTAACCTCAGCTATTTTACTTGAAGCCGATGGCTTTCTAAGCCATTCCTGTCCAGTAATGGCGAGTTTAATCCGTCAATATGCTCCCTGTACTTTGATTAATGGTGCATTTTTCCCGTTTAAAACCTTAGTAAACGCTATCATCAGCCAGCAATTAGCCACTAAGGTAGCTGATAGGATAAAGTGCCAAGTACAAATTATCGTATCAGATTTTACTCCTGCTGATTTTTTAGCTACTTCTCCAGAATTGCTACGATCGGCTGGGCTATCAGCCGCTAAGATTCGCTATATTACTGTGTTAGCGCAGCATGTTAATGATGGAAAGCTGGACTTAGAGACCTTACAGTATCTATCGGATAAGGAGATTATTACTATCTTGGTGGCGCTGCCTGGTATTGGTCAATGGACGGCAGAAATGTTTTTAATCTTCGGTCTACATAGGCCAGATGTGCTACCTATAGGAGATGTAGGTTTACAGCGGGCGATACGGCTATTATTTGGGGATGATGCCAGGATAGAGGATGTTGGGCAAAGATGGCGGCCTTTTTGCTCTGTAGCTTCTTGGTATCTTTGGCGATCTTTAAGCTAATCTGATGGCGCTTTAATCGGTTGGTTTTGAGTTTGTGGCGGCTATAATGGATAGCGGTAATAATCAGTGAGAGTTTAAATGGATAAAAAATTAACTAAGCCGTTAAGTAAAGATCCTTATATGGATAGCTTGGAAATGGAATCCGATGAACCTTATAATGAGGAGCTTGAAGCCAGTATTAGGAAAATGTTGATTCAATTGGGCGAAGATCCCTCCCGAGAGGGACTTAGGCGAACCCCGCAACGGGTAGCTAAAGCTATGGATTTTCTCACCAGCGGGTATACCATGACTGTAGAGGAAGCCGTTAAAGATGCCCTCTTTGAAGATGAGTGCGAGGAAATGGTGATTGTGAAGGATGTAGAATTTTACTCTCTCTGTGAGCATCATATGTTACCTTTTTTTGGTCGTGCCCACGTGGGTTATCTGCCTAAGAATCGTATTGTTGGCCTGAGTAAAATTGCCCGCGTTATTGATGTTTTTGCTCGACGGCTTCAGGTACAGGAGAGATTAACGACCCAGATTGCAAATGGATTGATGTCCGTACTAAATGCGCGAGGAGTGGGGGTTGTATTAGAAGCGTGCCATTTTTGTATGGTGATGCGAGGGGTGCAAAAACAAAATAGCCAAACAGTAACTAGTGCTATGCTGGGGACATTCCGGCAAGATCCTAGAACACGGGCTGAATTTATGGACTTAATACGCCGTTCCCCCTATTGAAACTTTAGAGAGAAAGGCGCGACTCTAATCACTAAGAGTAATAGAAGCCGCGCTATCGAAGTTGACTGCTTACGTGTCGCAATTGACTTAGCTCCTACCCCAAGTAGGCTTACTGCGTTATAACAGAAAAACGTCGCAATATTGTACCCTTGCGCTCGATGCTAAAGTATCCAATCCCGCTGGGGAGCGTTGCGTATCTTTGCGCTTCTTTAATTTCAATGTTTTCGCGCTAAAGTGAGGCCATCCGCAATAGGTACCATACTTAGGCTAACTTGTTTATCGTGAGTGCGTGCTGAATTAAAAGCACGAATAGCACCGGTGTCTTCGTCAGTAAAGCTTGGATCAATCACCCGGCCATCGCGTAATACGTTATCTATGGCGATAAGCCCCCCTGGGCGTACTAACTCTAGTGTTCGCTGATAATAATCTTCATATTCTGTTTTTTCAGCATCAATAAAAGCAAAATCAAAGCTATTTGACTCTCCAGCTTCTATGAGCTGATCTAGGGTTTGAATCGCAGGGCCTAGCCGTAAATCAATTTTATTTGCTACCCCAGCGCGCTGCCAATAGCGTTGAGCTACAGCGGTCCATTCCGGACTAATATCACAAGCAATTAATTTGCCTTCCGCAGGTAAGGTAAGGGCGGCCCAAAGGGAGCTATAGCCGGTAAAAACCCCTATTTCTAAAATTCTTTTCGCCCCTAATAACTCAATGAGTAGCGCCATGAATTGTCCTTGTTCAGGCGAGATCTGCATGTTAGCCCTAGGCATGGTAGAGGTCTCTTGCCGAAGCTCTCGTAAGATATCAGGCTCCCGTAGGGAAACTGAAAGCAGGTAATCGTAAAGGGGATCGGTAATTTGGGTTGGTTTGTTAGACATATTAACTGTTCTCCTGATTTTGTTATAAAAGAAAGATTATAGTTATGTACAATAAATACTTATTTAACATATATTATGTATGAACCTAGATCTCAAAGGTATTTACAGTGTGAGTATGGTTGAGAGGTCCTTGGCCTGTTCCATAACCTTTAGCGGTTCGGATGGCCTCTTGGACATAAACTTGGGCGCGACGCACTGAATCGATTAGCGTGCGACCTTGGGCGATACCGGTTGCAATAGCGGAGGCTAAGGTGCATCCGGTTCCATGGGTATGAGGGCTAATGATGCGTTGAGATTTAAAACTTTCTGTGTAACTTTGAGTGACTAAAAGATCCCATAAATGGTTACCTGTAAGGTGCCCTCCTTTAACGAGTATTGATGTAGCGCCTTGCTCTAATAAAGTAACGGCTGCTTGCTCCATGTCTTTAAGATCATTGATTTCAAGACCGGTTAAAACCTCAGCCTCCGGAAGATTAGGGGTAATAAGATAAGCTCTGGGAAGTAGTCGTTGTTTTAAAAGCTTAATAGCTTTAGGCTCAAGTAGCGAAGTGCCATCTTTGGCGTTCATAACTGGATCGAGGATTAAGGGGGTTGCTGCGGCTAAGTCTTCTAGCATATCAGCCACTACTTGAATAGTTGTTGCCGAGTAGAGCATGCCAATTTTAATACAGTCGGCACCAATATCTGTGAGTACCGATCGTATCTGTTGAGCAATGAAATCAGGATCTACTGGCAGCACAGCGAGGATTCCTTGGGTATTTTGTGCTGTTAATGCAGTAATGGCTGTGGCGGCATAGCCGCCGAGGGTAGTAACCGTTTTAATATCGGCTTGAATCCCTGCCCCACCGCCAGAATCTGAACCAGCGATGATTAATACCCGAGCGTACATAGAAATAGCTAAAACTGTATTGCCATCATAATGGAATTATAACGCTCAATACTACTGTTAAGCCAGTGTAAATCTTTAATATGATTAATGCTCTTTAGGAAAAGAATAGCAATGTGAACTTTTAATTAAAATTGTGATGAAAGTCTAAAGATAGAGAGAAAAAGGGCGCTATATACGCATAAATATAAGCTTAAAAATTTAAGGTGTGCTATGGCGGTAATAAATCAATTTGCTGATATCCCTCAAGAAGGGAAATTTCAAAGACCACTGGAAGTAGGCGATCTATTAATAGATTATCTGGCTCAATTATCTGTAGATTATGTTTTTGGGGTGCCTGGCGGAGCTATAGAGCCTTTATATAATGCTTTAGCCCGTAGTGCTCGTCGTGGAGGCCTAAAATCAGTAGTCGCTCGCCATGAGACGGGGGCGGCTTTCATGGCGGATGGTTATGCACGTCAGACAGGAAAATTAGCTGTTTGCTGCGCTACTACCGGACCGGGCGCTACCAATCTGATTACGGGAGTAGCTTCTGCTTATGAGAATCACATCCCTATGTTGGTGATTACTGCCCAGGCTGCATTAAGTAATTTTGGGCGAGGTGCCATGCAAGATTCTTCTTGTACTGGAGTCAATACGGTTAGTTTATTTCGTCATTGCACCCGCTATAGCACCTTAGTCTCTCATGTAGATCAGTTTGAATATAAGCTCAGTACTGCCATTATGACTGCTTATCAAAGCCCTAATGGCCCTGTTCATTTAAGTATCCCGATAGATATTTTGCGTAGCCCGGTTAATGTTCAAGCACCTTCCTTTAACTTAGCTAATCTTTTAACTCGCTCTTCTCTAGTAGATGATGAGGCGATAAAAAAATTATGTCGACTACTCGGGCAGGCGCGAAAAGTGGTCTTTGTGGCTGGAGAAGAGTGTGGTGAAGCGATTAATACGCTGCTAGATCTTGCACTTTTAATGCAAGCGGAGGTAGTGACCACCCCTCAGGGTAAAGGATTAGTGAGTTCCTATCATCCGCTGTTTCGAGGGGTCATTGGTTTTGCTGGACACTGTAGTGCTAAAGAGACACTTCTTGATCCAGAAGTAGATCTAGTAATTGTAACAGGTACCGGCCTTGGGGAATGGGCCAGTAACGGCTGGGATACAAAGTCATTGCTTAATCACCGGCTCGTTCATATTGAGGCGACAGAAGGAAACTTAACCGGATCCCCGATGGCGCAGCTCCATGTACGAGGGAACATTAAGACCGTTTTTGAGCATTTACTGGCGTATGTACGTACTCAGGAGAACCTACAAGGTTCTGCTGTTATACCCCCCTCGTCTCGGTATTTGCTGGAGCGGCGTTTCCAGTTGGATGAAGAGGAAAAATATAACAGTGATTCTACCCCGATTAAACCTCAGCGGCTAATGAAATCCTTGACTGATCTGTTTCCAGTCAATACTTACTTTTTAGCTGATATTGGCAATAGTATGGCTTGGGCAGTTCATTATCTACAGCCTTTAGATCGGCGTATCTCGGGTCGGCGTAGTGGGCGTAATGGGATATTTCGGAGTTGTTTAGAATTTGCCTCTATGGGGTGGGCTATCGGCGCTGCAGTGGGTACTGCTTTAGGTGCCTCTGGCCATCCAGTAGTGTGTATCACTGGGGATGGTAGTTTTCTGATGAGTGGTCAAGAGATCACGGTAGCAATCCAAGAAAAATTACCAGTAATTTTTGTTATTTTAAATGATTCCGCGCTGGGTATGATCAAGCATGGTCAGCGATTAGCCCAGGCTGAGTCAATTGGCTTTGAGCTACCTGAGATAAATTATAGCGACTACGCTAAGGCACTAGGGATCCCAGGCTACATTATCCGTTCTCCTCAAGATTTTCTGGCGCTTGATATTGAGGCTATTTGCCAACGACAAGGACCTACTATTCTAGATGTACGGATTGATCCGGAGGAAATACCCCCTATAAAGGTGCGGATAGGCGTATTGGGAAAAGGAGAGAATGATGAGTGAGAATCAAGAAATTAATCATAGCCAGATTAAGGAAAAGGTTAGTCATAAACAAGAGGTTATTCACAGTCAGATTTGGGAGGAGATTCCAGAGAAAAATAATCCTTTTGCAGCTGCAGGCTGCTATTGTTGTGGCTATGATGTTTATGGTGATCTGTTAGATAAAGTGAGCTGGATTGAGTATTTATATCTGCTTTTTAAACAGGATCGACCCACCGCTGAGGAGGCAAAATTATTAGAGGGATTAGCCATCGCGATTGCTAATCCAGGTCCTAGAGATTACAGTGTCCGCGCTGCCATGTGCGCGGGGGTAGGCGGATCTACGTATGCCTCTGCTTTAATAGCTGCCCTTGGAGTGGGGGCAGGACAGTATAGTGGCTCTCGGGAAGTCGGGATTGCTATGGCCTATTGGCAGGAATGTGGAACATCCTTAGTGGCTTGGCAGGAACGATTAAAGCATTTGCCCCAGGAAGAGCGGGCTGATGTGTGGTTGCCGATAGAACATCCGCCAGGCTTTGATCTTCATGGGGTAAGCTGCGCCACGCCGGTGCAGCAAACCCTTACTTTTCTGGTGAAATTCAGCTCATCAGGCGCCCTTGCTTGGCTGCAAACTAATCAATTACAACTTGAGAACGCTGCTGATTGCCCTTTAGCGATGACTGGTGTAATAGCGGCTGCCATGATTGATCTGGGTTTTAGTATTCCCCAGGGGGAAATGCTCTATCTTTTGCTCCGACTCCCAGGCGCTGCAGTCCATGCCTTAGAGCAGGAAAAATACGGTTGGCGGCGCTATCCGTTTTTTGCTGCTGGCTTAGAATTAGAAAACGCTTCTGCGGTAACAAATTAGGCTATTTTACCTTCTACCAATTTAAGGAAGCATGCTATGAAGGGTTATAAATCTCTGATAGAAAGCGAACATCGTTGGATCTCCCGTATGGGAGCGTGGTTTCCAGAAGAAGGACGCGTTGTCTTTCGAGGTAAAGATCTGTTTCATGAACTTAAAGATCTCTCCTGGATGGCGCTGCTTTTTTATGGTATGACCGGTCGGATTTTTAATGAAAAGCAAATGCGCCTGTTTGAAGGTATTTGGACTTTGTGCACTAGTTATCCTGAGCCAAGAATATGGAATAATCGTATTGCAGCTTTGGCAGGGACTACTAGAAGTACAGCTACACTGGCAATTAGTGCAGCTACTGCGGTTTCAGAGGCCACTATTTATGGTCATCGACCCATTGTCCAAGCGATTGATTTTTTATTTAGGGCTCAGGAAAAGCTAGAAACAGGGGTTAATCTTGAAGAATTCATTCGGCTAGAGCTGAAACAATATAGAGTGATCCCTGGCTATGGCCGTCCTGGTCCGCGCAAAGACGAGCGGATAGAACCGGCTATGGCGTTGGCCTCAGAATTAGGGTTTGCCAGTGGCCCGTACGTTAAGTTAGCTTTTGATATTCAAAAAATTTTATCCCAAGGGCGCTGGCGTTTGGATATGAGTATTGCGGCGCTTTCTGCAGCATTACACGCCGATCAAGGCATATCTACCCAAGAATATCGTCTTTTTGCCGTTTTAAATTTTTCCGCTGGAATGTTTCCTTGTTATCTCGAAGCTTCAGAGAAAACAGTAGGTACTTTTTTTCCACTGTCCTGTCATCGTATTCAATATGAAGGTAAACTTCACCGCGTTTGGTAGCTAAAGTAAGGTCAGAGTTTATCATTCTATTTTTTTACATGGGGTCAATTGCTCGCGTTATATTGTGTTTATGGGTGGCATCTATAGGGAATGTAATGGCACAAAGTTTGGGAAAAGAAGAAGAAGCGCTTTTAGGCATCTATGGGGATGAGGAGATGATTAGTCTGGCTACGGGCAGTAAAAAACCCATATCCCAAGCCCCGTCAGCTGCTACGGTGATTACGGCAAGAGAAATTAAAGAAATGGGGGCGACTGAGCTGGATCAGGTACTGGAAACAGTGCCTGGACTCCAAGTATCAGTCAATGCTTTAGGTTACGATCCGATTTATACTTTCCGAGGAATGTATTCTCAATATAATCCTCAAGTGTTGATGTTGGTTAATGGTATTCCGATTACCAGCGTTTATTTAGGCAATCGAGGTCAAGCATGGCCCGGGATGCCGGTGCAGTCCATCGCTCGAATTGAGGTGATTCGAGGGCCAGGTTCAGCCCTTTATGGTGCCAATGCTTTTGCTGGGGTGATTAATGTAATTACAAAAACTAAAGAGGATATTGACGGCACTGAACTTGGGGGTCGTGCTGGGAGTTTTAATACTTGGGATGGCTGGGCCCTTCATGGAGGCACTTGGGGAGGCTTTGATGTTGCGTTTATGGCGCAGTACCATAATACTGGGGGTTCGGGGCAAATCATTAATGCGGATGCCCAAACGCTTTTTGACCAAGCCTTTGGTACTCATGCCTCTCTGGCCCCGGGTCCAGTAAATTTACAGCGACAAAATATTGATGTCCGCTTGGATATCTCTCGACAATACTGGCGCTTTCGCGCCGGTCTGCAGCGGTTACAAAATGCTGGGGACGGAGTAGGTTTAGCCCAAGCCTTGGATCCCGTAGGTCAGTTTGGTAATAATCAGGTCAATGCGGATCTCACCTATCATAATCCGGAATTTAGTAAAAACTGGGATATGACTGCTCAGTTAAGCTATTTTAGGACTGACGTACTGGCTGATCAATTGGCTCAAGTTTATCCCCCAGGAGCATTTAATAATACTTTTCCCGCAGGAGTGTTTGATGGCCCCGAGACCTTTGAAAATCATGTTCGCTTAGGTGTGGAAGGGGCTTATACAGGATTTGATAGCCACCGGATTCATGGGGGTACGGGAGTTCGCTATGCCGAACTTAATGCTCAAGAAACCAAAAATTATAGCATTAATGGGATAACTGGATTACCTCAGCCTCTTCCTACTGGACTAACTAATGTAAGCAATAATCCTGGCCAAGTTTTTATGCCCTCAGGGAAATTCCGTATTAATTATTATGCTTTTTTGCAAGATACTTGGAATCTTGCCCGAGACTGGGAGTTTACGGCAGGATTACGCTATGATGAGTTTTCAGATTTTGGCTCCACCCTCAACCCTCGAGTAGCTTTAGTTTGGCTCACTCGGTATAATCTGACGACTAAGCTGCTCTATGGCCGCGCCTTTCGTGCCCCTTCCTTTGCTGAGCTATATGGTATTAATAATCCAGCGATTTTGGGTAATCCCCATCTTCAGCCAGAGACAGTTAATACCGTGGAGTTGGCTTTTAATTATCGGCCTGTGGAGAAGCTGAGTGTGGATCTCAGTTTATTTCATTATATCTGGAATAGTATGATTCAATTTGTTCCAGATTCTAGTAATCTGAATTCAATTATCAATATTGCTCGAAATGTGGGTGGGCAAACCGGATCGGGGTTTGAGCTGGGGGCGGAGTGGAAAATTAGGTCGAATCTTCGATTACTGGGGAATTACTCTTTTCAATATTCCACCAACGATCAAACTGGTGGGTTGGCAGCTAATGCCCCCCAAAATCATATCTATGCCCGTCTAAACTGGGAATTTTTACCTAATTGGCATTTCAACCCACAGGTTAATTGGGTTGGATTTCGACCCCGTGCAGCTGGCGATCCTCGCCCATCGTTAGGCGGTTACACTATTTTTGATTTTACTCTACGCCGGATGATGGCTGGAAATCGTTGGGAAGCGGCCTTTTCCGTACGGAATCTATTTAATGACAATGCTCGGGAGCCTAGTCTATTGAGTGGTTCAAATGTGTTGGTTCCCAATGATTTGCCCCTACTGGGAAGAAATTTTTATGGGGAGATTAGACTGCACTTTTAAATATGCTACAAATTACAGAAAACAGGATAATTGATTCAGCGTATAAAAAATTAATCGTTAAATTAGGAAATTAATAGAGGGTTCCTAGTTATTTCTATGGATCTCTTATTAAACCCGCTAAAAGTGTCAAACTAAAAATACAAGATTATTTTTAGAAACTAGCGCGCTTTATAGGTCTTAATAAGAGCTACTCAATTGTGTATTAAAATTACAAGGGGCGCAATTGTCTATTTTCTTTTATGGCTCACTTTAATTGGACTAGGCATAGGGGAGGACGCCATATCATCTCCATTAACTGTAGCAGTGCTCTATCCGGATATTCGAGAGCCTTATCGAAGTATTTTTCGTACTATCATGAACGGTATTGAAGAGAGATTAGGGGAATCGGTCAAAAAATATGCGCTGGAGGAGAACGATAATAGCCAAAAAATCAGTATTTGGCTTAAAAAAGAGCAGATTAAGGCGGCTATTTTTCTTGGAAGCCGTGGATTATTATTAGCAAAGAAATTAGAGGCTGAATTTGAGATAGTTGTAGGATCAGTATTAACTGCTCCAGATGAGAATAATCTTACCGGTATTTCATTGACACCGGATCCAGAAGCGCTTTTTCAAACCCTTAAGGAGATCGCTCCCCAAACTAGGAGAATTACGGTAATTTATAACCAAGAATATAGTCGTTGGCTTATCGATAGGGCTCGGATCAGCGCTAAAATTTATGATTTTGAGCTTAATGAATTTCCAACCCAAGATGTGCGTGAGGCGGCTATTTTGTATCGGGATATCTTAAGTAGAATGGAAAGTGGAGTAGATTCAATTTGGATACCCCAAGATCCCTCCTTTGATGAGAAAACGGTTCTACCTCCCACTTTAAAGGAGGCTTGGGATCGAAACCTACTGATATTTTCCAGTAATCTTGCTTATATAAAAAATGGGGTTTTGTTTGCGCTTTACCCGGATAATAAAAGTATGGGTCGTAGCCTTGCTGAGCTTACCTTAAATAAAATTCATAATGATAAAAATCTGGGTATTCTCCCGTTACATGATCTTTTAATGGCGGTTAATATACGTACCGCTGATCATTTAGGGCTTAAATTGACAAGTTCGATGAGACGGAAGATTAATTTAATTTTTCCGCCTAAGTAGGAGCGTATAGTGAAAAGGTGGTTACAGATTTTTTATCGCCCAGTAGGATTTCGGCAGCAATTAGTGCTTACGTTTACTATTGGAATTATCTCCTTAGCATTAATCTCCTCGCTTGCCATTTCCACCCTATCGAGCAGTACGGCTCGTAAAATGTTGCTTGATCAAGGACGAAATATTACCGCAAACTTTGCTGCCCAAAGTACTCTCACTTTACTCTATCAAAGCGCAGATAATGCGCAGGATATTGCCCAAGCCGCTTTAAATTTTCCTGATATTAAAGGAGTGGTCATTTATGATCAAGCCTATCAGGTGCTGTTTTCAAAAGGTAAAAATATCCTTTTGCCCGAGGCGTTTTTACGACAACAGCCAGAATCCCTCGCATTAGTGCGAGAAACTAAGGACTCTTGGTATTTTATTGCCCCTGCTTATACTCACCGAGATGGCGCTGAGTTGGAGGATTCACCGTTTGTAGTAGAGCCTCCTAAATCTGAACTTATTGGTTTTGTGCAAGTAGCCATGAGTAAAGATACGTTAAAAACGTTAAGAGAAGGTATTTGGAAGGGAAACCTATTGATCTCTGGTACCTTAGCTGGAGTATTGCTCTTGCTTTTACTCATTATTACTGCGCGCATGACAACGCCACTCAGAAATTTGGCAAAAAAAATGCAGCAGGCAGAGCTTAGCGGCAGGAAAGTGCGGGCTGAAATTGGCGGTCCTAAAGATATTCGGGATATGGGGATCGCTTTTAATACCATGATGTTAATGTTGGAAACCCGGGAGCAAGAGCTGAAAAGAGCTTGTGATGCAGCTCTAGAGTCTGCCCGTATTCAAGGGGAATTTGCAGCGAATGTAAGCCATGAGATTCGTACTCCGCTTAATGGAATGATAGGCATGTTAGAGCTACTACGTAATATGGAATTAACAGTTAAGCAGCGGGAGTATGTAAAAGCAGCGTGTAGCTCAGGGGAAATTTTACTAGAACTTATCAGTAATATTTTGGATTTTTCCCGTATTGGATCGGGAAAACTCAGACTTGATCCCACTGATTTTAATTTACGGGAGGTTTTGGACGATATCATAGGTTTATTGGCAGGTCAAGCACGCCGGAGAAACTTGGATTTAGGCTATGTAGTGGCTAAAAATACGCCTGAGTTTTTACAAGGTGATGCAGCTAGGATTCGGCAAATCCTGATAAATTTAGCCGGCAATGCGCTTAAATTTACAGAGCAAGGGGAAATCTCTATAGAAATTCAAGCTGATGAGAGATTAGCTGATAAAGTAGTACTCCGCTTTGAAGTCACAGATACGGGTATTGGGATTCCAGTAGAGGCGCAACAGCGTATTTTTGAAGCATTTTCTCAGGCGGATAATTCCACTACCCGTAAATATGGAGGCACTGGTTTAGGTTTGGCCATCTGTCGCCAGTTGGTTGAGTTAATGGGGGGAGAGATTGGGGTAAATAGCGAGAGTGGTAAAGGCAGTATATTCTGGTTTACGGTGCCGCTAGCAGAATCAGTAGCCCAGCAAAATCAGGATAACACTATTAACAAAGCGGGTATAGAAGGATTACGTGTATTGATTGCGGATGATAGTAGCATTAATCGTCGTTTTTTAGCACAGACTTTTAGTGCTTGGAATATGGATTATAGCAGCGCTGAGAGCGGAGCAGAAGCTATACAGATGTTACATACTGCTGTAACCCCTTATGATTTTGTCCTGATAGACGAGCATTTACCGGGCATGGAGGGGAATGGGCTGGTCGATAAGATTATTAAAGATCCGGTAATACAGGTAAAAATTATAGTGATGGGTTATCAGCGCGAACCTGAATCTGAACATGGCAGGATCTATCGTATTAGTAAACCCGTGCGTCAATCTATCCTATATGACAGTATCATGACAACGATGAGTCAAGATGAGAGACTAGAAATAAAGGCTACGCTGGATGATCAGGCTGAACAATTAAATCGGTTTTTAGGCTATCAGATTTTAGCTGTAGAAGATAATGCAGTTAATCAGCAAGTCGTTACTGGAATGTTAGAGCGACTTGGTTGCCAGATTGAGATAGCAGCTAATGGAATAGAAGCGTTAGCGGCGATAACACATAAACACTATGATTTGATATTAATGGACTGTCACATGCCACAGATGGATGGTTATGAAGCAACTCGCCGGATCCGAGCCTTGGAAGTGGTTGAAAAAAGAGAAATACCTATTATCGCCATGACGGCTAATGCGAGTGAAGGAGAGGTAGATAAATGCCTCGCTGCCGGTATGGATGATTATTTACCTAAACCGCTACGATTAGCTTTGTTGCAGGGTAAGTTACAACATTGGCTGGACTCCTCAAATCCGCTAGAGGCTAAATTAGAAGCTGAAATACCTATAAAGATGCAGAAAGAGATAGAAAAATTAGAAAACCATAATACGCCAGTAGATAGAGAAATACTGAAGAGGCTTCAAGCTAATGTGGGTAGCGCCTTCTTTAAAATGATTGAAATCTTTCTTGAGGATACACCGACCTATCTCGATTTACTGCCAAAAGCAATTGCAGAGGGCGATACTAAAGAATTACGAGAAATAGCCCATAGTATTAAAGGAAGCGCGAAAAATTTTGGAGCTACTCGATTTGCTTTTATTGCTAAGGAGTTGGAGGATTTAGGGTGTGCTTACTCTGTTGAGGGCGCTAATGATTTGTTGACTGCATTAACTGCAGAATATGCTTTGGTTAAAGAGGCGCTACAGCAGGAAAAACGGTGGGATAAAGGATCATCCTGTATTCCTATGGAAAAGAGACGCTCGAGAATTTTAATTGTAGATGATGATCGGGCTATGCGTATGGCACTGCGTAACGTCTTAGAAGCAGGTAATTATCAGATTGAAGAGGGCGTAAATGGTGATCAGGCGCTAGCCGTTTGTGAGCGGCAAATGCCAGATTTGGTTTTGATGGATGCTATGATGCCTATTTTGGATGGCTTTGAGGCTTGTGCTCAAATACGGAATTTGCCAAGTGGCCAGCACACGCCAGTGTTGATTATTACCGCATTGGATGATGAACATTCAATTGAGCGTGCGTTTGCTGTAGGTGCTACTGATTATATCTCCAAACCGGTAAATTTTGCTGTACTGCGGCAGCGAGTTGCCCGTTTACTAGACGCTAGTCACGCTGAGAAGAATATTTATCAGCTTGCCTATTATGATCCGCTTACGGGTTTGGCAAATCGGACGCTATTTAAAAAATATCTTGAGGAATTAATGGCTAATCCTCTCTCCGAAGATGAGCTATCAGCCGTCCTGTTTCTCGATCTGGATCGTTTTAAATTAGTGAATGATACTTTAGGTCATGATATAGGGGATTTGCTACTTAAAGCCGCTGCTGATCGTATTGTTCATTGTCTTCGATCGGGAGATAAAGTTGCTCGGCTGGGAGGGGATGAATTTACCATTATTTTGGAAGGTATTCGCTCCCGTGAGATTATAGCAAATATAGCTACTAAGATTTGTAATGTGCTTTCTAAACCTTTCTCATTTATGGGACAGGAAATATATATTGGTGTCAGTATTGGAATCTCGTTATACCCGGGGGATGGTGAGGACGTAAGTACATTGATTAAACATGCAGATACGGCCATGTTTAGAGCTAAGGAACGGGGTAGTGATTACCAGTTCTATGAAAAAGGTATGGGTATGGCAGCGGCTAATCAACTGGCGTTGGAAGCTGATCTACGTAAAGGTTTTGATCGGGGTGAGTTCCTTCTTTACTATCAACCTCAAGTGGATCTTTACACTGAAAAACTGGCGGGTATGGAGGTGTTGATACGGTGGCAGCACCCAGAGCGCGGTCTTATTTTACCTTCAGAATTTATTCCCCAGGCAGAAGAGACAGGGCTTATTCTTCCTATCAGTGAGTGGGTACTACATGAGGCTTGTAGTCAGATGCAGGCTTGGTTACAAGGAGGAATAGATCCTTTTTATATCTCGGTCAACGTATCAGGTCGAGAGCTAGAGGAAAGAGGTTTTGTGGATAAAATTCTCGCCGTATTAGAGAAAACTGGCTTACCTCCCGAGTGGTTAGAGCTTGAAATTACGGAGAGCTTGGCGATGAAATCTGCAGAAAAGGTTATCCCCAAGCTACAAAAGCTAAGAGAGAAAGGGGTTAATCTAGCGATTGATGATTTTGGTACAGGGTATTCATCATTAAATTATTTGAAAAATCTGCCTATCCACACGTTAAAAATTGATCGCTGTTTTGTGCAGGATATTATTAATAATCCAGGGGATGCTACGGTCATTACGGGTATTATTGCGCTGGCTCATAGTTTAGGATTAAAAGTAGTTGCTGAAGGGGTAGAAACTTATGAGCAGAAAGTTTTTCTTAAAGACCATCGATGCGACTTGATTCAGGGCTTTTATTTAAGCCAGCCTTTGCCGGTAAGTATTATTGAGCAAACTATTATCCGTGATCATAAGGAAGGGCGTTTATTTTCGCCAAAAATTTATCCATTTCGTATCAAGGGATAGCCTAAGTTTTGTAAGTTATTCACTCCTTAATCCGGTAGCTGGAGCAGTTTGCGCCATACCCCAAGCAGGATAAAGACCCGCTAGTATCGCTGCAATTAAAGCAAGAGCAATTCCTTGGAGTAGATCTAGCGAAGAGATGGAAAGTGCCATGCTCCAGCCAAAGGAGCGATAGTTGATGACATAAATTAAACCTGCGGCGGAAGCTAGCCCTAAGGGGAGAGAGAGCAGACCGCAGACTAATCCCATCAATCCAGTTTGCCCTACCATCAGATACCATAGCTGCCGAGGGGTTAGCCCAATAGCACGTAATATTCCAAACTCTTGGCTCCGTTCTAGCTGAAGCGCCATCAAAGCACTAAAGATGCCGATAAAAGCCACTAATCCTGCTAATGTACGCACTACTTCAGTAATTGCGAAGGTGCGATCAAAAATTTGTAGCGATAGTTCCCGAATAGCTCGATTAGTGTTAATTTGGATGGGGTGATCGGGCTGTATTTTTTGCCATAAAGTTTGGCGGATTAGCTCAATATCTGCATCGGATCGAGCGTAAATACCTATACCCGAGATCTTAGTATCAAGCCAATAATGGGCATAAGTATGGCGATGAATAGTGACCACTCCTCGATCTGATCCATAGCTTTGATAAACTCCGGCTACAGTAAAAGTATGATCTCCATGATCGGTACGCAGCGTTAGGTTTGAGCCTGGGGATAGATGATGGTGATAGGCGTAAGGCTCAGAGATAAGTACTGCCTCATCATGGATGAAGGCTTGCCATACCTGTTTCGGATCGCCAGCGATAAACCGAAAGCTAGCAAGGCTTTGTAGGGCTGGCTGGAAAATAACCATATCGATAAAGCCTTTTTTATCCTCAAGCCGTATCCAGTGGGTAGTACTAATAGCGGCTACTTCGGGCATGGAAGTGATAGTCTCAATTAAACTTAAATCCAGAGAGCTATGAGCCGGGCCGGTGTGGGCACCGGGGACAGAGACGTAAAGATCGGCTTGTAAGGTCATTGATAGCCATTGGCTTACGGAGAGCCGAAAACTGTTTATCATGATACCAATACCTACAGTTGCTGCAATTGCTAAGGTTAATGCCGCCATAGCTATACCGGTGCGACTCAGGCTAGCGATGATACCCCGAACCGCCAATTGGCCTAAAATCCCAAAGCAATAACGTAGGGAGGGTTGGATAAGGATAAGGAAAAAGGTGCCTAGAACCGGTGCCAGTAAAGCTCCCCCTATCTGAAGGCCAGTTAAGCCCACAAAACCTAAGATAATGCTTTTATTTGCTATGAGTAAGATTAGAAACCCAGTAATTAATAAGCTTCCGCCGATGAAAGTAGCCCATTTCAACCAGTAACGCGCTTGGGTCTCCAGCGGAGATCGCCGCAAATTAACACTTGGAGATACATAAGTAAGTTCCAGTGCTGGGACTATAGTAGCCACTAATGTAGCGCCTAAGCCTAGTAGGATACCTTTTACTAAAGAGCCTGGGGAGATAAATAAAGCTTGGATTTGGGCTGAGAAATAAAGATCGTTAAAAGTTTGACTCACTAATCCAATAAATCCTTGTCCAAGCATAATTCCAAGGAACACGCCGCCTATCGAGCCTAGTACTCCAAGGGCTACCGCTTCTGTGACTAGTAGTAAAAATATTTGCTTTTGTGTAACGCCTAGTACCCGTAACAAACCCATGAGGCGGCGACGTTGTAGCCATAGAAAGGCCACGGTATTAAAAACAATAAAGCTGCCTACTAATAACGCTAATAAACTTAAGGCGGTCAGATTAAGCTGAAAGGCGTGGGTCATCTCAGTGATTGCTTGACTACGAGTACCGGCTGGAATGAGGGTTGCTTCAGGGGGTAATTCTTTTTGCAGTTGATTTTGTAGGGCAGTACCTGCCTTACCTGTAGGTAAGATCAGATCAATCCGGCTTATTCTGCCTACTTGATCTAGTACTTCTTGAGCAGTAGCAATATCAGCAATCAATAGATTAGCTAGACCGTGTTGCGCTAGCTCATTTCCTTGAAAAATACCTATGATAGTTAATTGGGTAATATGAGATCCTATATAGACGGCAATCTGATCATTTAATTTAAGTCCAAGCTGCTGCGCGGTTCTATACTCGATGATAACGGTGTTAGGCTGGGTTAATAGGGCAGCTATATTTATAGTTGATTCTGTATCTATGTTGCTGAAGTAGTCACGAAATGGGCTTTCAGCAAAGGGATCAATACCTAATAATCGTAATTGTTTGCCCTTATCATGGGGCAGATAAACTTGGCCTTCTATAATTGGGGCAGAAGGGTATAAAGGGTAATCTAAGCGTAGTTGAGTATAGAATGCTTCAGGTAAACCATTAGGACCGCTAATAATTTCGTGAGTTGTTCGACCTGCTAAAGTTTTGGCAGCAAGGTTAAAAGATCGATAAGCACTTGTATTGGCCAGATCAATGGCAATGACTATAGCAACGCCCAAAGCAATACCTAAGAGGGTCAAGGCAACTTGCCAGGGGTGTTGTTTTAAACCTCTCCAATTAGCCCGCCATAGGATTGGAATCATTTATCGGGATTCCTCAGCGACTAATCCACCAGATTCTACGCGAAGAATTCGATCAGCTTGTCCAACAACTTCTAGACTATGGGTAACCATGATGAGAGTTTTTCCAGCCTGTTTAGTAAGACGATCTAGTAGGGTTAAAACTCGGCGACCAGTTTCCAGATCTAGGTTTCCCGTAGGCTCATCAGCCAATATGAGTGATGGAGCATGGACTAAGGCTCGCGCAATGGCCACTCGTTGCTGTTCTCCGCCTGGGGCACTATGGGATCGCGCTAATAAACCCACTTCCTGAAGTAAGTTTCGGACATATTCTCGATTCACTGAGTTATTCTGACCGTTAAGTTCCAATGGTAGTAATAGGTTCTCTTCTACCGTCAAGGTTGGGATAAGGTTAAAGGATTGAAAGATAAAGCCGATATAACGGCGACGGAGTAAAGTTCGAGTCTCCTCTGAGAGTTGGGTGATCTCTATCCCGTTAATGTTAATTTTACCGCTATCCGGAAAGTCAATACCCGCTATTAGATTAAGTAAGGTAGATTTACCTGAGCCGCTACGCCCAAGTAATACAACACATTCGCCTTGCTGTATAGTGGCTGTAAGATCGTAAAGTACCCGATGTTTTTTCCCTCCCTCCCAATAGGATTTGCTAAGCTTGATCAGCTCTAGTGCGGGTGTCATTTCTATAAATACCCTCTGAGGTTAAATTTTTTATATTAACAGTTCCTGATATTTATTAGCCATGATGTTTTTTTATATAACTATTATTGATATGGGTTTTGATACATGATAAGTCGGCAACAAGCTTGGATTGATATCGCGCTTGCTCTACTTTTGGTAGGCATTAGTACAATTGCAGTTAGATTGGTAAGTAGAGCTATCATTGAGAATCGATTCTCTTTTTTATTGGTATTACAGGGGGTTATTATTCTTCTTGGACTGCGATTTTTACTCGTTATACGCGGGCAAAGCTGGCGACATTTAGGGTTAGGAGTCTTTTTTTTAAAGGATTTTGGTCGGATATTGCTTGTATTTTTTAGCTGTATAGGGGCTAATATAGTACTCACTACAGGAGTATCTGCTATAGATCCACAATTACTTAAACAGCATCTTAATCAGCTTCAATTTATTGCTGATCAATTTAGTGATGAGATATCGTTTATTGGAATTGCAGCAATGATGTTCTTTGTCGGAGTTTATGAGGAAATAATGGCGCGAGGCTTTCTGTTGAATCGATGCCAAATAGCCTTAGGCAGTAGATGGAAATCCATACTATTATCGTCATTTCTGTTTGGTTTAGGTCACCTATACCAAGGATGGATAGGGGTAGTACAAACTACCCTTTTTGGTATTGTGCTTGCCCTCTTTACCAGCTATTGGGGTACGCTATGGCCAGGGATTTTTGCTCATGCTCTTATGAATACACTTTCATTGGCAGTACTGGCATATTTCACCAATGGCTACCTGTGAGATCTAGAGTTAAAGGCTGAATTTATTTTATGCTGAGCCCTCATTTCCTTCAGAGAGGTACTGAATAAGTATCTGTGTCTCTTGTGAGAGTTGACGGCTATAAAGTAATAGGTGAAGCCGGCTGCCTCCCGTTTGTCGCCAAAGTACGGCTGATCGGATACTGGCTAACAATAACGCTCGCACGCGTTCAATATTTTCTGGTTGCTTCAGATGAGTTTCTTCTCCCCTGATTTGAATTCTTGGAGTCATGGTGCTGATGGTGTTTAAGTATATATCTGCAAGTTGAGCAATTGTATCAGGCTGAATAGAGCGGATATCTTCAGTTTGTTGTTCAAGTAGCTGAATTTTATACGTGATCTCCCCTAATAGTTTAGGGTGATTTCTGAGTTTTTGCTCTAGATACATGATATTAATCAGATAACGTAGCAGTTCAGGATCAGCCCGGTAGCGCTTTTTATTAAGCTGTTGATTTAGGATCTGCAGGCCAGTAGAGAGTTTACCTATACCCCCATAGACATCTTCTGCACTTTCTGGGTTGAGTTTAAAAATGCTGGCTAAACTTGCAGTAATTGCATCCGTCGGAGCGTTGCCATAACGGGCAATCTGCTGAACTGAGTGTAATGCTTGAAGTATACCAGCTAGAGCTAATGCTCTATTTTGCCAAATGTTTTTCATAGTAATAATCCTAGTGCATTCGTGGTTATGATAGTGCCCCCACCTAGGCATTCATCGTTTTGGTAGAAAACAATGGCTTGCCCTGGAGTAGCTGCGTATTGAGTTAAGTCAAAAGTCACTTGTATGCTGTCATGAGTGATTTCGGTAAGCGTGCAAGCTTGATCGGCTTGGCGATAGCGAATTTTAGCGGCGCAACGATAAGGAAAAGCAGGTGATTTTCCAGCGATCCAGTGTAGCTGATTTGCCTGAAGAGTTTGGCTTCTTAGCCAGTAATGGGGGTTATCTTCGGCTACATATAAGGCGTTTTGCATTAAATTTTTGCCAACTACGAACCAAGGATTGCCGCTACTGTTTTTACGACCACCAATTCCTAACCCTTGTCGCTGTCCTAAAGTGTAATACATAAGCCCATCGTGTTTTCCGATAAATTCTCCTTCTGGAGTGAGAATATCCCCAGGCTGTGCGGGGAGATAGCGGCTGAGAAACTCTTTAAAGCGGCGCTCACCGATAAAGCAAATACCAGTACTATCTTTTTTATTATAATTGGGAAATTGTGCTGTAGCTGCAATATGGCGAACTTCAGGTTTTTTCAGATCTCCAAGTGGAAATAAGGTATGGGAAAGTTGTTTTTGATTCAATGTGTACAAGAAATAACTTTGATCTTTATTCTTATCTTGTCCTTTAAGGAGATGGTAACGTTCTTTTGAATGCTCAATTCGGGCGTAGTGTCCAGTGGCAATGAGGTCATATCCAAGTGCTAGGGCGTAATTAAGGAACACCTTAAATTTAATTTCCCGGTTACACAGAATATCTGGATTGGGGGTATGTCCTCTACGATATTCATCCAGAAAATGCTCAAATACTTGATTCCAATATTCGGTTGAAAAATTCGCTTCATAAAAAGGAATCCCAAGTAAATGGGTAATAGCTTGGGCATCTTGGCTATCTTGGATGGCCGTACATTCCGATTCATCAGCAAAATCTATCCAGTTTTTCATAAAAAGGCCGCTAACTGGATAGCCCTGCTGCTGTAGCCGTAAAGCCGCTACAGAGGAATCAACTCCTCCGGATAAACCAACAACAATTTTGAGCCTGCTCATGTAAGTTTATTTTGCCCAATCTGTGTTTTAGTAGATAAAAATAAGTACTAAGATCATAATCATAGAAGATTATCAAGTAGTTAGGTCTTATATCAATATCTTGTAGGTAATAATGCCTGACGGGCTAATAAGGCGCTACCATAAGCGGCTTCAGTTTCTGTGGCGATAGTGACTTGGGTTTTAATGATTTGTTCTCGGATTTTAATCCAAGGAAGATTCTTTGCTCCGCCTCCGGTGGTTCTTATCAAGTTAGGGAATGGAGCGCCAAGGGTTTGAAGTAACCGGTATCCTTGCGCTTCAATACGGGCAATACCCTCAAGCATAGCTTGGAAAAAAACAAGATTATTATTAGGGCGCGGATTAAGGTAGCTAAGATAATAAGGATCAGAAATGGGGAAACGTTCTCCTATGCTTGGTAAGGGGTAATAATTAAGACCAGTGGGTTGATCAGGTTTTAAGTGAGGAGTCATTTCGTCAAGCTGGGCTTGGGTAAAATACTGTCTTAATACTGCACCGCCACTATTAGAAGCGCCTCCAACAAGCCAGAGAGAGCCTAATCGATGGCTGTAGATTCCGAGCTTAGAATTAAATAAAGGGCGATCAGAAGCCACCTTAAGCACTAGGGTAGAACCTAAAGAGGTCACTGCATCGCCGGGTTTCCCAGCACTAGTGGCGATAAAGGCTGCAACACTGTCTGTGGTTCCAGCCACTATAAGCGTTTCAGGTGAGAGGCCAAAAATTTCACTAGCTATTGGGTTAACGGTACCAATAGGGGTTCCAGGAGAGACTACTTTTTTAGGGAGTAGTGGCCGTTGCACTCCTACCTGATCAAGCCAAGGCGGCCATTCTCCCTTGTTGGGATCATATCCGCTTTTAAGGCAATTATTTTCATCACTGACCCCCAGGGGGGCGCCTAGGCGAGAGGCAATCCAATCTGCTTGATGTACTAAATGAGCCGCTTGGCCAGCTTCTTGATAGGTCTGTAAATGAAGAAGTTTAGCTAAGCCAGAAGTAGGACCAGAAGCGCCATTGGTGAGTGATCCGTATTTGGCAATGATTTGAGCTTCAGTATGGCTGCGACTATCATTATATAGGAAGGCGGGAGTGAGGGGATGGCCTTGAGTATCTACTAATAGCACAGTTCCAGAAGTACCATCAATAGCAAGAGATTTAACTAGATGAGGAGGGGCTATATGAAATAAATTGCTAAGCGCTTGCGTGACCGCCTGCCACCAGTGTTTGGGATTTTGTTCGATAGCTTCCCCATGACGAGAGGGGGAAGGTAAGGGAGCGTTACCCCAACCAGCAATCTTGCCAGTTTTGGTGATGGCAACCGCTCGGCACCCGGAGGTACCCAGATCAATCCCAACAAATAGATCTTCGGCCATTTAAGGTAATTGGACAATTTTAGGGGTATTCCAGTTAGGCTGGCGGTATTCAGCAATGACTGTGGTATAGATGCCACCACGAACACTGAATTCTGCAGTTAGGCGTATGAATCTAGGGTTACAGACGGCTATTAAATCGTCCAAGATCTGATTAGTTACGGCTTCATGAAAAGCGCCTTGGTTTCGATAAGACCAAATATAAAGCTTGAGCGCTTTTAATTCCACACAGTTATGATCAGGCACATACTCTAGATGTAAGGTGGCAAAGTCGGGTTGCCCCGTTTTAGGACATAAACAAGTAAACTCCGGAATCTTGATTCGAATAGTATAATCCCGATTGGGAAAGGGATTACTAAAGGTTTCAAGCTCTCGACTCGGTTGACTAGGCATCTTGTTATCCCTATGTTAGCGTGCGCACTTCAAATTGATTTTTCAATTTTTTATTATCGCCTAAATTTACGTTATGCGTCTAAAAAAAATTAAGCTTGCAGGCTTTAAATCCTTTGTGGATCCCATTTATCTACCTTTGCTGAGTAATCGTATGGTGATTGTGGGGCCTAATGGTTGTGGTAAATCTAATATTATTGACGCAGTTCGATGGGTGATGGGGGAGAGTTCTGCTAGGCATTTACGCGGTGATTCAATGACCGATGTCATTTTTAATGGTTCCTCTACCCGTAAACCTGTAGGGCAATGTTCCGTAGAGCTTGTATTTGATAATAGCGAGCAGAGTTTAGGTGGGCAGTATGCGGTCTATAATGAGATTGCTATTAGACGGCAGGTCAATAGAGAAGGGCAATCCCATTATTTTCTTAACGGTACTCGCTGTCGTCGTCGTGATGTAACCGACATCTTTCTGGGTACCGGTCTTGGGCCTCGAAGCTATGCCATTATTGAACAAGGGATGATCTCTCGTCTCATTGAAGCTAAGCCGGAGGAGTTACGCATTTTTCTGGAAGAGGCGGCGGGTATATCAAAATATAAGGAACGGAGACGGGAAGCCGAAGCTCGCATGCAAAATACAACAGAAAACCTTAACCGTATTTGTGATTTAAAAGATGAAGTTGAAAGACAGCTCAACACATTAAAACGTCAAGCTAAAAGTGCTGAGAAATATCGAGAGCTTAGGCAGCTGGAGCGGAAAATTAAAGCAAAAATCCAAGCACTACGGTGGCAGCGGCTAGATAAAGAGGCACAGCAGCGGAAGCAGGAAATTACCCAGAAAGAGCTTACGTTAGAAGCTTTAATGGCTGAGTTGCGGCAACTGGAGGCGGCGCTAACCCAGCAGCAGGAAGCTTTTCATCTAGCGAGGGATAAAACAGATGAAATACAAGTCCTTTATTATAGCCAAGGCATTGAAATTGCCCGAGTGGAACAGGAGATTCGTCACGAACAAGAACAGTATACGCGCTATCAACAAGAACAAGGGCAGATAAAACAGCGTTTAATACAAATACAGCAAACCCAAGATGAGAAAGGGACAGTGATTAGCCAAACGGAGCAAGTACTTGCTGATCAGAGGCAGCGCCAGGAGCAAGTACAACAACTACTCCAAGAGGCGTTAGGATTTATGAGAACTGCTGAGATGGCCATCCGAGATTGGCAGCTTACTTGGGAGGACTTTAATCAACGGGCGGCAAAACCTATTCAGAATGCCCAAATAGAACGAGCCTATCAGCAACAGCTAGCACGGCAACGGCAGCAACTTCAGCAACGAAGCGTACGCTTAGAAGAGGAATCTAGACGATTAGCTGAGAAAGAAGAAACGGCATCCCTTGAGGTTTTACGAGAAGAGATGCTCAACTTGGAGCAACACATTGCTGAGCGGCAACTATCCCTTACTGCTGGTGCTACGGAGATTTCCAGCTATAGAGAGCAAGAAAAACAGATCTCTCAGGATCTTCATAACCAGCAAGAGCATTGGCATCATTTACAGGGGCGTTTAAGTTCTTTACAAGAGTTACAACAGGATATCAGCGCTAACCCGAAGATAGATGCTTGGTTAGAACAGCATGGATTAACAGATAATTTACGGCTGAATGAAGGGTTGAAGGTTGAATCAGGATGGGAGCTCGCAGTAGAGCGTATTTTGGGGGATCGATTAAAGGCTATTTGTGTAGCAGATTTGGAAGAATTAGCTCATCAGCTTCCCAATTTAGAAGAAGGATCTCTGATCTTGTTTGATACGGCCTCCCCCCCTGTAAACCTATCTAAAGTGGAGGTTTCCTTGTTGAATAAAGTGCATGCTCCTTGGTCTCTAGATTCCTTACTAGGAGGAGTCTATGCGGTAGAGACTTTAGCTGAAGCGTTCGCTTTGCGTGGCCAACTTTCTTTGAGAGAGTCGGTCATTACCCGTGACGGTATCTGGTTGAATTCATGTTGCCTGATCCTTGCCGACCATCTTGATGCAAGCTTGGGGATTCTTGCTCGAAAACGAGAGATAGAACGGTTGCAACAAGAGAGCACCCAGTGCCAACAACAGATTGATAAATTTAATCAGCAGCTAAAAGAGATCTATAGCTATCTTCAGTCTTTAGAAGATAAACACGCTCATTATCAAAGCACTATGGGAGAGTTGCAGCAAAAGCAGCAGCAGCAGCAGTCTACGTTAGTGCGCACTGAGGCCGAACAAGCGCAATATCGTTTCCGTCGGCAGCAAATCAGTAGCGATCTGGATGAGATTAAAATCCAAGATGCTGAAAACGCCCAAGAGCAGGAAGGAGCTGAAGATCGGCTTCAAGCGGCCTTAATGGCTATGGAAAGTGTTGAGCAGGAACGGAAGCAACTTATGGCAGAGAAAGATCGATTATGGAAAGCGGTTGATCAGGCCCGTAATGAAGCGGATAAAGTAAAGGATAGAGGACATCAATTAGAGATGGCGCGCCAAGCTTCTCAGGTTGCTCAGAAAGCTGCAGAAGAAGCCATTGCCCAAGCCCAACGTGAATATAGCGCCCTGATCTGGCGCCGAGAAATTGTAGAAACAGCCTTAACTGATGGACGAGGGCCTTTGCAAGCACTTCAGAATCAACTGGATACTCAACTCCAACAGCGATTAGTTACTGAGCGCCAGCTCAATGAGGCTCGTGAGCAAATGGCTACTTTGGAAGAACAGTTACGTACTTATGAGCAGGAGCGGCATCGGATTGAAAAAATGGCTCTGGATCAACGTGATACCTTGGGGCAACTCCGAGTGGATGGACAAGCTGTTTGGGTGCGGGTTCAGGAGCTGCGCGAGCAATTGGCTGAAGAAGATCTTAGCCCTGAAGAAATATTACAGGATAATACATCGGGCTTAAGTGATGAGTTATCTGTTTTGGAAATAGAAAGAGAGGAAATAGCTAATAGTATTCAGCGTCTTGGCCTGGTTAATTTAGCAGCTATCGAGGAGTGCCAGATTCAGATGGAGCGTAAACAATATCTAGATTCTCAATATAACGATCTCACGGAGGCGATGAAAACGTTAACCCATGCTATCCAACGCATTGATCGTGAGACTCGTAATCGTTTTCGTGAAACGTTTGATAGTGTCAATGAAAGTTTACAAGCGCTATTTCCTAAATTATTTGGCGGGGGTAAAGCTTATTTAGAGCTTAATAATGATGATTTATTGAATACAGGCGTTAAAATTATGGCGCGCCCTCCGGGTAAACGGAATAGTACTATTCATTTGCTATCCGGGGGAGAAAAAGCGCTGATCGCAATAGCACTGGTATTTGCCATTTTCCAGCTTAATCCAGCGCCTTTTTGCATGCTTGATGAGGTGGATGCCCCGCTTGATGAGGCCAATGTAGGACGTTTTTGTCAATTAGTGCACGAGATGTCAGAAAAAATACAGTTTATTATTGTGACCCATAATAAAACAACCATGGAAATCGGGCATCAGTTGGCCGGGGTAACTATGCATGAACCAGGCGTTTCACGCTTAGTTGCGGTAGATATAGATAAAGCAGTGCAATTGATTGCTGTTTAGAGTTAGAGGGAGAATATATGGATAGTTTACGCTTAGCATTGCTTGTGGTGGGCGTTTTAATTTTTATTGCGATTTATTTTTATAGCCAATGGGAGGCTAAACGAAAAGGAATTCGCGATCAGGAGCTAGAGCGTAGACGGAAGCAAACATTGGATGCTTATGATAAGGATTTAATCTCTTCAAAAAAACCAGATCCTGTTAATGAAGAAGTGGCTAAAGAGACCACAGTGCTATTAGAATCTGGTCTGAGAGCCACACCTCAGCATATTGAAGAGGCTCAAGGGCTAAGAATGCAAGAAGAGCCTCTGTCAGCAAATCTGGGTGACTTCTCTGTATTGTTAGAGGAAGCTGAAAAGCGCCAATCTGAGAAAAAACCAGAGCAGCATTATTCTGAAAGCCTCTCGGTGGATGAATCCGAGAAAAATCATTTTGTTCGTCCTAAAAAATGGTTTAAAACAAAACCTAAGCCTGATGTTCCAGCGCCCCCTAAAGAATCCTCAGGGTCGAATCTGATCATTGCACTTACAGTGATTGCGCGAGGAAAAGGGGTATTTCGAGGTAGAGAGGTTGTCCAAATTTTAGAAGATAAAGGTTTGCAATTTGGAGAGATGGATATCTTTCATGCTTATTCATCTGGGGGGCGACCTATATTCAGTGTTGCCAATATAGTGGAGCCTGGATCATTTAATTTAGGGCAGATAGATCAGTTTTCTACGCCTGGACTGGCTTTATTTTTGTGTTTACCCGGTCCTGCTGGAGGATTTGCCGCCTTTGATGGAATGCTAGAGGTTGCTAGATTGTTGGCGGGTAAATTAAGTGGAGATATTCGCGATGATCGGCGTAATGTGCTTACAACTCAAGCGATTCAACAGATTCGAGAGCGTATTCTTACCTTTAATCGTGCTTGTCGCTCCTTAGGGGGTTAAGCCGGTTTATGATCGGCGCTAGTAGGGATTATGCCCGTTGTTTTATGGAAAATATTCATTAAGGTATAGATGGTTGCCCCCATTGAAGCTCAGCAACGTGCTCAAGCGTTACGTATATCTATTAACGAGCATAATTATGCTTATTATGTGTTGGATGATCCTATTATTCCAGATGTTGAATATGATCGTTTGTTCCAAGAGTTACAGGATTTAGAGCGAACATATCCAGATCTTATCATCTTAGAATCCCCTACTCAGCGCGTGGGATCTCAACCGCTTAAAGCTTTAGGTGAAGTTAAGCATAGTGCCCCGATGCTATCGCTAAGTAATGGGTTTAGCAAGGAAGCGTTGGTAGATTTTGATCGGCGGGTGAGAGCGCGTTTAAACGCTGATCCAATCAGTTATGTCGCTGAGCCTAAGTTCGATGGTCTTGCGGTGAATTTACTCTATCAGGAAGGGGTGCTGGTACAGGGGGCCACTCGAGGAGATGGTTTCACTGGAGAGAATGTCACCCACAATATCCGTACTATCTCTACGGTACCTTTATGGTTACGGGGCGACAAAATACCTGCTTTATTGGAAGTGCGAGGTGAAGTATATATGCCTAAGGCGCAATTTACCCGTTTTAATCAGGAACAGGCAGTCAAGGGTAACAGGACTTTTATTAATCCTCGCAATGCAGCTGCAGGCAGTTTACGCCAATTAGATCCCGCTATTACCGCTCGCCGGCCACTAGTTCTGTGTTGTTATGGAGTAGGCAGTATAGAACCAGAAGAGGTATTACCCATTTGGCATAGTGAAACCCTAATTCAGCTTCAGCAGTGGGGTTTTCCGGTCTCTCCTAATTTTAAGGAAGTCATGGGAATAGAGGGCTGCTGGGAGTATTGCCAGCAATTATTGGAGTTGCGTGAGAGCCTACCTTATGAAATTGATGGTGTGGTGATTAAAGTAAATAATTTAGCACAGCAACGGGATTTAGGGGTTATTACACGGGCACCTCGTTGGGCTATCGCCTATAAATTTCCGGCACAGGAAGCGTTAACGTGTCTTTTGGATATTGAGATTCAAGTAGGTCGGACGGGTGTTTTGACTCCGGTAGCTAAATTATCTCCCATATTTGTAGGTGGGGTGATGGTTAGTAAAGCGACCTTGCATAATGAGCATGAGATACAACGTAAGGATATTCGTGTTGGCGATACTGTGTACGTGCGTCGGGCAGGGGATGTGATCCCAGAGGTGGTTAAAGTCATTTTGGAGCGTCGTCCTACAGGCTCCTATCCCTTTAAGATGCCAAAACAATGTCCGGTATGCAATGCTGAAGTTGTTAAGGATACAGAAAGGGCAGCGGCACGCTGCAGTGGGGGATTATATTGCCCAGCCCAGTGTAAAGGGAGGATTAAGCATTTTGCCTCCCGTCGGGCGATGGATATCCAGGGTTTAGGAGAAAAACTGATAGATCAGCTGATACAGAAAGCGTTAATTAAAGACGTGGCTGATTTATATCAGCTAAGGATGGATCAGCTCTTAATCTTAGAAGGCATAGGGCAAAAATCAGCCACTAATCTAATAAATGCTATTGAGCATAGCAAAGATACTACGTTGCCTAGGTTTCTTTATGCTCTTGGTATTCGTGAGGTAGGAGAGGCGACTGCACAGATATTAGCCAAAGAATTTGGCTGTTTAGAGGCTTTAACTGCGGTGAGTGAGGAACAGCTTCAGCAAGTAAATAGTATTGGTCCCACTATTGCCGCTCATATTGCTACTTTTTTCCGCCAACCCCATAATCGCCAGATTATTTACCGGTTACAGCAAGCCGGCGTTCGTTGGCCAGAAGAACAGCAGCATGGATCATTGTTTCGCGCTCTTCCGCTTTCAGGTAAGACTTTTGTTCTCACTGGATCATTGGAGAGTATGACTAGAAATCAAGCTAAAGCGCAATTACAGCACTTAGGAGGTAAAGTAAATACCAGTGTCTCTTCCAAGGTGGATTATTTAGTAGTGGGTGCTCATCCTGGTTCTAGCTTGGAGAAAGCGGAAAAACTTAAAATTAAACTACTGGATGAGGCGCATTTTCTGAGGTTACTCACTTCTAAAGTTTAAGTAATAGCCTTAATTTTCTTATAAATTAAAAATTACTATTGACAATCATTATCATTTATAATTAGATGAATATTAGTTGAATAAAGGATGGTGTGATTGTTATGTATGTATGTGTATGTAGCGCTGTAACTGATAAGCAATTGCAAACAGCTATTTCTCAGGGAAACTGTAAAATTCGTGATTTAAGACGTCAGCTTGGAGTGGTGAGTGGGTGTGGTAAATGTGGTCGTTGGGTGCAGGAGGCGTTACAGCAGTCGCAACAAGTTGCCGTAGCTAAAGTTGATCATGTTGCCTAATTTTTTGGTCAGTCACCTACGCTATATTTTCTGGTCTAAGTTTATTTGAATCTCGGGTATTTTCTAGGCAAGATATAGGCTATGGTAGTTCAGGAACGATTAGAAATTACTACCCGAAATCGCGAGATGATAGAAATTACCGCGCAAGTACAAGGAATCGTTGCTGCTAGCGGTATCAAAACTGGCTTATGCCATCTTTTTATTCATCATACCAGTGCCTCGTTAATACTTTGCGAGAATGCTGATCCGGATGTACAGCGTGATCTAGCCGCTTATTTGAATCGGCTGGTGCCTGATGGAGATCCATTATTTATCCATACTCAAGAGGGAGTGGATGATATGGCAGCCCATGTGCGTACGGTTCTTACTCATTCAGATCTAAGTTTACCGGTCGCTGATAGCTGTTGTAGCTTGGGTACTTGGCAAGGTATCTACATTTGGGAGCATCGTTATTTAGGGCATCGGCGGCGGGTAACGGTGACGATCTATGGCGAGTAATGCTGGTGGCCTTATCTTGTAAAATAGCCATGACGTAGAAAAGTAATAATACGCTGCACCACTGTTGAGGAAAATGGTAACCCGTTGTGATGGGTATTCACTAAGCAGTGGTCATGCATACCTGATAGTTTTGTTTCTGTAACACGGACTATACCATCGTGGGGCGGGGGCAGATGTACTATTAACCGACCGATACCTAAACCCCGAATCCCAGCAATAACGCCTAGCGCTTGGGTAAACTCCCAAGTGGGCAGACTTTTAATGAGAAGGTCTTCTTTAATACTTTTCCCTAAAAGATAGCGGCCTAGAGGATGGGCATAAAGTCGCTGGGCGACGATACTGCCATTAAATGGGCTTCCGAGAGCAACTACTCGACCCGGTCTTTGCTGAGGGTACAGTGTTAATAAATGTTGCACTAAAAGCCCACCTAAACTATGCCCTACAAAGTGAATAACCTCCGCTTCTAAACCCATTATAAATTGATTTAAACAGGTCACCGTCTCACTAGGGGTATCCTGAAGAGAGCGGTAATTAAAGCAAATGGTTCGATAACCTTGGACTCTAAGGCGTTTAGCAAGCAGATATAAATAGCCCCCTTTCATCCAGAGACCATGGAGGAGGATAATAGTTTCTGGTGTTTTAGTAGTAAAAAAAGAAGGGTTAGCAGTATCTGTGATCATAAAATTTTACCTATTCGCACGTCATATTGTCGCGCGACATCAAACAGCTTAATACATTAAAGTTCGTCCCTGTATATGTTCGATCTACAGGCGACAAGTCCCTTGGACTCGATGAGCTTAGGAAAAAAGGGGCAATACTTTGGCCAAATCCTCAGAACACTGAATCCTTCGAAGATGTTTTTAGCGTGGAAGTACGAGCTTCCATAGCGCCACAACAAGGAGATTTGTTAGCATTACCTGCAACAGATGTGCCGATAGTTAATCCCGCTCAGCAGGCTATCCGCGTAACTTCAACTATGTCAGATGTACATGGTGGTGCCGAAGTGAAACAGCTTCCTGCGGATGAATTGTTCATGGTGGCACGAAAATTGATATTACAGTTGCTTACAGATACACCGAAAAAGGATAAGGAAATTGCAAGGGAACTCGGCATAAATTCTGCCCAAACTAAGGCATGGCTGGAGCGTCTCGTTAACGAAAAAAAGATCGAGAAGCGCACTTGTCCGGTAAGTTATACTTTGAGGAGCGTGCACGATTACAAGTGAATTTACAATCGAGTGGGCTTATTAATTGTATGATTAAATTACTAGGGAATCATTAAAAATTAATTCTTCAGCTATTGGAGTATATAAGATGAAAACGCCTACACTTGAAAAAATAAATTACCTTGAACGTCGCAATAACAGTGATCGGCGTGTAAACTCCATCCCTAATTTTAAGTACTGGGGTCAACGGGGTCGACGATGCCAAGTAAGGCGGCAAGGGGAGCGGGTAGGTATTTATTTGGATAGGTACCCTAACTCTCTTTTATGGGTAGCTTCACTGATTTTATGCCTATGTTTTATGGATGCTGTTTTTACTTTATCTTTAATTCAGCAGGGAGCGGTAGAAATCAATCCTTTTATGGCTATATTGGTTGATACGAATACTTCGTTATTTATGGGGGTAAAAATAGCGTTGACTACCTTAAGTTTGGCTTGGTTAATTGTTCATTATAATTTTACAGCTCTACGTTTATTTCGTGTACAGAGGTTAATTTATAGTTTTTTATTGTTTTATGTAGGGCTGATTATCTATGAGCGTTTTTTACTCTCGTTTTAATTCAATGCAAGTGATTGCTTTGTGGCCATATAGGGTTATCTATTTTGCTTCTATACTATGCAGATAGGGAATATCTTCAAAAAGACCATGATTAACTTTTGGAATAAAAAATAACATATGAGAAGGTTACGGTTATGTTATGGAAAATAAGTTTTATTATCGCTATTTTCATTCTCGAAGGTTGTGCAAGCCAAGTACCATCAACCATCCGTGAATCTTTACCAAAAAATCCGAGTCTGGGCGCTGTTCAGAATAATATTTCCCATTACCAAGGAACCCGTGTTCGCTGGGGAGGGGCAATTGCCGGTATTCAGAATAAAGAGAAAAGTACCATCATAGAAGTCGTGGCTCTGAACCTAGGAGATGAGGGCCGACCTAAAGAAGAGGATAGTAGTCCTGGTCGTTTTTGGGCGGAGGTGGATGGATTCTTAGATTCAACGATTTACCGTAATAACCGGAAAATTACAATTTACGGTACGGTCAAGGGAGTGGAAGGAGGGCATATTGGAGAGCATGCTTATTTATTTCCTGTTATCCAAGTAGATACTTACTATCTGTGGGAGACTGTAAAAGCTGCTAGACCGTATTATTATCCACCTTATGGTTTTGGTTATGGTCTCTATAGTCCCTACTATTACGGTGGTTTTTACCCCTTTTGGAATTGGTAAGGAATTTTTTAATTAAAGGGGTTTGCTAGTAGGAGATCAAAATGTTTATTACTTGGCGTTCAATATTGTTACTAATAATGTTTTTAGCCTGCTCTATGATTACGACAGTTCATGCAGCTGGAGGCCAAAATACAATTAAATCTGAAAACAAAAACACAGCTAAGGCTGAAGACCCAAGTGCAGGTGAAGATGTTTACACTAAGAGTGAAATTCTAAATAAGGCGACAGGGTTTTTTGGAGCTACCAGTAAAGGGCTTGCTGATGGGGTAGATAAGATTGTAGAGAAGGCTTTTAAAGAAAAAGGCCGCCCTAATGGTTATATTGCGGGTACAGAAGGCAGTGGCGCTTTTTTTGTGGGCCTTCGTTATGGTAAGGGTGTTTTATACACTAAAAGATGGGGAGCAGAGCAGGTTTATTGGCAGAGTCCTTCGGTGGGGTTTGATTTTGGCGGCAATCTCTCTAAAGTTTTTATTTTAGTTTATCATCTTAAAAATCAAAGTGAGCTTTTTCAGCGAATCCCTGGGATAGGAGGGAGTTTTTATTTTGTAGCGGGGCTGGGGATGACTTACCAGCAAACCGGTGATCTTATCTTAGCCCCTGTTCGTACGGGTGTTGGTCTGCGCGCTGGCGTAAATGTAAGCTATATGCACTTTACCCGTGATAAATCTTGGATTCCTTTTTAATAGGTAAAATAAAATTTACCTAAGATAAAAATAATTAGTTAGAGTTTTTTATTAAAATAAACGAGGCAGTTTAATGGCTCAATATGTCTACAGCATGAATCGGGTGAGCAAAGTGGTGCCCCCAAAGCGGGTTATTTTGCAGGATATCTCTTTATCTTTTTTTCCGGGGGCAAAGATTGGGGTACTGGGGATCAATGGAGCAGGGAAGTCAACGGTGCTCAAGATCATGGCTGGGATTGATAAGGAGATAGAAGGTGAAGCAATCCCGCAAAAAGGGCTTAAAATTGGCTATCTTCCACAGGAGCCTCGGTTAAACCCGACTAAGAATGTGCGAGGTAATGTGGAAGAGGGTGTAGCTGAGACTAAGGCGATGTTGGATCGCTTTAACCAAATCAGCCTCTCATTTGCCGAGCCGATGAGTGATGAGGAGATGAATAGCTTACTTGAGGAACAAGCTCAGCTTCAGGATGCAATTGACGCTGTGGATGCGTGGAATTTAGATTATAAGTTAGATAGCGCTGCTGAAGCGCTACGTCTTCCGCCTTGGGAAGCGGATATTAGCCATCTCTCAGGGGGGGAGCAACGGCGAATTGCCCTTTGTCGGCTGCTTTTATCTGCGCCGGAGATGTTGCTGCTAGATGAGCCTACTAACCACTTAGATGCAGAATCAGTGGCTTGGTTGGAACGCTACTTGGAAAATTACCCCGGTACTGTAGTTGCCGTTACCCATGATCGCTACTTTTTAGATAATGTAGCAGGCTGGATTTTAGAACTCGATCGTGGTCGGGGTATCCCTTGGGAGGGAAACTATTCCTCATGGTTAGCGCAGAAAGAAAAGCGTTTGGCTACTGAAGAGAAACAGGAAAATGCGCGGGCTAAAGCCATGAAAGCTGAGCTTGAATGGATTTCTGCAAACCCAAAGGGGCGGCACGCCAAAAGTAAAGCACGTCTTGCGCGCTTTGATGAATTAACCTCGCAAGAGTACCAGCAGCGCAATGAAACTAATGAGATTTATATTCCTGCAGGGCCGCGCCTTGGTAATCAGGTCATTGAGGCGAAAAACTTATGCAAAAGTTTTGGAGATCGCCTACTGATTGATAACCTAAGCTTTAGTTTACCACTAGGCGGGATTGTCGGCATTATAGGGGCTAATGGCGCTGGAAAAACCACCTTATTTAGAATGATTGTGGGTCAAGAGCAGCCGGATTCTGGTGAAATTACCCTTGGAGAAACGGTTAAGCTTGCTTATGTAGATCAGAGTCGAGATCAGTTGGATCCGGTTAAAACGGTATGGGATGAGATTGCAGAGGGTCAGGATATTATCAAAGTAGGAAACTATGAGACTCCTTCTAGGGCATATGTATCTCGGTTTAATTTCAAAGGATCTGATCAGCAAAAACGTATTGGAGATCTCTCTGGAGGAGAACGTAATCGAGTGCATTTGGCTAAAGTGCTTCGCGCAGGCGGTAATGTACTCTTGTTGGATGAACCTACTAATAATTTGGATGTTGAAACGCTAAGGGCCTTGGAGCAGGCGCTTCTTAATTTTCCTGGATGTGCAGTGATTATTTCTCACGATCGCTGGTTTCTAGATCGAATTGCTACCCATATTATTGCATTTGAAGGGGATAGCCAAGTGATCTGGTTTGAGGGTAATTATGCTGATTATGAAGCTGACCGCCGTCGACGTTTAGGAGAGGCAGCCGATCAGCCCCATCGTATTTGGTATAAGCCTTTATCCTCGTAAAATTAAGGGATATCAAGGATGTTATCGCTGAATGGGTGATTAATCACTCATAATTAGTATTAATCGCTGATATTTTGTGCTTTTTGATTATGAGTTGTCTTCTATGGCTGATCTTTTGGGTGAAGAGGGTCCTCTTGCTACCCATATAAAGGGTTTTGCCCCCCGCCGCCCGCAGCAAGAAATGGCTGAAGCGGTGAGGAAGGCTTTAAAAGAAAAACAAATCTTAGTGACCGAGGCGGGCACTGGAACGGGTAAAACATATGCTTACTTAGTGCCAGCGCTGCTATCAGAAAATAAAATTATTATTTCAACTGGAACTAAACACCTTCAGGATCAGCTCTATCATCGAGATTTACCCTTAGTGAAGGCAGCCTTAGGCGTTTCTGCTCAGACTTGTCTTCTGAAAGGCAGAGCTAATTATCTGTGCCTTCATCGTTTATATCTTTTGGTACAGGAAAGAAGCATAGAAGAAGGTGCGCTAGCGGCAAATTTAGCCAAGATACAACAATGGGCGCGCCGAACGCGTACTGGGGATATCAGCGAATTAAGTAAAATCCCAGAAAATTCACCTCTTTGGCCTCGGGTAACTTCCACGGTAGATAACTGCTTTGGCCAAGATTGCCCAGTTTTCTCTGAATGCTATTTTATGGTCGCTCGCCGGCAAGCTCAGGATGCTGATATCTTGGTGATTAATCATCATCTGCTGTTATCAGATATTGTTCTACAGGAGAAGGGCTATGGTGATGTATTGCCCATGGCTGCAGCCTATATTATCGATGAAGCACATCAGCTCCCTGAGGTAGCTTCCCGTTTTTTTGGACAACAGGTCAATAGCCGCCAATTGTTAGAATTAATTCATGACAGTAGAGCTAAATATTTAGATGACCCTTCTGGGATGGCCAATATCCGTGATATTTGCCATCAGCTAGAGCAAGTCACTGTGGATTTTCAGGCTACTTTAGGCGCTAAAGAGCATCGCTTTGCTTGGCGGGAAGCTATAGATACTCGATCCGTGGCGCTGGCTTTAGAGAATTTAAGCACTACCTTAGCAAATCTGGAGCTAGAACTGAAATTGGTCGCAGATCGGGATAAAGGCTTGGAAAATTGTTATAAACAAGCAGGTAAGTTACAAGCGCAGCTTGCAGTATTTTCTCAACAGCCTAATGATGATTGGGTTTATTGGTTTGAAACACGGAGCCGATCTTTTATCCTCAGCGCTAGCCCGTTAGACATAGGAGAAAATTTTCATGCCTATATGGCGCGCCAACAAGCTAGCTGGATATTTACCTCAGCAACCATCGCAGTGGGTGAGTGCTTTGAGCACTTCAACCAGCAGTTAAATTTGGTTCCTACCGTAACTTACCGCTGGGAAAGTCCTTTTGATTTCCGGCAACAAGCGCTTTTATATCAGCCTGCTGGATTACCTGATCCTCATGATCCTCACTATATTGATGCTGTTATTGAAGCGGTTCTACCCGTCCTTATAGCTAGTCAAGGTCGAGCTTTCCTGCTTTTCACCAGTCATCAAGCGTTAAAGAAAGCTTATGATTTGCTTCGAAATAAAATTCTATTTCCTCTGCTGGTACAGGGCAGTGCGCCCCGTAGTGAATTACTCACCAGTTTCCGTAGCTTAGGGAATGCAATTTTATTGGGCACTAGCAGCTTTTGGGAGGGGGTGGATGTCCGGGGGAGTGCTTTATCTTGCGTGATAATTGATAAACTGCCTTTTGCCTCTCCAAGTGAGCCACTATTACAGGCGAGAATTGATGCTATTCGTCGTCGAGGAGGTAATCCTTTTATGGATTATCAACTTCCCCATGCGATTGTTCAACTCAAGCAGGGGGTAGGGCGACTGATTCGTGATGCCCATGATCGAGGATTATTAATGCTATGTGATCCGCGCCTGCATAATAAATCCTATGGCTGGTTATTCCTAAAAAGCCTTCCAAATATGCCTAGAACTCAAGATATCGCTGATGTTAAAGCATTTTTTGCTAAAGTTTAATATTTTTTAAATGAAAACGGCATTAATTACCGGTATTACAGGTCAAGACGGTATGTATTTGGCTGAGCTCTTGCTTAAAAAAGGCTATAAAGTGCATGGCATTAAGCGGCGCTCTTCCTTGTTTAATACTGATCGTATTGATCATCTCTATCAGGGTCCTCATGAATTGAATCGGCATTTTATCCTTCACTATGGCGATTTAACTGATGCCACTAACTTAATTCGAATCATTCAAGAGGTACAACCGGATGAACTATATAATTTAGCGGCTCAAAGCCATGTAGCAGTTTCCTTTGAGACACCAGAGTATACAGCTAATGCAGATGCGCTGGGAACGTTGAGATTATTAGAGGCAATCCGCATTTCGGGATTAGAAGAAAAAACTCGATTTTATCAAGCTTCTACCTCTGAGCTTTACGGTAAAGTAAAGACGGTTCCTCAAAATGAACAGACCCCTTTTTATCCTCGATCTCCTTACGGCGTAGCTAAGCTCTACGCTTACTGGATTACGGTAAATTATCGAGAAGCTTACGGGATGTACGCTTGTAATGGAATTTTATTCAACCATGAATCTCCAGTACGGGGGGAGACTTTTATTACCCGTAAAGTGACCCGTGGGTTGGCTCGGGTTGCCTCGGGATTACAGGATTGTTTATATGTGGGCAATCTTGAAGCGCGACGAGATTGGGGGCACGCACGGGATTATGCTAAAGCTCAATGGTTAATGCTACAGCAAAAGAACCCGGATGATTATGTTATTGCTACTGGCGAGCAGTACTCTGTACGAGAATTCATTGAGCAGGCCGCGTATGTGCTGGGTTTTTCCTTAAGCTGGAAAGGAAAAGGAGTAGATGAGGTAGGAATAGTGGCCGCAGCTGAAGCAAAATCTCATGAATATGATGGCATTAAAGCTGGAGATATTATTATTCGAGTAGATTCTCGTTATTTTCGTCCTACTGAGGTGGAAACTTTGCTAGGTGATGCCAGTAAGGCGCGGAAAATGCTTGGCTGGACTCCCCAAGTGAGTTTTAATAAGTTAGTGCACGAGATGGTAGTAGAGGATTTAAAATATGCCCAACGGGATGAGCTTTGTCGTCGGGAAGGTTATCGAACCTTTGATTATTATGAGTGATAATTATGGTACTTTTACTATCAGTAGAAAGAGAGGAAGCCTATGAAAAAATCTAATTTTTATCTTTTTATGCTACCTGCTAATTTTGTGAGCATCGGCTTCCATCTGAGTGTCTTGTTAATATTATTAATTATCAGCAGTATCATGACTATTGCCAGAGGAGATGCCCCCATGGAGCTAGTTCTTACCTCTCCTGCATTTAATCATCAGGGAGAAATCCCCGTTGGGTATACCTGTGATGGGGAAGATATTTCCCCTGAATTGTCTTGGTCTTATATCCCCACTGGGACTAAGAGTTTGGCATTGATTATGGAAGATCCAGATGCACCTGATCCAGCAGCGCCCAAAATGACTTGGATTCATTGGATGCTTTATAATATTCCGTTATCAGCTACCGGCTTACGTCGAGATATCAATCCTGTGTATCTGCCTATTGGAACTCGGGAAGGTTTAAATAGCTGGGGTCGAACAGGCTATGGCGGCCCTTGCCCTCCCATAGGACGTCACCGTTATTTTTATAAGCTTTATGCCTTAGATATAGTGCTGCCTGATTTAAACATGCCAACAAAAAATGCCTTGGAGGAAGCTATGACTAGCCATATACTTGCGCAATCAGTACTTATGGGAACTTATCAACGTTAGTTATTTAAATAATTGAATAGCTTGATCCTATTTGCCAAGTCGATAGTTATTCATTATAGGACAGGGTTGATATTGATCTTAGGACGAAAGTGTTCGCACGAACACCATTCCAACATAAAGAGCACCTAGGCCGACCACCACTGAGCCGATAACATACAGCGTGGCATCGATAATCTCCCCTCTAGAGTTTAGCAGTGTGATCTGAAGTATAAAGGTCGAAAAAGTGGTGAAGCCGCCGATGATTCCTGTTGCTATGAATAGCTGTCCCTGTTGCGACATACTGTTCTTGAGCACCCAATACTCGATCATCACACCCATGAGGAAAGAACCTAGCACATTGATACAGAACGTGCTGACTAGATATTGAAATTGAACGCCTAGGAGTCGTAGCGATAAGACATTGATACCGTGCCGCATCGCCGAGCCGATACCACCGCCTACAAACACAAGAAGAAATTCCATCCTACCTATTGCCCTTGTTGATTAAGAACTGTGGGCAACAAGAACCCGTTGGCGGCAGGTTACTGGACATCTATCGCGGACGGGTTAGCGCACCCGTTTCAGTAGGAGCCATCAGCTTTTACGAGCGGTTATTGGGAAGCTCCATTCCCATTACAAGAGCCTATTCTAGCAGTTAATTAATAGGTATATCTACTAAATAGAGCTAGGAATTTGATACTGATTAACTCTTCTGATTCGATGGTATTCAAAGTTATCTAGATTTATTAATTATTTAAATAACTTGCTCTCCCTGCTGAGAGAAATAGCGCTCTAGATATTTTTGGAAAGGAAGATGGTCAGCGGCTTCTATAGCTTGCTGCTGCGTCCAAGACTCCTGCGCTAGATGAGTGAAATATTGGTATTGTTCTTTTTTTAAAGGCAATTGCTTGAAATAATTGGCATGAGCTTGGGAGAGTTCCATAGCAAGATCTTGAAAAGAGATCTGTTTCTCTCGCATCTGGGTAAGCATGCGAGCAGAAGGGGTCAAATCGCTTCTGGAGATAACCTCTAATTGCATGGTAAGCGCTTGGGTATAAGGACGATCAGATTCTTCTTGATCTAATAACTCACATATTCCTCTCATTTCATCGCAGATCTCCTGTGCCCATTCTTGAAGTGGTCTAGCCTGCCCTCCATGCTGCAATTTTAAGTGGGGATCGCGCCCGCAGCAGGCTGCAGTTTTTTGGTTATACTCAACTTCTCGACGCTCATCCGTATTGAGCATTGGGCCGGCTTTTAAAAGACATAAAATCAGTAAAGCTTCCAGAAAATATAGCTGTTGTTCATTTGTACCCAGCGGATCATAGGCGCTGATATCTAAAGCTCTTACCTCTACGTATTGCACTCCTCGACGTTTAAGCGCCAGCGTGGGTTTTTCGCCAGCGTGGGTAGTTTGCTTGGGTCGTATAAAACTATAGTATTCATTCTCAATCTGAAGGATGTTAGTACTAAGCTGGCGATATTCCCCGTTGACAATAACACCGATATCTCGATAGGGCATAAAAGGGGTTTCCATTGCTCGAGTAAGATCGGTAATGTACTCTGAAAGGGTATTATAGGAAATATCCATATTGGCTTGAGTTTTATTTTTATAGCCAATATCACTCATACGTAGTGAGGTAGCGTAAGGCAAAAAATAGGTGCTTTGATCGAAGCTAAGAAACCCTTCTGGTTTTTCTTTCAGGAAAGATTTACAAACTGTAGGAGAGGTACCAAATAGGTAGGGAATTAACCAACCAAGGCGATGGAAGTTACGAAGGAGATGAAAATAGCTGTCGTTAATAAACTCAAATAGGGATCGGCTATCGCTTTCCTGCTCTTTAAATATGGGCCAGAAAGTTTCAGGGAGTGAGTAGTTAAAATGGATACCAGCAATGGCTTGCATCCGCCGTCCATAGCGATAACCTAGCCCTCGCCGGTAAATATGCTTCATTTGTCCAACATTAGAATGGCCATAGTAAGCGATAGGAATATTAAGATCATCTCTTATCGCGCAGGGCATGCTTGTAGCCCAAAGGAGCTCTTGATCCAGTTGCTGGTAGGTAAATTGATGAATAAGCGATAAGAAGGTGAGCATTTCCCGCATCTCAGCGTAGGGAGGGGTTACAAACTCTAGTAAGGATTCTGAATAGTCAGTGGTAATGTAAGGATGGGTGAGAGCCGATCCAAGGGCGCATGGATGAGGCGTTTGAGCTAGATCTCCCTTAAGGGTAATGCGTAAGCTTTCTTTTTCTATGCCTTTCTTACCTCCCTTAAGCAGTTCTTTATAAGAGGAACGGGTGAGCCACCGTAGGCGCTGCTGCAAGATCTTATCCAAAGTTTTGGTTTTCCTAATTAGGGCGTTATTGCGAGAGTGAGCTTTAGGCCTGCAACAAGCGAATAACTAAAGGTTTCCAAGCGGTGATTAAAACGATAATCAGCACTAATTCTAATCCTATAATACGCCAATAACGTGTACGTTCAGTCCCTTCAGTATCGGTCATAAATATACGGCTCATCATGATATCAAGGGCTATAACAAACAGCATAATAATGGTTAGCGCTGGGGCAACGTTACCTACTACAGCGCGCCAACCTCCGAAGGGAGGGGCATCCGTAGCAATGGGGGCTAATCCAACAAGAATAGCTGTGAATACAGCTAATGCAATACGCATAATGCCAAAATAATTAATAAATTTCATAGCTCTCTCCTGATATTAAGATCTTAGGTAAGAAATAAGAGGCCCTATTGTTCTACTATGGGATCCCGTAAAGTAACAAATTCTTCAGCAGCGGTAGGATGAATTCCAATAGTGCTATCAAATATAGATTTGGTAGCTCCGGCTTTAATGGCGATTGCAATGCCTTGAATAATCTCTCCAGCATCAGGCCCGATCATATGGGCACCAATAACTTTTTGAGTAGCTTTTTCTACAATAATTTTGACTATCGTTTGCTCATCGCGACCGCTTAAAGTGTGCTTTAAGGGGCGAAAGTAGGAGCGATAAACTTGGATGTCATGATAGCGTTCTCGTGCTTGATCTTCAGTAAGTCCTACGGTAGCAATACTAGGCTGACTGAAGATACAGGTAGGAATATTGTTGTAGTCTAACCGAGTATGCTGCCCTCCAAAGAGATTACGCGCTAACACCATGGCCTCAGCTATGGCAACTGGTGTTAGATTAAGGCGATGGGTAACATCCCCAATTCCATAGATGGAAGGAACCGTACTTTGATAGTCATCATTGACTACGATAGCGCCATTTTGCTTAAGCGTAACCCCTAATTTTTCTAATCCTAATCCTGCAGTTTGAGGTGCCCGTCCAGTGGCATACATCACTTTATCAACTTTAAGATTCTCTCCATGATGGAGTGTGAGAGTAAATTCTTGTCCTATTTTCTCAATAGAGGCTACTTCTGTATTAAAGCGAAGCGCAATATTTTCTTTGATCATCTGTGTGGCTAAACTTTGCCGCAGATCCGGATCAAACCCTCGAAGAAAAAGCGGTCCCCGATCCAATAGAGTTACCTGACTCCCTAGCCCATTAAAAATGCTAGCAAACTCCACCCCAATATAACCACCCCCCACAATAGCAATTCGTTCTGGAAGCATATCAAGAAAAAAAGCCTCATTTGAGGTAATAACATGCTCATGGCCTAGAATCTTGGGAACAACGGGTTGACCGCCAGTAGCGATTAAAATTCGTTCTGCTGTGTAACGCTGATGGTTAATTAAAAGGCTATAAGGGGTTTCTAGCTGCGCATAACCGCTTACTAGTGTGACGCCTGCTTTTTTTAATAAATCTTCATAGATTTTGTTAAGACGTTTAATTTCTGTATTCTTGTTCTGGATGAGAGTTGTCCAATCAAAATGGTATTGATTTATAGACCAGCCAAAGTTAGTTGCATCCGCAAAATCTTTAGCAAAATGGGCAGCGTAAAAGAGCAATTTTTTAGGAATACAGCCGAGATTGACGCAAGTTCCTCCCAGATCTTGTCCCTCAGCAATGGCTACCCGAGCCCCAAAAGCAGCTGACATTCGCGCGGCCCGCACCCCTCCAGAGCCTGCGCCAATGACAAAAAGATCAAAATCGTAGGAAGCCATGATAAATATAACTCCTTTAGCCTATAAGGTTTTCAAATATTCTAGGATTTGTTGCCTCTCTTCTGTAGTCAAACCATCTCCAAAAGTATGACCGCTATTAGAGTACCCTTGTAATGTTGTGTCATAGAGGCGTTTACGTTGTTCTGGATCAGAGGTGTCAGCTTTACCATAGGCTAGCTTAGTGTAATTCCAACCTAAGGTTTGTTCGTTATAGTCTTTAGAATTGTCAAAATTACGAGTCCAGTACTGAGGCCGCGCTGCACTATTTAACAGCGCTTCAATCGTAGGAATAGAGCCGTTATGCAGGTAAGGTGCAGTTGCCCAGATACCGTCTAAGGGAGGTGCTAGATAGCCTGGAACCCATTCTAAGTGTGAGTGTTCCCCATAAAAAGATTGTGCCAACCAAGAGCCAAATTGTTTGAGTTGTTTTCCTAATGCTGCGGTGATGTACTCAGGATCAGTACCAATCTCCTTAAATGGAATAACTAAATTGGGATAATGCCCGTTATTACCATAAGTGCCATGGCAACGGGCGCAATAGTTGTCAAATACCTGCTTACCTTGGCTAGCAAGTTCTTGGTTAATAGAAAATGGATAGACGGGGGGTGCTATAGAGGCAATATAAGCGCGAATATCGGGCGCGTAAGAGTCAATGGATTGCGCCTCCTCTACGGTGTCCGTACAAAGCGTAGAAGCCAAGATTTCAAGCCGAGCATGATCACCGCGACCAGAAGCTGAGTAAAACATAGCGTTTACTTTTTGCATTCGCCACCAAGGGGGCACGCTTACAGGTAGAGGTTTTTTAGAGGGAGGATCTATAAGCGGTTTGTTAGACCAATTCAGTGTTTTTGGATCTCGATGGGCAAAGAGCGCCCAAGTCATGTTAACGGCCGAGTTGACCCCTATAGTATCTGTTCTAATATAAGGGCTAATGGCGCTCACCCGATCGGCCCATCTACGCCATTCAGCTGTTTCTTGTTCTCCTTCCACATAAACCCCTATGCTTTCCACGTTCGCTGCAAAGTCTTGGGTAAGATCCAAAGATTCATTGCCAAGGCCGATAATTAACTGATCATTAAAGGGGCTAGCGTGACAAAATAAGCAATTATTGACAACCAGATCAACGTTCTCTTTTTGGTAATACGTTTGATAGTAGGGTAATTGAGTATTTAGCTTATTTCTTCCAGCTAGCGTGTATTTAGGGGGATGGTAAAGCCCACTTTTCTTATAAGCAGAGTAAGGTATGCCACAGGTTACGTAGGCCTTGTTAATGAGTGCATCATAACCAGTTTTAGGGTCTCCGGATCGCTGAGGGCTGCTAGGGATAAATCCAGTTGGAGATTTCGCTATTGTTAGCGTTTTACCTGCTTGAGGTGTTTCATCTGATCCGCAGGCAGTTAATAAAAGAATAAGACTGGCCATGGCCGCTATCCATTGTTTAGGCTGCTGCATCTCTTTCTCCTATTATTTAATGGAACGACTTAGAATTTAAACACATATTGAACTTTAAATGAAACCAAGTGCTGATAAGCTATGGCTTTTCTTGGTTATTTTAAGCGCTGAAATATTCATCTCATGGGTCATAACCGATTAGCTCGATATAGCCTTGCCCCTCTACTGTTTCTCCATAGTCTTTACCAGTAGCTTTTACTATTCCTCCCCAGTAACGAAGCGTAAGGTTAAGTTCCTGATTGTTTACATAAGGAATTAAGCTCAAATCAAGCCCTTGATCAGGTACTCTAAGTTGCCAGCGGGAAGGGTAGTTAATTTTACTGCTAGGACTTTGCCAGTAGTTTAGTACTTCGATAGTAAAATTATCCCGATCCAAGATCTGGATTTTACCGTTCTGATCTATGAGAAAGCCACTATTGATAGGAACGCCACTACCATCTCGTCGACGAAGTCGAAAACCCAGTAAATCTCGGCCATCTTCAAGCTGTAACAGGAAACGATCCCAAACTACAGGTCCAGTAGGTATGGGTATTGCCCCCCAGGCGTGATCCAGCCAAGCTAGACCTTCCACTGGATAAGTGTTTTGATTAATTTGGACTTTTCCTTGGGCACGTAAGCGGGGGAGCTGGTAGGCATAAAAAGTACTTCTCTGTTTAGCCGGATCCTGACCGGAGAGAAACGGAGGTTTAAGGTTATGTAGCGTAAGATCAATACGCATATTGTGAGCGGTTGCCTGTAGATGAAAGCTGTTGGAATTTTCTCCCTCTAACGCTTGGAAATACCAGTTTTCCAGCCATATTTTGGGCGGATATAGAGAGGATCCACTGAGTTTTAGGGCTGATCGACTAAAGCGTTCAGAGACTTGGAAATGACTTTGATTAATATCAGTTAAGGAGAAATGCCCGCGATATACTTCTCTAGTGTCCCATAAAGAAGGCCGATGGGCAGTTTTTGGAGGTTTGAGGCCAACACGAAAAAAACTGAGCTGAAAACCAAAGCGTTTTCCCTGTTTTGAGTCTAAGCTACCGGTGAAATACCATGATTCAGTTTGATAATGAGGGTGGGCACTATGATCTCTGGGGAAGGAAAATTGCCAAGGAGCCTCTACCTGAGTAAATGCCTCTGCGCTCGTTTTTAGTAGCCCCATAAGGGGGAAATCAGCTTGTAGTTTTAAGTTAGGCTTGTCTTTCTGTAGCCAGAGAGCGCTGCCAATTCCTATGGCCGTGATCACCAGTAGCCCCGTGATCATAGTTTTTCTTGGACGCATGAGTTTTTCCTGCATGTTGTTGTCTACATAATATTATGCATAAGGCTTATTCCTTGTTTTAGTTTATAGGTATTGCCGAAATAAAGAACGGCAAGAAAAGTTAGGGGAGGATAGAAATGGCGAATAATATATTCAAGATAATAGGTTTTATGGCGTTGTTAGTCATCAGGCCGGTATTTGCAGTCGATCCGGAAAATGGTTGGTGGTGGAATCCTAGTCAGGCTGGAGTAGGTTATAACCTTGAAGTACAAAACAATACCGTATTTGTAGCCGTATTTATCTATGACAATAACGGCAACCCAACTTGGTATTCGGGATCGGGGAATATCAATCAAAACTTAAATCAAAATAACGATAATGTCACCATCAATTTACAACAGTCCACTGGCGGGCCTTGCTTAGGGTGTACTTATACCGCCCCTCAGACCAGTACTACGGATAAACAGCTTGCGCTAACCTTTGATCAAAGTGGCTCAACAGGTACGGCTGTTTTAGATGGCGTAACGACTCAAATCAAGCGGTTTAATTTTAATTTAGGCAGTGGCGCACAAAAGCTTGTAGGGGCGTGGACTATTGTGAGTTTACCGGTAGCTAGTGCATCAGGCCAGGCGGCTACGGGGGCGGGCACCAGTAACTATATTGTTTGTAGTAGTGTGAGCGATCAGGGCGTAGTGAGCTGCACTGATGCGGCTAATAACCCCATTACTTTTTCCTCTAATGGAAGCACTAGCTTCCCCAGCTACCAAGGGGTGATTCCAACCTCTGGAGGAGAGAGTATCGCCTATCTTCTTAGGTTCCAAGGGCTTAATCATTTAGTGGGGGTTTCCGCGATGGTAGATCCAAATGCCTCTGTTGATGAGGTTGGTAATGTATTAAAAAATAGTACTAACTTAGCCTTAGCTCGGGGTTTTAGAGATGAAAGTGCAACCAGCTCTGCGCCAGCCTTTACTACAAACCCTCAGCCATCTCAAGATAATAACAATGGTTCTACTGGAACCATTAATGGCTTTACCTCTAATGCGGATGCAGCGTTGTCGAAAGCTTTCCAAGATGCCAATCAATTTTAAAAACCCTAGATTTAAATTATGAGCAGGAGGGTTAGATTTTGTAACTTAAAAAGAGCCAATTCACATTTCCGCATAGTGATCCCAGTAGATTGTGCTTAAAAGGCGCTTTCTGTGCTCCGCCACGCAACATCCTTGTTGCTCTTTCAAAGTTGATTTAGGGGTAATTTAAGATAAGAGATACCGTTATCTTCTGGTAGGGGTAATTCTCCGCCTTGAATATTAATTTGTAGTGAGTGCAAAATTAACGGCGGTGGAGACGATATACGATCTCTTTCCGTCCTTTTTTGAATAAATGTTTCCTTGCTTATTCGGCTATTAATTAAGAGATTGCAAGCTTTTTGCTCAGCTACCGTACTTTCCCATCGAGGTTGCCGTCCACTAAGCAGGTAGTCATGGCCGGTAAATAGCCGAGTCTCTTCTGGGAGTTTGTAAATACGCTGAATTGAATTATACATTGCTTCTGCGCTCCCGCCAGGAAAATCTGCCCTAGCGGTGCCATAATCTGGCATCAGTAAGGTGTCTCCAACAAAAGCTACATTGGCTATAACGTAGGTAACACAAGCTGGGGTATGTCCTGGGGTGTGGAGGACCTGAGCTTCAAGAGAGCCAATTTGGAAATGCTCTTCATCAGCAAAAAGGTGATCAAATTGAGATCCATCTGTTTTAAACCCTGCGCCTAAGTTGAATAATTGATTAAATCTTTTCTGAACTTGAATAATGCAATTACCAATACCAGTGCGGCCTCCTAGTTGTTTTTTTAAATAGCCGGCAGCGCTTAGATGATCAGAATGAGCATGAGTTTCAAGAATCCACTCAACACTTAAATTATTTTTATCAATATAGTCAATCATTCGATTAACTATTATTGTGCTTGTTCTAGCTATTGCTGGATCATAGTCAAGAATAGGATCAATAATAGCGCAATTATTATTAGGTTCGCAGATGATATAAGAAATAGCGGAGGTGTTGGGATCGAAAAAAGCCTGTATATTGGGTTTCATAAGCGGTTTTTATCCTAACTTTTAGCTGTCAGCTTTCAATATTAAGATTAATATCATTATTAACAATTTTTTTCTACCTTTTTATATATGAGATATTTTATATCTCTTTCATTTTCATTAATAAATAAAAAAACAAGAAGAGGCAGCCCCATAAAGGCAAGCTGCCAGCATAAACACCTTATTTCTTCATTTCTTCTTATTACTAATCCCAGCCAAAAGCGTATTATACGCATCAATAAATTTCTGAACCCCTTCCTTTTCGAGCTGAGCCGTCACTTGCTTAAAATCAACTCCTACTTGCGCAAGATCTGCAATAGTTCTTCCAGCCGCCTCTAAATCTTTCTCTATGGTTTCAGCAGCAACTCCATGATCAGCAAAAGCAGCAATAGTTTCTTCAGGCATCGTATTAATGGTATGGGGACCAATAAGAGGCTCGACATACATAACATCCCGATAGTTCGGATTTTTAGTACTGGTACTCGCCCAAAGCATTCTTTGCGCTTGGGCACCCTTAGCTTGTAGTTTTTTCCAACGATCGCTTTGAATAATAGATTGAAAACTTTGGTAAGCAAGCTTAGCATTTGCAATAGCCATTTTTCCTTGTAGGGATTTTAGTTTGGCTATCAAAGCACTCTCTTTTTCATGGGAAATTCGCTGATCAAGCAGCTGATCAACCAATACATCAATTCGACTGATAAAAAAACTCGCTACTGAAGTAATATTATTTACAGATCGACCCGACTCAATGCGCCGTTCCAGTGCTCTAAGGTAAGCTTGAGCCACTGCTTCATAACGTTCAACAGAAAACAACAGGGTAACGTTAATACTAATACCTTCAAATAATAATTCCTCAATAGCAGGGATACCCTCAGCTGTACCTGGGATTTTAATCAGTAAATTAGGACGAGAAACTTCTTGCCAAAGCCGGCGAGCTTCCTTAATAGATCCCTGAGTATCGTGAGCCAAATGAGGAGACACCTCAAGACTAATAAAACCATCTTGACCCGATACCTTATCATAAAGGGGCTGGAGAAGAGTGCAGGCATCATGAACATCAGTGGTCACTAGTGCCTCATAAATTTCAGTAGGTGAGCGACCCTCTTGAATCAACGGATAAATCTGATCATCATAATCATGACTACCTGTAATTGCCTTATTAAAAATACTGGGGTTAGAAGTTACTCCTCGTAAGCCTTGTTTTTCAACACGCTGCTTCAGTTCTCCATTTTTAATCATGCTACGCGTAAGATCATCAATCCAATAGCTTTGTCCAAATTCAAGCAATTTTAGCATTACTCTTCTCCTCGTCTATTCTGATACTTAAGCTTAAATATTACCTGAATAAGGGTATCAAGACTAAAGACCCATATCAAGGCAACTAAAAAACCTCCCAAGACATCAGAAGGATAATGGGCTTGAAGATAAAGTCTTGAGCTAGCAACCAAAATGACTAGGGCACTCAAAAATATCGTTACTGGCCATCGCCAATGGGGCCAAGGCCAAATACGGCTGATGATTAGAAAGAGGCAGAGTGCAAAAGCTGTAATCTCAGAAGTATGCCCACTGGGAAAAGAGAAACCCGTATACTTTTGTAAAGGAGGAAATAAATCGGGGCGTTCTCTGTGTATAAAAAACTTTATTTTATGGTTGATAAAGCCAGCTCCACTAAAACCTACACTTAGGAGTATAGCTTCCAGATAGTAAGCATAGCGAAGCAGAAACCCAAAGATTACAATGCCCAGCGGAAAAAGAACAATATCAGATCCTAATGAAGTGACTATAAGAAAAAAATAAGTAAAAACGTCCGTTTGATGAGCAGCAAAAAAGGAAAGAATAGGTACATCAAACCAAAAATTTTCATGCTGATACACCGCGTAAGCGAGAATAACAAAAACCCCTATCCCTAAACTAACAGCAGCGCCATGGACAAGATTAGGGATAATACGGTAAGAAGGTGGTTGCTTATGATATCTTTTTCTCATGTTACAGCTACCTAGTATTGAATTAACAACAATTAATGACTGGAGGGAAGTGTGAAAAAAACAGAAAAATATCTAAATTTAGCTATTGTTACCGTATTAGCATTATCCTTAACGGTAGGTTGTACTCGGGTTAGGAGAGAGAAACCAGAGAACTATGTCTCCGATTCTTGGATTACCGCTAAAGTTAGAGGTGCTTTAATGAAAAATACACTGATTAACACAGCGAATATTCAAGTACTCACCTATAGACGGGTAGTACGACTAGGAGGTTCTGTAGATGATCAAGCGCAAGCTGATGAAACTATAAAAATAGCTAAAGGTATTTTAGGGGTAAAAAGTATTAAAAATAAGATGGTTATAAAAAGTAAAGATAACAATAAAAATAGTAGTAAAGAAAACAATAATAAAGAGCATAGTAAAAAATAAGAACCCTAGCTAAGGAAGAAAGAAGGAAGAAAGGAAGAAGAGAAGCAGATAAGTTATTAAACCCCTAACTGCTTCTCTAAATTATAAAATTTAACCTACTAACGCTCAAAAACCAAAAAACCCTTCTAAAGCATTCTTTACGGTAAGATAACCATTTGATATAGCTGTGCCTGCATCATCCGCTACGTTACCAACAGTTACACCGGTATTACCCTGATTATTCTGAGGTGATTGAGGATTCGTAGTAGAAGTGGGTGCAGAGTTGGTTGCACTTTCATCTCTAAAGCCCCGGGCTAAGCTGGTGCTACTTGCTAATGCGCTAGTGATCTCACTGGTAGAGGCATTTGAATTTACCATCGCGGAAACCCCACTTAAATGATTAAGTCCTTGAAATACAAAAAGATAAGCGATACTCTCTCCTCCAGGGGTTGGAATCACTCCTTGGTAGCCGGTGGTTCCATTACTTGTAGAGGAGGAAAAAGTAATGGGGTTATTAGCCGCATCAGTGCAGCTTACTACGCCCTGATCGCTCACACTACTGCAAACAATATAGTTACTGGTGCCCGCCCCCGTAGCTGTCTGTCCCGATGCGCTAGCTACCGGCAAACTCACAATAGTCCACGCCCCTACAAGCTTTTGTGCACCACTGCCTAAATTAAAATTAAACCGCTTGATTTGAGTCGTTACGCCATCTAAAACAGCCGTACCTGTTGAGCCACTTTGATCAAAGGTTAGCGCAAGCTGTTTATCCGTAGTACTGGTCTGAGGGGCGGTATAAGTACACCCTAAGCAAGGCCCGCCAGTGGACTGTTGTAAATTGATGGTGACATTATCGTTATTTTGATTTAAGTTTTGATTGATATTCCCCGATCCCGAATACCAAGTTGGGTTGCCGTTATTGTCATAGATAAATACGGCTACAAATACGGTATTGTTTTGTACTTCAAGGTTATAACCTACTCCAGCCTGACTAGGATTCCACCACCAACCATTTTCCGGATCTGCAGCAAAAACTGGTCTGATAACTAACAACGCCATAAAACCTATTATTTTGAACATATTATTTGCCATTTTTCCCCTCCTAATATATTAAAATTTAGAATTTTGGTCTCTTTTATTAATAACTTACCTGTTTAGTGAGCTATCTAAATCTCCTCAAATTCTTACTTAGATTTAGTGTTTATAAGTTATTAAAAAATGACTTAAACTTTTTATCAATAAATACCTTTATATTTTTGAAAATATTCAACAACGCTGTATCAGTATTAAGGGTTACAGAAGTATTGACTCCGCTTGTATCTCTAAAACCAAGCGCTACGACAGAGCTACTTTTTATGGCACGATTAATCTCAAACGGAGTTGCACTAGGGCTTACCTTTGCAGAAAAACCTACTAAGGCATTTAACCCTTGGAAACTAAGAAAATAAGCTATACTTTCTGTTCCAGACACTGAAATATTTCCTTGGAAACCAGTCGCCCCGTCAATGGAAGAAAAAGTAATCTGGTGATTTCCTATATCTGTGCAGCTCACTCCTTCATTTACCCCCCCCTATAGTTTTATTAATAGTGCTACAGACGATATAATTACTCATCTCTGCCCCAGTATCAATATTCCCCGATGAGTCATCAGGGACAGGTAAGCTAACGATAGTCCAAGCGCCTAGTAATCTTTGAGCCCTAGTACCTAAGTTAAAATTAAACCGCTGTATCCGAGTAGCTACGCCATCTATAGTAGCCGTAGCCGTTGATTCCTGACGATCAAATGTCAATACTAGTTGTTTACCAATATCGCTTGTTTGGGGAGTTATATAACTACAGCCTAGACAAGGCCCACCTATAGATCGTTGTAAATTAATGGTGGCATTACTGCTATTTTGATGAGCTATAAAGCTCATAACTTTGAATACATTATTCATTGTTTTTCTCTCTTACAGTAACTTACTATGATGGTAACAACACCTAATATATTAAAGCGATGAGAGTTATATCATCTTTTCCGTTAATTAACCAAGCTAATACCTTCTCTGCATTAGAATTTGGGGCTCTTTTGCTAACCGTAAACAATCGCTTATCTCGAGAGTTTCATCAATACTATGATCTTGCTCAGCAGGCAAAAGGGTTAACTGTCTGGGAAACACCTCAGATTTTCCCTTGGCAAGTTTGGTTACAACGTTACTATCATCAAGTTTTAACACTCACTCATCCAGATGATAATCCTTCCACTCTGCTTAATTTTCCGCAAGAGCAGAGTTTATGGGAGCAGATTATCTATGAATCTCCGTATCGTGATACGTTACTACAAGTTCCAGCAACGGCGAATACCGCTCAAGAAGCGTGGAAACTCTGGCATGCTTGGCGTCTACCATTAACACATCAATCTTCTCTAATCGCCGAGGATACTCAAGTTTTTTTAAAATGGGCGCAGGTTTTTAAAGCGTATTGCCAGAAAAATAACTGGTTAGATAATGCTCGGCTACCTGATGAAGTTGCTCGTATATCAATAAGTACCCGTAAAAAAATACCTATACCAAGAACAATAATCTTAGCTGGGTTTGATGAATATACCCCCCAACAACAGGAGTTTTTTACTCTACTTACTCAACAAAAAACTGAGATTCGATTATTTAGCGCTAAGCGGGAAATAAAGCAGGCAGTACGAATAGCACTATCCGATACGGCTAAGGAAATTACCATAGCAGCCCGATGGGCAAAACAGAGATTGGAAACCAATCTAGCAGAGAGAATAGGGGTCGTTATTCCTGATTTAGAACTCTTACGAGATAAGGTTGTGCAGATTTTTGATGGCATTTTTCATCCTGAAGCTATATTACCTGGGTACTACACACCAGAACGAGCCTATAATATTTCCCTAGGTCAACCTTTAGTTCATTACCCCTTAATCTATACGGCTTTATTAATTTTAGATTTTACAGGTGGTACGCTTTCCTTAACCAAGATAGGAGCACTCCTACGTTCTCCTTTTTTAGGAGAAGCAGAGCAAGAATATTATTCACGGGGAATCTTAGACGCTTATCTTCGTAAATATCGAGAATCTACAGTAGCTTTAGATCGTCTGTTAGCAGCGGCCATGGTGGAGGAAGCTCGGTATTATTGTCCTGCTTTAAGCTATCGGCTCCAACAATTTAAAGCCGCACTTGAGCAGCTACCCATTAAACAACCTCCCAGTAGTTGGGCACAACGCTTTACCCATTGGCTTTATTTGCTAGGTTGGCCTGGGGAACGATCTCTCAATAGCGAGGAATATCAAGTAGTCTTAGCTTGGCATAAAGCGGTGCAATCTTTTGCCAGCTTAGATCAGATACTGCCATCATTAAAACGCAATACTGCCCTCAATAAGCTTCGACGTATCTTAGTGGGTACTTTATTTCAGCCCGAAAGCGCTGCTGAGGTGCCTATACAAATTATGGGAGTTTTAGAGGCTAATGATGCAAATTTTGATGCCATCTGGATATTAGGACTTCATGATGAGGTTTGGCCATCCCCCCCTTCGCCTAACCCACTATTACCCATAGAACTTCAACGTCACTATGGGCTACCCCATGCCTCTGCTGAACGAGAGTTAGCTTTTGCCCGTACTATCACCAAACGGTTGCTTACTAGTGCACCTACTATTGTTATCAGCCATCCTTGTCGGAAAAAAGATAGCGATCTTAGACCTAGTCCTTTAATTATGCACTTAGAACCTATTCTGCTAGAGACATTAAATATTGCGCTTGTTCACCCTTATGCAGCCCAAATACAACTTACCTCTAATGTGGAAGCCATCGTCGATAACTATGGTCCTTCCCTTGAGACAAGAATCCCAATAAAAGGCGGTACTGCGTTACTCAAAGATCAGGCAGCTTGTCCTTTTCGAGCCTTTGCTAAGCATCGTCTTGAAGCTAAAGGACTTGAAGAACCTAGCACCGGTCTAGCCGCTCTAGATCAAGGATCTTTAGTTCATGATGCTTTACGTTTCCTTTGGGAACAGCTAAAAGATCAGCACACTCTTGTAACCTGCTCTGAGAAGGATTTACAAAATCGAGTCGCTAAGGCTGCAAGTAAGGCGATTGATGTTCAAACTAAAAGCCGACCTCAAACCTTCACTGCAAAATTTAAAGCCATTGAACAAGAGCGATTAGAAAAATTACTTCTAGAGTGGTTGATACAGGATAAGCAGCGTTCTACTTTTAAAGTGCTACATTTAGAAAAGTCCCAGCCCTTAACTATCGGGGGTATTCATCTGACAATCCGAGCAGATCGGATTGATCAACTTGAAAACGGTCATCAGGTTATTATTGATTATAAGACCGGAAAGCTTAGCCTTAGGCAATGGGAAGGGGATCGCCCTGAGGAACCTCAACTACCTTTATATTATGTCGCTCATCAAGCGGGAGCAATAGACGCAATACTCTTTGCTCAAGTACGTCGAGGAGAGATGAAATATTTAGGGATAGCTAAAGAGCAAGGATTAGCGCCCAATACTGCTGCTAAAAGCTTAGCCCATTGGGATCAGCAAGTAGTTCAGTGGCAGCAGATTCTTAATAAGCTTGCTACAGAAGTCGCTCAAGGGTATGCCGCTGTAATCCCTAGAGACTCTAAAAGCTGTAATTCTTGTCCTCTCCCTAGCTTATGTCGAGTGGGAGAGATTGAAGAGGATGTATCGAAAGATAGGGATGATCATGAAGCATCTTAATAATATTCAAGATATCAATGCCCGCCGACAAGCATTGGCGCTGGATAAATCTTTTATTGTTCAGGCACCAGCCGGATCAGGTAAAACAGAGCTACTCATTCAGCGATATTTAGCGCTATTAGCTAAGGTTGAAGCACCAGAAGAAATTATTGCGATTACCTTTACTCGCAAAGCGGCAGCACAGATGCGCTATCGGGTGATTGAAGCCCTCATCAGCGCTCGGGAAAGTCAACCACCGCTTCTTGATCCAGCTAGAACCACTTGGGAGCTAGCCCTCGCCGTACGTCATCAAGACATAAAAAAACACTGGGAGCTTGAATACTATCCCGCTAGGTTACGGATACAAACGATTGACTCTCTTTGCTTAAGCTTAACCCGACAAATGCCATTGCTATCTCGTTTTGGTGCTCAGCCAAGGATTAGTGAGAAAGCTGATAATCTTTACCACCAAGCTGCCCATGCTACGTTAACTGAGATTGAAAGTGACGCTAAATGGTCTATTAGCGTAGAGACTGTATTGCGTCATTTAAATAATAATTGGAGCAACATTGAAAATCTGCTTGTAGCGATGCTCAAACGCCGAGATCAATGGTTACGACTGCTAGGCGATAGCCAACAATTACAGCAAGAAATTTTAGAGAAAACGTTAGCGACCGTAGTGAGAGATCAGTTAAAACGAGTAAGTGCCTACTGCTCAGATACAATGATGGGAGAGTGGTTAAGTTTTGCCCGATTTGCAGCAAGCAACATAGCTAATATCAATTCTCCTATTAAAGCTTGCCAAGATCTCTATAATCGACCTGTAATTAATTCTAGTGTACTACCTCAATGGGAAGGATTAGCTTGGCTCCTATTATCGGATAAAGGTGAATGGCGGAAAAAAATAGACAGAACCGTTGGATTTCCTGCTCCAAGTAGTGCTACCAATACAAAGGAAAAGCAGCTTTTTCAACAGCAAAAAGAGTCATTTCTAGGGTTTCTTGAATGCTTAAAAAAGGAAACCGATTTTCGTTGCGCTTTACATCACTTACGTGGTTTGCCTTCGATTTATTACCCAGAATATCAGTGGAAAGTCATAGAAGCGCTTTTTCAATGTTTACCTTTAGCTGTGGCTCAATTGCAATTGGTGTTTCAAGAACAAGGGGAGGTTGATTTTACTGAGGTTTCCTTACGGGCGCTAGAGTCTTTAGGCTATAGCGAGGCTCCTACTGATTTAGCTCTTGTTTTAGATTATCAAATTCGACACTTATTAATCGATGAATTTCAAGATACCAGCCTAAGTCAGTATCGGCTACTGGAAAAACTCATCAGTGGCTGGGAGGCTGGGGATGGGCGGACTTTATTTATTGTTGGCGATCCAATGCAATCTATCTATCGTTTTCGCGAAGCAGAAGTAGGGCTTTATTTACGGACTTGGCAACAAGGAATAGGAGAATTAAAATTAACCCCGTTAACCTTAACGGTAAATTTTCGCTCCCAACAAGGTATTGTTGATTGGGTTAATGAATCCTTTAGTCAAATTTTACCCACTACAGAGAACATCGCTATTGGTGCTGTACCCTATAGCCTATCCCATGCTTTTCATCCTTCTTTAGGAGAGAATGCCGTACGAGTACACCCTATTTTTGAAAAAGATTTCACTAAAGAGGCAGCGATTGTAGTAGATATCATTCAGAGCATAAAATGCACAGAGCCAAATTCCACTATTGCTATTTTAGTCCGTAGTCGAGGACATTTAACTAAAATTATCCCTTTTTTAAAAAAAGCAGAACTACATTTTCGTGCTTTAGAAATTGAGTCGCTGGAAACGCGTCCCACAGTGCGGGATTTATTAGCACTCACTAAAGCATTATTTCACCCTGCTGATCGCTTGAGTTGGCTGACCATATTGCGCGCTCCGTGGTGTGGTTTGATATTAGCTGATCTTTATATGCTGGCTGGCGAAGATTTTCAAGCTTCAATCTGGAGTCGTGTTCAGGATCAGGATTGTGTTAAGCACCTAAGCTTAGAGGGTCAGAGGCGCCTTACTAGGATTCAAGCGATTTTTAAGGGGGCGCTGGAAAATCGGCGCCGACTCTCACCGCGTCAATTAGTGGAAGGGGTATGGTTAGCCTTGGGGGGACCTGCGTGTATTACGAGTACTACTGCGTTAGAGGAAGCGGCTATCTATCTAGACTTGTTACCGCAGCAAACAGTAGCGGGGGATATTCTTGATTTTAAGGCGCTTGATGAGGCCGTTGCCCAATTATATACCCCCCCAGATCCTACGGCTGATGAGACTTTGCAGATTATGACTGTTCATCATGCTAAAGGGTTAGAATTTGATACCGTGATTATCCCAAGTTTAGGATGCTCGCCCCCTGCCGAAGATCAAGCATTATTACTTTGGGCAGAACGATCGGATTCTAATCAACTATTATTAGCCCCTATTGCTGAAACGGGTACACCGCAAGAGCCTATTTATCAATATATTAAAACGCTTAATAAAGAAAAGGAACATTTTGAAAGTGGTCGTTTGCTCTATGTAGCGGCTACTCGGGCAAAAAACAGATTACACTTACTTGGGCATGTAAATCTTGATGAAAACGGTAGGCTCAAAGCACCTACAAAACGATCTTTGCTAATCTCCTTATGGCCAGCGGTAAAAAAAGAGTTTGAGCTAGCGGCAAAAAATCTGAATCTCTCAGCTGTTAAGCAAAAAAAAGCTAATAATGATATCCAAACTTCAGCTTCAAATTTTTTTTTACGATTAAGCGTGGATTGGCAATGCCCTGAACCTTCTCTTAAAATAAGGGTAAAATCCTCATCTGTCCCTGAAATTATTCCTATTTCCAATGATCCCATTGAATTTAACTGGGCAGGAGAGAACGCTAGACATATGGGTACGATTATTCATCGCTACTTACAAGCGATGGCTCAAGAGGGTCTTGAGCACTGGAATCAAGATCGAATCACGGCGCTTGAGCCTGTGCTTTGCCGCGATTTAGCTGGGCAGGGGATAGGTATTCATGGGCTAGAGAGTACTTTACAGCGTACTCAAAATATCCTTAATCGGATTATTAAAGATCCTAGAGGGTGCTGGATTTTATCTTCCAATCACCGAGACGCTCGGAATGAATATCCTTTAAGTGGTATCTTAAAGGGTCAAATTATCCGCGTTATTATCGATCGTACTTTTATTGACCAAGCGGGTGTACGTTGGATTGTGGATTATAAAACCAGTCCCCATGAAGGGGGTAATGTAGAAGAGTTTTTAGACAGCGAGCAAGCACGCTACCGCTCCCAGCTTGAGCGCTATGCAGCGCTGATGAGTATGCAAGATCCTAAAGCGACTCAGATAAAATTAGGGCTTTATTATCCGCAGCTTTGCGGCTGGAGAGAGTGGTGCTGGCTTAAATAAACGAGGGAAAAATGAAACAATTTGGCATATATATTACTTTACAGGCAAATGACACCATGCGAGCACCCCATTTACTGGGTGATGGCTGGGATTCTTACCGCTGGTATCAGACAGCAGAGGCACGAGATAAAGCCTTTGAGCATATGCAATGGAAGCTTCCCTACTATCAACGCGGGGATAATCCTAATTATATCTTAACAAAGATTAATAAATAGATATTTTAAAACTTTACTTTTAGGAGAAAATGATGGCACGAACTGAGTCTACGATGTTAGCACTAGGTACCCAAGCACCGGATTTTAAGTTACCTGAGCCTAAGACAGGGAATATAATTTCGTTAAGCAATTTTAATGATTCTCTTGCCTTATTGGTTATTTTTATATGCAACCATTGCCCTTATGTGAAGCATATTGGTAAAACCTTGGCAAAATTTGCCCAAGAATATCAACCTAAGGGGTTAGCTACAGTAGCTATTAACGCCAATGATGTACCAAATTACCCCGATGATAGCCCAGAAAAAATGATTGAAGAAGCCAAAATACAGGGATATGGGTTCCCGTATCTTTATGATGAATCCCAGCAAGTAGCTAAAGCTTATAAAGCCGCTTGTACTCCTGATTTTTTCCTTTTTGATAGCCATCGCAAACTGGTTTATCGCGGTCAGTTTGATGATAGCCGACCAGGTAATGATCTACCTGTAACTGGCAAAGATATTAAGGCGGCTGTAGATGCTCTACTTAATCAGCAACTCATTCCTGAAGATCAGCAGCAGCCTAGCGTAGGGTGTAATATTAAATGGAAACGGGGAAGCGCACCGGATTATTTAGGGCAATAGTTTCATCTTAGAGATAAAAGACTCATCTATTACTAGACGGGTCTTTTATTAATTAATGAAGGTATTCAGTACCATTTAAGTTTAAGTTACTCCGTGCTTCAGGGTTGATGTTTTTCAGGTAATCTGAGCAAGCATCTTCCAAAGAAACAACGGTAGATATTGGAATGAGACAATCTATTCATAACGACTAGGTATTGTCTACGAACATCTTCACAATAGTTAGGATGCGTACCAAAACAATCATGAACTGCCTGAATAGAATAAAGAATAAGTCTTTTCAGGTAATTCATTGATAAGGTTTAGCAGTATGTCCCTAGGAAGATTTCTTATATTACTCTTGTTGACATGATATAAGATTTCATAGGAATAACAGCCTAATCTATTACCAATCTCTATTAACTTTTCTGCCTTGTCGTTAACAGGTTGGCTAGCCTTGTTAGTTCCTTCTAACATTCTTGCCTTGCTGGCAAGCAGGTCTAAGAAGTTAGACTTCTTAAGATGAGCAGCTCTAACTACTTCAGCCATGACAAAGCTATCATAACTGTGAGCAAAGTTAGCTGCTAATCCTCTATAGCCAGTTGCATCAACCACCTTGTTCCTTAAAGCGCCTACCTGAGTACCTAAGAGAGCAGCTATCCCTCGTTCCTCTGATTGGTGAATACTTGAAGCTATAAACCCATCAGGTCTAATCCAGGTTTCATCATCCTTGCTGAAGGTCTCATCAAGTCTAGGAAGCTTTCAATTGCAGGTTTGGGTTCTTGGGGTAACTATGTGGGTTAGGTTGTAGTCAGTAATACAACTGATAGGAGATACTCAATGTACCTTGATAGGTTCCCTGTGATAAAAAAAAGAGAGTAGATGTTACTCTACCCTCTCAGTGAAGTGAGTTGCTTAGCAGGTTTGTCTTCCAACATACGTTGCGTTGCTTAATGATATTAATATACTTAATACACTTCATAATCCGTGTCTTGTATAACTTAGTATTAGTAAAGTAATTACGTATTGTACTTATTAGTCGTGCCTATAAACATTTGTTTAAATATGCTAGTCATTGTTCTCACCTTTTAGGTATAACGATTCTACTACCCATTTTAGGTTGGGTAGTTGAGCTATCTTTTACCGTGAAATGAACGACTGTTAAGGAGACAGAGAGTGTATTGAGCTTACTTTCTACATCCTTGGGGTTGATAAAGTAACTGCCAAGGAAGGCCGTTATGATAGCAGGTAGAGCTTTAGGAGATAGGACTCTTTAGCCTCAGGCTCTTCCTCCCTTGCAATAATCACAATTGAAGCATTGATATTGGCAATATCTTGCTCCCGTAATTGTTTAAGCGCGTGATCTATAAGATTTTCTAGCTTTTTCTTATGGGGTATCACGATAAGGGAGTGCCCTCGATATAGGAGTAGTTTTCGCAGTAAGGACTCTTCACCGACTACCCCATAGACGGGAATATTTCCTCTGGCTGCTGCAAGGGCTTTTAAGGTTTTGCCAGAGGAAGAGAAGGCAAGAATGCAGCATGCTTTAACGTTATGAGCTAAATTAACGGCTGAAGCTGCTATTTTATCCCGCATATTTTCCTGACTACGTACGGGAATTTCAATATATGTGCTCCGTAATTCTCTTTCAGCTTCACGGCAAATACGATCCATTTCCTGCACTGCCCGCACCGGATGATGACCTGAGGCAGTCTCTCCAGAGAGCATCACCGCATCTGAGCCGCTGATCACGGCACCATGGACATCACTCACTTCAGCGCGTGTGGGTTTATCATGATAGGTCATACTCTCAAGCATTTGGGTGGCAGTAATCACTGGAATACCAAAAGCATTCGCCTGTTGAATAATGTTTTTCTGAATTCCTGGCACTTTTTCTCGTGGCAGCATCACTCCTAGGTCTCCCCTAGCAATTAAGATGGCATTAGCTACCGGTAGGATTTCACCCAGATTTTCAAGCCCTTCCCGATCTTCAATTTTAGCAATAATGAATGGATCTTCTTTCCCACACGCAGCAAGTCGTAAACGCATCTCAACAATTTCTGTCGCTGAGCGAACAAAAGACATGGCTAGCATATCCACACTTAGAGATACTCCAAAACAGGCATCTGCCTCATCTTTTGGATCGAGCAGGGGAAAGTCTAAGCGAGAATCAGGAAATACAACGCCTTTTCGGCTCTTAAGCTCCCCCCCCAAATTTACCTGACAATGGATATCCTTACCAGTAATGGTAAGAACTTCTAATTCAAGAGATCCATCATCAAGGAATATATGCTGCCCAGAGGTGACATAGTGAGTGATATTTTGATAATCAATACCAATGCGTTCAGTAGAAACGCGTTCGCCAAAGCCTAAATAAATTTTTTGACCCTCATGAAGGACAATAGGTTTTTCAGCTTCGGTATGGCCTACTCGAATTTTGTGTCCTTGAAGATCTTGAAGGATAGCAACAGGGCGAGTGAGTTGTTGGGCAATTTTTCGAATTTTATGGGCGATGGCTTCATGGCTTTGGTAGCTACCATGGGAGAAATTTAAGCGAGCAATATTCATCCCAGATAGTATCATTTCTTTTAAAGTGGCGGTGGCAGCACTTGCAGGGCCTATGGTGCAGATGATACGACAGGCTCGAGGATCTTTGTCAAAATTAAAAACAGAATAGCTCATGGGGAATTTATTAACGTTTAAAAAATATTAAAAATCTAAAAATATCATTAACCATACCGGACCACCCAATATAATCCAAGACAAATTTTAATAGCTACGCTTATGGTGTTGGCTGCCTTAGAAGCGGCGAAATCCACTCTCTGCAACAGCCTCATGCATTGTTAAACGGCTGAGGCATTTATTTTATTTGAAATCCATTCTCTCATTATTTGATTGACTTGCGCCGGAGCTTCTTGCTGCACAAAGTGGGAGGCGTGGGGAAGATAATGGAGGGTAAGATCATGGACGTAATTTTTCGTTCCATAGGTAGTTTCTTTCCCCAATGCGGGATCTTGTTCACCCCAAATCATTAGTGTAGGTACTTTAATAATGGGCAAATTGCCTCTATATTTTTTCCATGAAGACTCTAGAAAAAGGGCACGATAATAATTGATCATTGCTCGAAGTGCACTAGGCTGGGCTGCCTGATCACGATAGATATCAAGTACTTCATCGGGAAATCTGTTTTTGTCAACAGCAATATCCTGTATAGCTTTACCCACGAGCCAAGCATGGTTTATTTTATAGAGCCACTCTGGGAGCCAAGGAATCTGAAAAAAGAATATATACCAAGACTTTTTCAGCTGCTTCCAAGTTTTTAAAGACTTGATGAACGGCGTGGGGTGGGGTACGTTCATAATGATCAGACCTTCAAATGGGAGAGTTGTATCCATAGCGAGTAGCCAAGAAAGTGCTGCTCCCCAATCATGACCAATTAGTAATACTGAATAACACTTAGAAGCTTCTATGATTGCGGTTATATCTTTTAGGAGATGGTTAATACCATAATCCCTAACGCTTTTGGGTCGGCTACTACGCCCATAACCTCGTAGATTAGGTGCCCAGACCTGATAGCCTAATTCTGCTAAGAGCGGCATTTGGTATCGCCATGAGTAATTGCACTCAGGAAATCCATGTAAACACAGCGCTAGCCGGTTGCCGCTACCACACGTTAAGACCTCAAAACATAGGCCATTAGCCTGAATAAAGTCAGTTGTGATGCTAGTCATTTGCTATGCTCCCGATAATAATCACAAAAATCATGGATTAGGCATTCTTGGCAGCGGGGGTTGCGAGCCGTACAAGTATAACGGCCATGAAGTAAGATCCAGTGATGGGCATGATATTTAAATTTATCTGGAATGGCTTGGTTTAATCCCTCTTCTACTTGCCATGGAGTTTTTCCAGAAGCCAGTCCTAGTCGATTTGAAACCCTAAAAATATGAGTATCTACCGCAATAATAGGTTCTTTAAACACGGTATTTAAAATCACATTAGCCGTTTTTCGTCCTACCCCAGGCAAGGATTCTAATGCAGCGCGATGATTTGGGATCTCTCCCCCATGTTGTTCTAACAAGAGACGGCAAGTTTGTAGGATATTTTTAGCTTTATTATTAAATAAGTTAATGGTTTTAATGTACTCTTTTAGCCCTTCTTCCCCAAGTTTGATAATTGCCATGGGCGTGTTAGCCACAGGAAAAAGCCGAGCAGTGGCTTTATTCACCCCTTTATCAGTGGTTTGAGCCGATAAAATAACGGCAATTAGAAGCTCAAACGGGGTGCGATAGTTAAGTTCGGTAGTGGGATTTGGATTCGCTTGCTGGAAACGGAAAAATAATTCGTAAATTTTTGCTTTATCCATAGCACAGATTTTAGCACCGCTTAATGACTAAAGAAGCTAAAAACATAATTAATAATATCTGACTACTCCATATAACCCAAGATAAAAAATATTTAAAAAATGACATAGAAAGTAAGGATAGATTTTTTCGTCTCATTAAGATTGGTTAATGACTAAGGATTCCTTAGCTTGAGGTTGTTTAGCAATTATTTTTCTGGCTTGAGCATGCTGTATTAGTTTGTTATCAATAGTCTTCTTAAGGGCGATGAGTAACCCTAACCCAATAAAAGCCCCAGGCGGCAGGGCGGCTAACAAAAAGCCATGATAGTTTTCGATTAAGACGAATTTAAAATGATGGGCAATTTCGCCAAACATCAGATCAGCGCCATCTAGCAAGGTTCCTTGGCTGATAAGCTCTCGTAAACTGCCTAAGATTACTAGTACTAAGGTAAATCCAATACCCATAGTGAGGCCATCCACAAAGGCTCGTCCCACATTTTGGCGAGAAGCAAAGGCTTCTGCTCGGCCAACGATGGCGCAATTGGTAACAATTAGGGGAATAAAAATACCCAAAACACCGTATAAGTCGTACCAGTAAGCTTTGATGAGCAATTCGATAGCGGTAACTGTTGAGGCGATAATTAGCACAAATACGGGTAGGCGCACCTCAGTAGGTATCCAGTGACGCAGCAACGCAACCAAAGTATTAGAAATCACTAGGGTCAGGAGGGTAGCCAAACCTAAGCCTAAGCCGTTAATGACAGTGTTAGAGACGGCAAGTAAAGGGCATAGACCTAGTAACTGTCCTAGGGCAACATTATGACTCCAGAGTCCTGCTTGGCTAATTTGACCGTAACTCATAGGGGATGGCATTTAAATTCTCCTCATTTTGAGAAAAAAGAAACTCCCGGTGATTCTTAAAATACTGAAGACAATTATAAATTGCGCTAACAATCGCTCGAGGGGTAATCGTTGCGCCAGTAAACTGATCGAAAGTCCCTCCGTCTTTTTTTACTTTCCAGTTAGAGAGCATGGGATTATGGAGAGAGCGATCATTGAAGGCTAAAATCCAATTGGATTTCCCAATCTCGATTTTATCCCCTAACCCTGGGGTTTCATGATGGCTCATCACCCGCACACCCGTGAGCTTCCCATCATAGCCAATGCCTATAAGCAATTGGATAGCACCATTGTAACCATCAGGAGCTATTGAAGTAAGGACTACAGCAATCGGGCGATTGTCTTGACGGGCTCGATAAATAGTCACGGGATCCTTCGTACCAAGTAATGGATCCGTCACTTGAAGTGTATCTGTTAAAATAGAGTTATTGTAGCTGTTAGCAGGCAGTATGGCTTCAATACTCTGGCGTAAAGCGGCTTGCTCATTCGATTTAATTTTTCTCTGAGTAAAATGCTCAGTGATGGTTACCAGACCAATCCCAATGATTGAAAATAGCCCCAACAGCAACGCGATGCGAAACATTGGATATATTTTATGAATCTTTCTTATGGCCAAAAACTGGCGGTTGGGTGTAATAATCAATCACTGGGACAGCCATATTCATCAGGAGTACACTAAAGGCTATCCCATCCGGATATCCCCCCCAAGTACGGATGATATAAGTTAAACCGCCAATTCCAGCGCCGTAAAATAACCGACCTCGTGGACTCGCCGCTGCTGTTACCGGATCGGTAGCAATAAAAAAAGCTCCTAGCATGGTGCCTCCACTAGTAAGATGGAATAAGGCAGACGGGTAATAATTAGGAACAAGAAAATGGAACATAGTACTCATCGCCAATAAGATTCCCAGTACTGCTGAAGGGATATGCCAGCTAATAACCCGTTTATAGAGGAGCCACATGCCCCCTAAAAAAAACCAGCCATTGATCCACGCCCAACCTTTACCTCCCAATCCGCCAAATAGAGGGTGGCTACGAATCTCATCTATAGCGCGGCCTAGTCTTAATTGAGTTTTAGTATAATCCAAAGGGGTAGCCCCAGAGAAAGAATCGACTTCTGGAGCTATATGGGTAAATACTAATTTTAGACTTTCCTTTAAATCTAAAGGAGGATTGATCATCAAATCTTTAACCGGTAGCCAAGTGGTCATTTCTTTGGGGAAGGAAATCAGCAGCAAAACATAACCTACCATGGCGGGATTAAACGGGTTGTAACCTAGACCTCCGTAGAGATGCTTGGCAAATATCATGGCAAACGCTGTACCAATTACCGGTATCCACCACGGTGTAAGTGCAGGTAAGCAGAAGGCCAATAAAGTGCCCGTCACTACAGCGCTACCATCGGCAAGAAAAATATTAAGAGGTTGCCCTCGCGCCGCTAACATTAAGGCTTCAGTAATCACCGCAGTGATCACTGTCAAGGTGATATTAATCAGAATTCCGTAACCAAAATACCAAATATAAGCTAGCAATGCAGGTATCAACGCATAGATGACCTGAAGCATCAGTTGAGAAACATTTGTCCCTTGATGGATATGGGGAGCACTAAAGAAAGGAAAGGGCATAGGGAGCAAAAATTAGAAGAGAAGTGCCTTAATTTAGCTTTTCTTTCTGGGCTATTCGTTTTGATCGCGCTCGTTCTACAGCCGCCTGAATGAGTGCTCTTTTTTTATCCTCACTAGCAGAAGGAGACAGTGAAGCCTTTTGCATTTGCTGGCGCGCTGCCTGCTCCTGCTGTTCCTGTTCTAGTCGTCGATGCCGAAATTCATATCGTTGACGCGCTCGATGAGCCTGTTCTTGTTCCTGTTTTTGAGCTTGAATTTCACTTTTAGCATAACGATAATAATGAACTAAGGGGATATGGCTAGGGCAAACGTAAGCACAACAGCCACATTCAATACAATCAAAGAGATGATAGTCTTGTGCTTTATCCAGTTCCTTGGCTTTTGTATACCAATAAAGCTGTTGTGGAAGTAAGTGGGCTGGGCAAACTTCAGCACAAGCACCACAACGAATACAGGGCATCACTGGAGTGGATTTATTGGGTTCTGGAATGCCTACCAATAAACAATTGGTGGTTTTTACCACGGGTAAATTGATATCGTTAAGGGTAAATCCCATCATAGGACCCCCGATAATGAGGTGATTGATCCGGCGCTGATCCACCCTACACTGATTTAGGAGATGATAAATAGGGGTTCCGAGTAAAACTTCCAGATTTTTTGGGCGATCAATAGCGCTGCCAGTGACAGTAATGATACGGGAGGTGAGGGGTTGACCCAAGTGAATAGCACGATAAACGGCAGCCGCAGTTCCCACATTGTGACAAACAACTCCAATATCAATCGGTAAGCCACGGCTAGTAACTTCTTTGCCTGTTAACGTTTTAATAAGCTGTTTTTCACCGCCTGCTGGGTAGCGGGTTGGAATCTTTATGATCTCAATCCCTGTAGTAACTGCGGCCGTTAATGCCGCGTAAGCTTCTGGTTTATTATCTTCAATACCCATGAGGCAATGGCAAGCTTGTAGTGCGTGACGTAGGATGGCAATCCCTTGGATAATCTCATGGGCACGCTCTCGCATTAATAGATCATCGCAACTGATATAAGGCTCAGATTCAGCTCCATTGATAATTAAAGTTTGAACCTGAGCCTTAGCACCAGAATTAAGCTTAATAAAAGTGGGAAATCCAGCGCCCCCAAGACCAATGATTCCCATCTCACGAATAAGATTACGTAGATAACTAGGATCAAGTTGCTGATAATCTTTGAAAGGATAACGATCTATCCATGTCTCCTTACCATCGGTTTCAATAATAATACATGGAGCTTGTAACCCAGAGGGATGAAGAATCGGTAGATTTTCAATTCCTATCACTTTACCGGAGCTTGACGCATGAACTGGAACACTCAAATTATCTTGAGCCTTAGCAACTACCTCGCCTTTAAGCACAATATCTCCGATTTTGACTACGGGTATTAGCAAATTACCTGTAGGTTGCTGTAGGGGAAATATTAAGTATTCCGGTAAATCTGCTTGAGTAATAGGAACTTGGGTAGATTGATTTTTACCATCGGGTAGCGTAAGACCGCCAAAAAATGACCAAAGCTGGCGCGCTTTCATTTAAATTTTGCTTTTAAAATTCCTAATATTTTAGAGAGATGAGTCTCACGTCTTTTTGAGATTTTTGTGCTTGCTCAATATTGGGATTGGGATAAGGCCATTTCCAAGTTGTGCTTTGGTTGGTGATTGGAACCATATCAATACAATCGATAGGACAAGGCGCTACGCATAATTCACAGCCTGTGCATTCAGCGACAATGACTGTATGTAGATATCGAGGGGCTCCCAAAATGGCATCTACAGGACAAGCTTGAATGCAAAGGGTGCAGCCAATACAAAGATTTTCATCAATAACGGCTAATGCCTTAGGTTTTTCTTCTTTTTGCGGATCTAAGGGTTTAGGATCACGAACCAGCAAATTGGCTAAGGCAATAATAGTGGCTTCTCCTCCAGGCGGGCAACAATTAATATCGACTTCATCAGCGGCAATGGCTTGAGCATAGGGCTGGCAGCCTGGATATCCGCATTGACCACATTGGGTTTGAGGCAGCAGAGCATTTATTTGATCAACAATAGGATTGCCTTTTACCTTAAAGTGAAGGTGGGCGTAGCCTAAAATAAGGCCACAAAATACAGTAAGTGCTGATAATGTTACAATAGCAACTAGCATTATCCTTTGGTAAGTCCAGTAAAACCCATAAAAGCCATAGACATTAATCCAGCGGTAATTAGCCCAATAGCCGGCCCTTGAAAAGGGCGAGGTACCTCTGATACAGCAATCCGCTCACGCATCGCGGCAAACAATACTAATACTAGAGAAAACCCCATGGCAGCCCCAAAACCGTAGATAGCAGATGATAAAAACCCATGATGCTGCTGGGAATTAAGTAGGGCTACCCCCAGCACCGCACAATTAGTCGTAATTAAGGGTAAAAATATTCCTAGTACTTGATGTAAAAGCGGGTTGGCTTTATGGAGTAGTATCTCAGTAAATTGCACCACAAAAGCAATGACTAGAATAAAAGCAATCGTGCGTAGATATTCAATGCCTAAGGGAATTAATAAATAGTTGTTAATTAAATAACTACATACCGAAGATAGAGTAAGCACAAAAGTAGTGGCCATCCCCATACCGATGGCAGTTTCCAGTTTGCGAGAAACCCCCATAAAAGGGCAGAGGCCTAAAAATTTAACCAGCACAAAGTTATTTACTAATACGGTACTAATTAAAATTAGTGCATATTCCCTCATAGAAATTTAGCCAGTAGATAATTTTTACTTTACCCGCATCCCTGCCTGAGCACCTTCATCTGGATTGAGTAAATAAATCTCTTTACCGCCGGAGCCAGCTGCCAACACCATACCTTCAGAGACTCCAAAACGCATTTTTCGGGGTGCTAAATTGGCAATCATAACCGTTAGGCGGCCTACTAGATTCTCAGGCGCATAAGCGGCTTTAATGCCAGCAAAAACTTGGCGGGTCTCACCGCCTATCTCTAACTCCAAGCGCAATAGCTTTTCAGCGCCTTCTATTGCTTCTGCTTTTAATATTTTAGCCACTCTAAGATCGAGCTTAGCAAAATCTTCAAATTGAATTGTTTCAGCAATAGGGTTTGCAGCTAGGAAGGTGCTGGACTGAGGAAAATTTTCATTTTTTTTCAAGTGTTCTTTAGAATCTTCAAGCATAGTATTAATTTTAGCTTTTTCCACACGAACCAGCAGAGGTTCAAAATGATGAATAGCATGATTAAGCAAAGGTACGTGAGCATCAACCCAAGTAAGAGGCTTGCAATTGAGGAAGCTCTCGGTTTTTTTTGCCGTCATAGGCAGAACCGGTTTAAGGTAGAGTATTAATTGCCGAAAGAGGTTAAGGCCCAAGGTACAAATTTCTTGGACTTCTTGCCCTCGCTCTGGATTTTTAATGACTACCCAAGGTTTATGATTATCAATATAGCGATTGGCTTTATCCGCAAGTGCCATAATTTCCCGCATTGCATAGCCAAATTCTCGATTTTCATAAGCTTGGGCTAATCGATCATTGGCTATTGCAAATTCTGTAAACAAGTCCTCGTTAATTAAGCGATTTGAAAGCTGGTTACTAAAATGTTTATTAATAAAGCCTGCACAGCGGCTAGCGATGTTTACTATCTTACCCACAAGATCCGCATTGACTCGAGCCATAAAATCTTCGAAATTAAGATCCAAATCTTCAATTCCACTACTAAGCTTGGTGGCGAAATAATAACGTAAATATTCTGGGTTTAAATGATCTAAATAAGTACGAGCTTTAATAAAAGTTCCCCGAGATTTGGACATTTTCTGGCCATTGACCGTTAAAAAACCATGGGCAAAAATAGCCGTGGGTAAACGAAAACCAGCACTGTGGAGCATAGCAGGCCAGAATAAAGCATGAAAATAAAGGATATCTTTGCCGATAAAATGATAAAGCTCAGCGGTACTTTCTGGGGTCATAAAAGCATCAAAATCAAGTCCTTTACGCTCACACAGATTCTTAAAGCTTGCTAGATACCCAATGGGTGCGTCTAACCAAACATAGAAGTATTTATCGGTAGTATCAGGAATTGGAAAGCCAAAATAAGGGGCATCGCGAGAGATATCCCAGTCTTGTAACCCAGTCTCAAACCATTCGTTTAATTTATTTGCCATTTCGTGCTGAAGATGACCATCTTCTCCCGTCCAAGATCTTAATAAGGACTCAAAATGACTTAATTTAAAGAAGTAATGTACTGATTCTCGTTCTACCGGTGGCATACCAGAGAGCACTGAGACAGCCTCTTTCAAATCAGTGGGAGAGTAAGTTGCTCCGCAAATTTCACAACTATCTCCATACTGATCAGGAGCTGCACAACGGGGACAGGTACCGCGAATAAATCGATCGGGTAAAAATATCCTTTTAATAGGGTCATAAGCTTGCTTAATGACACGCGTAGTAATGTGCCCTTTTGCTTGATTAGCTAGATAAATAGCCTCCGATAAAGCACAATTTTCTGGTGAGTGGGTGCTGTAGTAATTATCAAAACTAATTGAAAAATCCGCAAAATCAGCTTGGTGTTCTATGCTAAATTGTTGAATTAATGCCTCAGGAGTTATCCCTTCTTGTTGGGCCCGCAGCATAATGGGGGTACCATGCGCATCGTCAGCGCAGACATAATAACACTCATGATTTCGCATACGTTGAAAACGTACCCAAATATCTGTTTGGATGTACTCTACTAAGTGGCCTAGATGTATGGGGCCATTAGCGTAAGGAAGGGCGCTAGTAACAAGTATCTTACGTGAACGTGGCATAGAATTATCGATTTCGGCTAAGAGACTCTGTAAGGTATCAGCTTTGTTAGGTCTACGCTATTTAGATTATATGATAGATAAGATTTCTCATGGAATTCCAAAAAGAAAAACTTGAATGGATACAAGCACTGCGTGCATTTGCAGCTATATCCGTAGTGCTCTTTCATACAAGAGTATTTTTAGAAAATAAAGAAATACTTAAACCTTTATGGTCTTTATTTTCCCAAGGATTCTTAGGCGTTGATATATTCTTCACTATCAGTGGCTATGTTGTAGCATTAAGTTTATTAGCAAAATCCCCAAGCATGACAATGGGAACTAAGTTTTATATTAGAAGGTTAATTAGAATATATTCTGGATACTGGCCGGTATTATTTGTAACACTACTATTTTCTGTAGCTCAGCTAAGACCTATTTTACACGTAAAAGAAAAGATGTTTACCAGTATCTTGTTGTCATCTACCCAAATGCCTGATCATTGGCTAGAAGTGGCTTGGTCGCTTGCTTTTGAGATTAGGTTATATTTTTTAATAATTTTGATTTATCTACTGCCCGGGGAAAATTTTCGGAAAAAAATACTGGTGACTATATTTATTACTATCGGCTACAACCTATACTGGTATACACAGCACTATAACTTAGTAACGGAAGGGGTATGGTCGCTTCGGAGTGTGATTTCCTCCAATATTATAGAGTTTTTACTGGGTGCTTATATAGCTACCCTACCCATTGGTTCCTTTAATTTTAATAAGGATATGTTGTTGATACCCGTTTTTTTAATAGCGGCAACCATGTCTGTAATTGTTGGATCAAATTCTTTATTCAATGCAAATTATGAATTCATGAGGGTAGGAACCTATGGTATAGCGGGGTTATTTCTCTTATTGATTGCCCTAACATTACAAGCACATAGAAAAGAAATACCAAAATTTATTACAGTAATTGGGGATAGCTCCTATAGTTTATACTTATTACATCCTTTAATTTTATCTTTGGCACTTTTCATAGCCAATAAACTACAGAATCCAACTGCTGATATTTTTCTTGCCATATTTGCTTTTGTGCTAAGCATTTATATTTCAGTTCAATGGTCAAAATCCGTAGAGTTACCGTTATATAACGCACTAATATCATTTATTAAATGACTATTATTTTCTAAAATAAAAAGGTATTAGTGAATTCAGTACAAAGCAGTAGTAGATGTAGGTACTTAGAGCATTATTGCTTTAAATAATCATAAAACAAAGGTGAAAGCCCATGAGGTCAAAAATAGCTCGCTGGATAGGGATTCTACTAGCATTGGCGCTAGTGGCTGTGGGTATTGCTGCTTGGTATAAGTTATCACGGGAAGTTGAGCAAACTGCCCTTAAAGGGGCGCCGATGGAAGCGTGGTTTAAATACGGATCTATAGGTAATGAAAGTAATCAAGGCATCCCTTATTGGGTATGGCGGGTATTACCCAAAATATTTCCTGATTACTTGCCTAATGGGTATGATGCTTTGGGTAACCCTTGGGAGCCTGGCTATGATGTACCTGTAGGTTTCTCGAAACAGACAGTGGGTTTTCCTAGAGTAGCGCCCAATTGTGCTTTTTGCCATGTAGCGCAATACCGTACTCAGGAAAATGAATCACCTACTATTGTAGTTCCAGGGCCTGGAAATACTGTTAACCCCCAAGGCTATGCTAGTTTTCTTACTCAAGCGGCTAATGATGATCGATTTAATTCAGATAATATTCTGGAGCAGATAGCGTTAATCTATAGATTATCCAAAATTGATAAATGGTTCTACCGTTATCTTATTATCCCTGCAACTAAAAAAGCTTTAATTACAACTGGGAAGCAGTCTGCTTGGATTCAGGCTAGACCCACTTGGGGTCTAGGACGAGTTGATCCTGTTAATCCATTTAAATTTAATAACCTGCATATGAAGGACGATGGAACTATTGGTAATTCGGACATTATGCCTTTATGGGATATAAAGATTTATGAGGGAGATGCCCTACATTGGGATGGTTTAACGACCAATCTTCATGAGTCAATAACAGCTTCAGCTATTGGTGTGGGCATGACTTATAGCGCTACCGCCAATAAAAATCTAGCCCGTATTGAGAACTGGTTACAAACTGGGGTTCACCTGCCTTCTTCTCCATATAGTGCCGATAAGAGTCCAGACTCTCCTTACTATCTGGATAAACAATTAATCACTGCCGGTAAAAAAATATATGAGGATCACTGCGCTCAATGTCACGCGCCACAAGGATCTCGTTATAGAACAGTAGTAGCGCTTAAGGAAGTGGGAACTGATCGCCATCGGTTGGATGAGTGGACAGCAGAGACTTCAAAACGCGTTAATAATTATCGAGGCAGCCATAGTTGGTATCAGTTAGCTTTTAATAGCTGGAATTTTGAGCATTTTAGAAAAATATGGGGCTATCTTGCTATACCTCTTGATGGTTTATGGTTACGGGGACCTTATCTCCATAATGGGTCAGTACCCACTTTGTGGGATATACTTAAAAAACCACAGGATCGCCCTAAAGTATTTTATCGAGGTATTGATCTCCTAGATCCAGTGAATGTAGGTTTTATATCTCAGGGGAATGAAGCTGAACGTATTGGTTTTCGCTACGATACTAGCCTCCTTGGCAATAGTAATCGAGGTCATTTATTTGGAACTAATTTACCAGAAGAGCAAAAAAGAGCGCTACTGGAATATTTAAAAACACTTTAGTCTTTATTTAATGAGGCTCAATTTGATCTATTGAGAACTAAATTTTCAAACAATAAAGCGAGTGTCTACAGATAAGAGGATAGTATTGATGATCACTCAAGCCCAAGTGGAAGAGGCTTTAAGGAACTATCGTGATCTTTACCTTGAGCAGGATTTAGTTTCTGCGGAGGTAATAGAATCCATCCTTATCGAAGGGGAAAAGATTATTTTAAAGATCAAACTTGGATTTCCGGCTAAAGGCCATATACCTAAATTAACCGCTGCTATTAAGGAAGCCATTGCCCCTATAGAGAATGTAATAGACATTGAAATCGACGTATGTTGGGAGGTTAATACTCATAAAGTGCCGCAAGGAAGTCAACCTTACCCGCAAATTAAAAATATTATTGCGGTAGCATCAGGTAAGGGCGGTGTAGGTAAATCTACGGTAGCAGCTAATCTGGCTTTGGCTCTAGCAACGGAAGGGGCAACCGTAGGGATGTTAGATGCAGATATCTATGGCCCTAGCCAGCCTAGAATGCTGGGAGTTCATCAACGACCCCAATCTGTTGATGGTAAATCCATAGAGCCAGTGATGAGCTATGGAATCCAAACAATGTCTATTGGATTTCTGATTGATGAAGAAGATCCAATGATTTGGCGTGGCCCCATGGTAACTTCAGCATTACAGCAGATGTTAAAAGATACTAATTGGCGCAATTTGGACTACTTGGTTGTTGATTTACCCCCAGGAACGGGTGATATCCAGCTTACTTTGGTTCAACGGGTTCCGGTAAGTGGCGCTGTTATTGTAACCACACCTCAAGATATTGCTCTTTTAGATGCCCGCAAAGGGCTGAAGATGTTTGAAAAAGTCAATGTACCCGTGTTA